>JAPPMY010000065.1 GCA_028818855.1 Rhodospirillales bacterium
AGCCGCAACGTGCTGCTCTGCTGCTACAACGCCGCCCGCAACGATCCATACAAGGACCATCACATGCCGCGCTACACGCCGCTCAAGAAGCTGCCGGACAGCGCGGTCCTGGAGCGCGGCGGTATTCACGCCGGCGCCGACCGGCGTTTCATGCTTCCCGAGGATATCCCTGACAACCAGTTGTCGTTCGAGACGCCCGACGCACCCTGAAGGGCCGGTTGCCAGGTCAGCTCCCAAGGTGATGTTGAGCGCGCCTTGCCGAACCCCCAATGCAGCAAGATCAATAAATTACCGCGCCGATCGGCACCGCAATGGGCCGATTCACGTTGACCCCGAGAGGTCAAGCAACGACGAATGACGCTAGCGAGCAGCAGCGGGCTAGAGTCCAGGTGGGCACCACGTCACGAATTCTTGAGGCAAACTGAGGGACACAGAATCTGAAGAATCAGATAAAACAATAAAAATCAATATCTTATAAGACGCAAGCGGCGGATGGGGTGGGATTCGAACCCACGAGGGGCTTGCACCCCTGCCGGTTTTCAAGACCGGTGCCTTCGACCGCTCGGCCACCCATCCGCACCGCGATATCATCAGCACGCCGGCCGGCATTCAAGGCGGAAACGCCGGCATGCGGCTTTTTGACTTGCCACCACCCTTCTATGCTATAGGGCGCCCCACGCCGTTCCGCTCCGGGGCGGCTCACCAGTGACGGGGGCGCGATAGGCGCGCGGGCGTGGCGGAATTGGTAGACGCGCGTGGCTTAGGACCACGTGGCTAAGGCCGTGGGGGTTCGAATCCCTTCGCCCGCACCATCGCCGACTCAGCCCGCCCCATCCGGCGAACGCCGGAAATGCGGAGTACGACATGAGCGTTAGACCATGCAGGTGACGGAGACCCTCTCCGAGGGACTGAAGCGCGAGCTCAAGGTGACGGTGCCGGCGGCCGACCTCGAAGCCGATATCGAGGGGCGGCTCGACGAGCTGCGCAGGACCGTTACCATGAAGGGGTTTCGGCGCGGCAAGGTGCCGCTCTCCATCATGCGGCGGCACTATCAGCCGCGGGTGATGGGCGAAGTGCTGCAGCAGACGATCGAGACCCGCTCGCGCGAGATCATCGAGGAGCGCGCGCTGCGCCCCGCCATGCAGCCCGAGATCGAGATCACCGCCTTCGACGAGGGCAAGGACCTCGAATTCACCATGGGGATGGAGGTCCTGCCGAGCATCGAGCTCGGCGATTTCGCCGAGCTTGAGGTGACCCGGCTCAAGGCCGAGGTGAGCGACGAGTCCGTGGAGGACGCGCTCGGCCGCCTCGCCGAAGCCGACAAGGTCTTCGAGCCGGTGGAGCCGCCACGACCCGCTGCGGCCGGCGACCAGCTCCTGGTCGACATTGCCGTCGAGGTCGACGGCAAGCCTGCGCCGGAGCGCAGCGGCACGGACCTGCCCCTCGAGCTCGACACCGAAGCGCTCATGCCGGAAATGACGGAACAGCTCGTGGGCGCCGAGGCGGGGGACGAGCGCGAGGTGACGCTCACGCCGCCAGAGCCGGAGTCGGAGGGAGGCGACGCGACCGAGGCCGGGGCGACGGACCCCGCCACGGTCTTCAGGATCACGGTCAAGGAAGTGCGGGAGCGGCTTCCCGTCTCGGTCGACGACGCCTTCGCCGAGCGCCGCGGCGCCGACAACCTCGACGCGCTGCGCGGCGTGATCCGGGAACAGATCCAGGAGCAGTACGAGCACGCGTCGCAGGCCCGCCTCAAGCGCTCGCTGCTCGATCTCCTCGACGAGCACTACCGCTTCGACGTGCCGCCCGGCATGGTCGAGCGGGAGTTCGAGGCCGTCTGGGAGCAGATCGAGAACGACGCCAAGGGGAGCGAAGTCGAGATCGCCGAGATGCTCGATCAGCCGGAGGAGGAAGCGCGCGAGGAGTTCCGGCAGATCGCAGAGCGCCGCGTGCGCCTCGGTCTCCTGATCGCGGAGATCGGCGGGTCCAACGAGATCACGGTGGAGCAGGAGGACCTGCTCCGCGCCGCCATGATGAACGCGCGCGGGCACCCCGAGCCCCAGCGGCTCCTCGAGTATTACCGGAGTCAGCCGCAGGCGCTCGAGCGCTTCCGCCCCACGGTGTTCGAGGACAAGGTGATCGCCTTCCTGAGCGAGCTCGCCACCGTCTCGGACGAGATCGTCGACGTGGAGACGCTGCTGCGCGATCCGGACGAGGACGAAACGCCGTCGGAACCCGAGTCCGCCGAGGCGGGTGAACAAGAGAATGCAGCGCCGGATGCGGACGAGAGCGCCGCGCCGGACAAGTCGGACTGAGCCCACTCGGCGGAAGGAAGAGCGACATGGCGGACATCGTCGAGACCTACGCCAACACCCTGGTGCCGATGGTCGTGGAGCAGACCAACCGGGGCGAGCGTGCCTACGACATCTACTCGCGCCTCTTGAAGGAGCGGATCATCTTTCTCACCGGCGGCATCGGCGACGAGGTCGCGAGCCTGGTGACCGCGCAGCTCCTGTTCCTCGAATCGGAGAACCCGACCAAGGACATCTCGGTCTACATCAACAGCCCGGGCGGGCTGGTGACATCGGGGCTCGCAATCTACGACACGATGCAGTACGTGCGCCCGGCGGTGGCGACGCTCTGCATCGGCCAGGCGGCGTCGATGGGCTCGCTGCTGCTGGCCGCCGGCGCAGAGGGACAGCGCTTCGCCCTGCCCAACGCCCGCATCATGCTGCATCAGCCGTCGGGCGGTTTCCAGGGGCAGGCCAGCGACATCGAGATTCACGCCAAGGAGATCCTGTTGCTGCGCCAGCGCCTCAACGATATCTACGTGAGCCACACCGGCCAGGAGATCGCCGTCATCGAGGAGAACCTGGAGCGCGACAAGTTCATGACCCCCCACGAAGCCAAGGACTTCGGCATCGTGGACGACGTGGTGGCGCGCCGGCCAGAGACTCCGGACGACTCGGAGGCCAAGGGCAGCGCCAAAAAGGGCGGTTAGGGACCGCGGCGGGCGCGAGAGCCGGCCGCTGCGTGGTACATCCGGCCTGCGATTCTAGGCCGAAAAGCACTACATATTGGGGATGGAAAACAGCACATGTTGGGCCTAGACACGGGCCGGGGTGTTTGCCAACCTCACGCTGTCCGGGTTGTCTGGAGAAGAGCCGCTCAAGCCTGAGGGCGGCTCTTCGAGGCAGGTCCCGACGGGCGACGGCACGGAGCGGACATGAACAAGTCCAGTGGCGGCGATTCGAAGAACACGCTGTACTGCTCTTTCTGCGGGAAGAGCCAGCACGAGGTTCGCAAGCTCATCGCGGGGCCCACGGTCTTCATCTGCGACGAGTGCGTCGAGCTCTGCATGGACATCATCCGCGAGGAGCACAAGAGCGCGCGGGTCAAGAGCCGTGACGGCGTGCCCACCCCTTCCGAGATTTGCGAAGTATTGGCCGACTACGTGATCGGTCAGGACCACGCCAAGCGCGTGCTCTCCGTCGCCGTGCACAATCACTACAAGCGCCTCGCGCACGGCAGCAAGGGCAACGAGGTCGAGCTCGCCAAGTCCAACATCCTGCTCATCGGGCCGACCGGCTGCGGCAAGACACTGCTCGCCCAGACGCTCGCCCGCATCCTCGACGTGCCCTTCACGATGGCCGACGCGACGACGCTGACCGAAGCCGGCTACGTGGGCGAGGATGTCGAGAACATCATCCTCAAGCTGCTCCAGGCGGCCGACTACAATGTCGAGCGTGCCCAGCGCGGCATCGTCTACCTCGACGAGGTGGACAAGATCGCCCGCAAGTCCGACAACCCGTCGATCACGCGGGACGTCTCGGGCGAGGGCGTGCAGCAGGCGCTGCTCAAGATCATGGAAGGCACCGTGGCCTCGGTTCCGCCCCAGGGCGGGCGCAAGCATCCGCAGCAGGAGTTCCTGCAGGTCGACACGACCAACATCCTGTTCATCTGCGGTGGCGCCTTCTCGGGCCTTGAGAAGATCATCTCTCAGCGCGGGCGCGGCATGGCGATCGGCTTCGGCGCCGACGTGCGCGCGCCGGACGAGCGCAAGACCGGCGAAATCCTGCGGGAGGTCGAGCCGGAAGACCTGCTGGGCTTCGGTCTCATCCCCGAGTTCGTCGGCAGGCTGCCGGTCCTGGCCACTCTCGACGACCTGGAAGCGGACGCTCTGGTGGAGATTCTGGTCAAGCCGAAGAACGCTCTCGTGAAGCAGTACGAGAAGCTGTTCGACATGGAGAGCGTGACCCTGGCCTTCACCGACGACGCGCTCCGTGCGGTCGCCCACAAGGCCATCGCGCGGAAGACCGGTGCGCGCGGCTTGCGCTCCATCCTGGAGGGGATTTTGCTCGACCCCATGTTCGACCTGCCCAGCTATGATTCGGTCGAGGAAGTCGTCATCAACCGCGAAGTGGTCGAGGGCCGGGCGCAGCCCCTCCTGATCTATTCCGAACGGCTCGAGGACGCGAGCTCGTCCGCGTCCTGAGGGGACGCTTGAACGACAGCGCCATCGTACTTACCTTGCCTGAGGTAGGGCGGTGGCAACTGCCACCGCTCTGAAGCGCAATCGCAAGGCGCGCGAGGGAGAATGTTGGACGTCTCGTCGATACCGAGCTACCCGGTCCTGCCGCTCAGGGACATCGTCGTCTTTCCGCACATGATCGTGCCGCTGTTCGTCGGCCGCGAGAAGTCGGTGGCCGCGCTCGAGACCGTCATGAAGGACGACAAGCAGATCCTCCTCGTGGCGCAGAAGAACGCCTCACAGGACGACCCTGCGCCGAAGGACATCCATACCGTCGGCGTGGTCGGCTCGGTGCTACAGCTCCTCAAGCTGCCGGACGGCACCGTCAAGGTGCTGGTGGAAGGCGGCGCGCGGGCGCGGATCGTCGAATTCCGCGAGAACCCGGCGTTCTTCGAGGCGCGGGCCGAGAAGATGGAGGAAGAAGAGGGCGACCCCGGCGAGCTGGAGGCGCTCGGCCGCTCGGTGGCGAACCAGTTCGAGCAATACGTGAAGCTCAACAAGAAGGTGCCGCCGGAGGTTCTGGTCTCGGTGAACCAGATCGAGGAGCCGAGCAAGCTCGCGGACACGATCGCCTCCCACCTCTCCATCAAGCTCGAGGAGAAGCAGGAGCTGCTGGAGATCGGCTCGGTCAGCGGCCGGCTGGAGCGCGTCATCTCGCTGATGGAGGGCGAGATCGGGGTGCTTCAGGTCGAGAAGCGCATCCGCTCGCGCGTCAAGCGCCAGATGGAGAAGACGCAGCGCGAGTACTACCTGAACGAGCAGATGAAGGCGATCCAGAAGGAGCTGGGCGAGGGCGAGGACGGGCGCGACGAGGCGGCGGAGTTCGAGGCCCGCATCAAGGCCACGAAGCTCTCCAAGGAGGCGCGCGAGAAGTCGCTTGCCGAAGTCAAGAAGCTGCGCTCGATGAGCCCGATGTCGGCCGAAGCCACGGTGGTCCGCAACTACCTCGACTGGATGCTGTCGATCCCGTGGAAGAAGCGCACCCGTATCAAGAAGGACATCAAGAACGCCGAGAAGATCCTGAACGACGACCACTACGGGCTGCAGAAGGTCAAGGAGCGGATCCTCGAGTACCTCGCGGTCCAGCAGCGCTCGCGCAAGATGAAGGGGCCGATCCTCTGCCTGGTCGGCCCGCCCGGCGTCGGCAAGACCTCCCTCGGCAAGTCGGTGGCACGCGCGACGGGGCGCAACTTCGTGCGCTTCTCGCTCGGCGGCGTGCGGGACGAGGCCGAAATTCGCGGCCACCGCCGCACCTACATCGGCTCGCTGCCCGGCAAGATCATCCAGTCGATGAAGAAAGCGAAGTCGTCCAACCCCCTCTTCCTCCTCGACGAGGTCGACAAGATGGGTGCCGACTTCCGGGGCGATCCTGCCTCCGCCCTGCTGGAGGTGCTGGATCCGGAGCAGAACAACACGTTCAACGACCACTACCTGGAGGTCGACTACGACCTTTCGGACGTGATGTTCATCACCACGGCGAACACGCTCAGGATGGCGCCGGCCCTGCTCGACCGGATGGAGACGATTCGCATCCCCGGCTACACCGAGGACGAGAAGATCCAGATCGCCAAGCGCCACCTGATCCCGAAGCAGGCCAAGGCGCACGCGCTCAAGAAGGGCGAGTGGTCGATCTCGGACGAGGCGCTGGTCGACCTCATCCGCTACTACACCCGCGAGGCCGGCGTCCGCAATCTGGAGCGGGAGCTCGCGAACCTCGCGCGCAAGGCGACGCGGGAGATCGTGGCGGAAGGCCGCGAGAAGGTTCGCATCACCCGGCGCAACCTCAAGAAGTTCGCCGGCGTCCGCAAGTTCCGCTACGGCGAGGTCGAGCACGAGGACATGGTCGGCGTCACCACGGGCCTCGCCTGGACCGAGGTCGGCGGCGAGCTGCTCTCCATCGAGTCGGTCACGCTGCCGGGCAAGGGCCGCGTGATCTCCACCGGCAAGCTCGGCGACGTGATGAAGGAGTCGGTGCAGGCGGCAGAGAGCTACGTCAAGTCGCGCGCGGTCGAGTTCGGCATCAATCCGACGATCCTCAGCAAGCGCGACATCCACGTGCACGTGCCGGAGGGTGCGACGCCCAAGGACGGCCCGTCTGCCGGCGTCGCCATGGTGACGTCCATCGTCTCGGTGCTGACCGGAATCGCGGTCAGGAAGTCGATCGCCATGACCGGCGAGATCACGCTGCGCGGACGCGTGCTGCCGATCGGCGGCCTCAAGGAGAAGATGCTGGCGGCGCTGCGCGGGGGTCTCACGACGGTCCTGATCCCGAAAGAAAACGAGAAGGACCTCGACGACATCCCCGACAACGTGAAGAAGGACCTCACCATCATCTCGGTCGAGTCCATGGACGACATCCTGAAGCACGCGCTTGTGGCCCCGCTCGTGCCCATCGAGTGGACGGACGCGGACGAAGCGGCGCTCCACGGGCTCGACTCGGACGACGACGCGGACGTGAGCGTCCTGCCTCCTCTGGGCGGCCACGAGGCACCGGTCCCACCACCCGTTTCCTGAGCGCGAAGCCAGGACCCGCAAGCCCGCTGCCTCCTCTCCCGAAGACGGAGAGGGCGCGCGGACCATAACGTCGCTGCCTCGCTCTCCGTCCTTCAGGGCGAAGGGGCCGCGTGAGTCACGGGGTTTTCGCTGCAGACGCGGGATTGGATTGCACCCGCCATCCCGCCGCTCGCGCTGTTTCTCCCATCTCGGACGGACGGTGGATATGGCCGGAATGGAGTGCGGGCGGCGATCGCGCTATAAGCTCTTTTGACTCAAAAGTTGGTCATTGCTTCCAGGAGGCCGACCGATGGCGAGACGTCGAACGCGGACGGACGATCCCCGCGAGCTTCCCGCCTACACGCTCTCGGAAGCCGCCCACTACCTCGGCGTGCCCGCAGCCACCATTCGCTATTGGTCGGTGGGCCGTGACAACTACGCGCCGCTGATCGAAGTGCCCGCGCACGCGCCGACGCTGCTCTCCTTCCTCAACCTTACCGAGCTTCATGTCCTCGCCGCCATTCGGCGGCAGCACGAGGTGAAGATGCCGAGCATTCGACGGGCGATCCAGTACCTGGCAGCGCATGCCCGGCATGCAATGGACAGGCGCCATCCGCTCGTCAGTCGCGAGCTGGAAACGGACGGGCTTGACCTCTTCACCCAGCAGTATGGCCAGCTCATCAACATCAGTCGGGCGGGCCAAACGGCCATGCGGGAAATCATCAGCGCAGCCCTCCGGCGGATCGACCGCGACCCCGCTGGCGTCCCGATCAAGCTCTACCCGTTCACTCGCTCCGCCATGGGCGAAACGCCCACGATGGTCGTCATCGACCCGAGGCTCTCCGCCGGTCGTCCCGTGATCGCCGGCACGGGCGTCGCCACCCACCTCATCGCCGAACGCTACAAGGCCGGTGAATCCATCAGCGATCTGGCGCACGACTATGAGCGCGGGCATGAGGAAATCGAAGAAGCGATCCGGTGCGAGCTCCAGGCCGCAGCCTGAACCGACACTCTTCATCGATCGCAGCCTCGGAAGGCACATCATCGCAGACCGGCTTCGTTCGGAGGGGATGGCGGTCGAAGTGCATGACGACCACCTGCCGCAGGCCGCGCCGGACGAGGAATGGATCGCGCTCGTGGGGCGCAGCGGCTGGGTGGCGATCACGAAGGACAGGAACGTCCGCTACCGCGCCGCCGAGCACGAGGCGATCCGCCGGCATTCGGCGCGGGTCATCGTGATCCGGATGAAGAACGCGACCGGGGCGGACATTGCCGAGCTGCTGGTGAAGGGAAGACGCCGCATCGCCCGCTTCGCGGCGAAGACGCCTCCGCCTTTCGTGGCGGGACTCTATAGAAACAGCACGATCAAGGCGCACGAGATCTTATAACTCTCACCGCCGTCCGCGCCCATGTCCGGTCCCCGTTCTGCAGGGCACGGTGCGGCGACGTTGAAGGCGTCTAGAACTTCCGGTACACCCCGTTGAGGTCCGTCATCGGGTGGCGGGGCGACATCTGGAACTTCACCAGCAGCTCGCGGGCGAGCATGTCGCGGTCCTGCTGGTTGTCGGGCAGCTCCAGGTCCTCCGGCACCGTGACCCAGCCGTTGATGTTGCGGTCGAACACCGCGGGCCGGCCTTCCTCGTAGCCCATGTGGACGTCTTCCAGCCAGTTCAGGTCGGTCCAGCCCATGGTCTCGATATAGCGCTTGAGGAAGGGCGTGAGCCGCTCGTAGTCGGGCACCAGGTTCACATCGTAGCGATAGCCGATGTGCTGGCCGATCTCCTTCTCGCGCTCGCTGTCGAGGCCGCTCTGGCTCAGGTAGTAGTCGACGTCGCCGGTCTTGTCGCTCATGGCACAACTCCGGTCCTAGTAGCGGTTCATGTCGGGGCGGCCGACGGTGTGCTGGGAGCCCGCGAGCGGCACCTGCGCCATGGCCGAGGCCTCCATGGTGAGCGCCGCGAGGTCTTCCGGCTCCAGGCTGTGCACGTCGGTCTTGCCGCAGGCCCGCGCCATCATCTGGCATTCCAGCGTCAGCGTGTGGAGGAAGTTGTAGACCCGCTCCGCCGCCTCGTCGGGGTCGAGCCGCTTGCGCAGCTCCGGGTCCTGGGTGGCGACGCCCACGGGGCAGCGGCCGGTGTGGCAGTGGTAGCAGTAGCCGGCCTCGACCCCGATCTCGGTTTCGTAGTCGGCCTCCGGGATATCCTTGTTGCAGTTGAGCGCCATCATTACCGAGTGGCCGATAGCGCAGGCGTCGGCGCCGAGCGCAAGCGCCTTGGCGATGTCGCCGCCGTTCCGCACGCCGCCGGCGTAGACGAGGCTGATCTTGCCGGAAGCGCCGAGGTCGTCGAGCGCCTTGCGCGCCTGGCGAATCGCGGCGATGCCGGGCACGCCGGTCTCCTCGGTCGCCAGGTGCGGGCCGGCGCCGGTGGAGCCCTCCATGCCGTCGATATAGATGCTGTCCGGCCCGGTCTTGATGGCCATGCGCACGTCGTCATAGACGCGGGCGGCGCCGAGCTTGAGCTGGATCGGGATCTCCGCGTTGGTGGCTTCCCGGATCTCGTTGATCTTGAGCGCGAGGTCGTCCGGCCCGAGCCAATCCGGGTGCCGCGCCGGCGAGCGCTGGTCGATACCGGCCGGCAGCGAGCGCATCTCCGCCACCTGGTCGGTAACCTTCTGGCCCATCAGGTGGCCGCCGAGGCCCACCTTGCAGCCCTGGCCGATGAAGAACTCGCAGGCATCCGCCAGCCTCAAGTGGTGCGGGTTGAAGCCGTAGCGCGACTGGATGCACTGGTAGAGCCACTTCTCGGAATAGCGCCGCTCGTCGGGGATCATCCCGCCCTCGCCGGAGCACGTGGCGGTGCCGGCCATGGTGGCGCCGCGGGCGAGCGCCGTCTTGGCCTCGTACGAGAGCGCGCCGAAGCTCATGCCGGTGACGTAGACCGGGATGTCGAGCACCAGCGGGCGCTTGGCCTTGGGCCCGATCACCGTCGTGGTCGTGCACTTCTCGCGGTAGCCCTCGATCACGAAGCGCGTGAGCGTGCCCGGCAGGAAGGTGAGGTCGTCGAAGGTCGGGATGTTCTTGAAGAGCGAGAAGCCCCGCATCCGGTAGCGGCCGAGCTCCGCCTTGATGTGGATGTCGTCGATCACCTCCGGCGAAAAGATGCTGCTCCGCCCCAGAATGTGCCGGTTGCGGCTGGGCCGGTTGGCGACGGCTTCGCGTCTGTCGCTGGCCATGACGGGCTCCTTAGATGGGTAGCGAGAGGCTGCGCTCGCCTAGAGCGCGATCTTCTTCTCGGTCGGCTCGAGGTTGTCGTAGTTCCAGAGCTGCTTGCCGGCGACGATCTTGGTCAGGTTGCCGACGCCGCCCGGCGCTTCCAACCCATAGGTCGAGAGCTTCTTCTCGAGCCAGCGCGCCTCGACATCGGTGATCTCGCCGGGAACGGCGTCGACGCCGAGGGACTCGATGGTGCCGCCGACGTAGATCGTGCCGTCATAGAGCGAATCGCCGAGGTTGGGGCCGGCATCGCCCAGGATGACGATGCGCCCGCGCTGCATCATGAAGCCGGTGAACGCGCCGGCGCGCCCGCCGATGAGGATGGTGCCGCCCTTCATGTCGATGCCGGTGCGCGAGCCCACGTCGCCCCTGCAGACGAGGTCGCCGCCCCGTAGAGCCGCGCCGAAGGTGGAGCCCGCGTTCTTCTCCACAACCACGACGCCCGCCATCATGTTCTCGGCGCAGGACCAGCCGACCCGGCCCTTGATGTGGATGTTGGGGCCGTCGACCAGGCCGCAACCGAAGTAGCCGAGGCTGCCCTCGAAATCGAGCTTGAGCCGGTTGAGGATACCGACGCCGAGCGAGTGCTTGGCCAGCGGGTTCTGGACCACGATGTGGCCGTAGCCCTCGCCCATCAGCTCGCGGATACGGAGGTTGACGTCGGGCCCTTCCATGTCCTTTGCGTCGATCGTCGCCTTCTTGCTGAAATCGACGGCGAAGCCCTCGGGGTAGGTGTAGTTGTCGCCCTCCTCGGGGACGAAGAAGACCTGCTGGGTACGGCCGGCGAGCTGCTCCGCGTGCAGCCCCATGTCGTGGGATTTGTGCCGGTCGTCGGGGCTCAGTTCTGCCATACCTTGACCTCCCCCTCGTAGGGATCCCAGGTGTCGATCTCGTCGGGCATGATGCCGCGGATGGCGACCTCCTCGGAGGCGAGGCCCACGAAGTCGTCGCTCTCGTAGAGCACCATGGGCTTGGCGGCCATGGTGTCCTTGGCCATGCCGAGGCTGTTTGCCGTCGCCACCAGGTAGGTGAAGACGCCGTCGAGCTCGTTCACCGAGCGATCCATCGCCTCCTTGAGCGAATCGCCCCGCTCGATGCGGTCGGCGAGGTAGACGGCGATCAGCTCGGAA
>JAPPMY010000188.1 GCA_028818855.1 Rhodospirillales bacterium
CTTCACCTGCTCCTGGGTCAGCGGGGCACCGCGCGGCGAGAGCAGGAAGCGCGGCGCGCTCCCTTCTGCCGGCCCAACGGAATCGATGGCCGCTGCCAGGACATCGGGGCGCATGACCATACCCGCCCCGCCGCCGAACGGGTGATCGTCGACGGAGCCGTGTTTATCGCTTGCAAAGCGGCGGATGTCCACCGTTTCCAGCCGCCAGAGGCCGGATTCGAGTCCCCGGCCTGCAAGTGCGGCGCCGAGCGGCCCGGGAAAGACGTCCGGGTAGAGCGTGAGGACACGCGCGCACCAGCGCCCGGCGCTCGCCTGCCCGTCATCGCGCGTGGCGGTGGTCACGAGCCATCCTCCAGCACGGCGACGACCAGGCGGCCGCCTTCGATGTCGACGGTGGGCACGTGCTCCCGCGTGAAGGGGATCAGGGCCGACGGGCCGTCCGGCGGCTGAATCTCGACGATGGGGCCGGCGCCGTGGTCGTGAATGGCGCTCACCCGGCCGAGGGCATCGCCGTCCGCGCTCTCCGCCCGGAGGCCGAGGAGATCGACGTGGTAGTACTCCTCGCCCTCCGTCGGCGGCAGTGCCGCGCGCGCGATGTGGAGGTCGGTGCCACGCAGCGCCTCCGCCGCATTGCGGTCCTCCACGCCTTCGATGCGGGCCAGCAGCAAACCCCTCACGTGCCCGGTGACCGAGAGCGCGAAGCGCTGGGTGCCGGCTGCGTCGCTGAGCGGGCCATAGGCGGTGAGGTCGTCCGGATCGGCCGTATGGCTGCGTACGCGCACGATGCCGCGCACGCCGTGGGCGCCGACGATCCGCCCGAGGCAGACCGTCTGCGCCCGCCCCGCCGCTGCCGGCTCCGCGGGTGCGGCAGAGCCGTCAGGCGCGCTGTATGCGGCCTGAGTCGGCGGCTTTCGCTTCGCCCTCACCATCGCCAGCCCCGTCGGCCGGGGCCTCTTCAGGTGCTGCCTCCTCCGGTGCGGCTGCCCCGGGCGCGGCCTCGGCCTCCGCAGGCGCTTCGGCCTTGGCGCTGGCTGCCGCCTCTGCCTTCTCGGCCCGTGCTGCCGCGCGCTCCACCGCCTTCGCTTTGGGCTTGGCCTTCTGCGGGTTGTTGCGCTGCGCCGGCATCGGGATGATCTCGGCGGCGCCGAGAAAGCGCGCCACGCGCTCCGACGGCAGCGCGCCGACATCGAGCCAGTGGCGAATGCGCTCCTCGTTGAGCCGCACGCGCTCCGGGTGGTCCTTGGGCAACATCGGGTCGTAGGTCCCGAGCCGTTCCAGGAAGCGCCCGTCGCGGGGGCTGCGGCTGTCGGCCACGACCACGCGGTAGAACGGGCGTTTCTTGGCGCCTGCGCGGGATAGGCGAATCTTCAGTGCCATGCTCTCTCCACTCTCTTTCGTCCGGGTTTCAAGGTCAGCGGGGCGGCACCAGGCCGGGAATTCCGTGCCGCATGAGGCCCTTCTCGCCCAGCTTGTTGGCCCGCTTCATCACGATATTCATCTGCTTCACCGACTTCAGCACGCGGTTCACGTCCTGCACGCTGGTGCCGGAGCCACCGGCGATGCGCCGCTTGCGCGAGCTGTTAAGCAGCTTCGGGTTGCGACGCTCGGCCGGCGTCATCGAGCTGATGATCGCCTGCTGGCGTTCGAGCAGCTTGACGTCGATATTGGCCTCGGCGAGCTGGCGCTTGACCTTGCCGACGCCCGGCAGCATGCCGAGCAGCCCTTCCATGCCGCCCATCTTCCGCACCTGGTCGATCTGCTTGGAGAGATCGTCGAGGTCGAAGCCGCCCTTCCTGGCCTTCCGCGCAAGGTGCTCGGCCTCCTCGCGTTCGATGGTCTCCTGCGCGCGTTCGACCAGCGAGACCACGTCGCCCATGTCGAGGATGCGGGACGCGATGCGATCCGGATGAAACGGCTCGATGGCGTCGAGCTTCTCGCCGACGCCGATGAGCTTGATCGGACAGCCGGTCACCGCGCGCATGCTAAGCGCGGCCCCGCCCCGCCCGTCGCCATCCACGCGGGTGAGCGCGATGCCGGTAAGCCCGATGCGCTCGTGAAAGGCGCTCGCGATGGTGACGGCGTCCTGACCGGTCAGCGCGTCCGCCACGAGCAGGGTCTCGGCCGGCATGGCGACATCGCGCACGGCGGCGCACTCGGCCATCAGCTCGTCGTCCACGTGGAGGCGGCCTGCGGTATCCAGCAGGACCACGTCGTGACCCTCCTGCGCGCCCGCCTTCATCGCGCGCCGCGCGATGGCGACCGCGCGCTCACCGGGAATCACCGGCAGCACGTCGACCTCGGCCTGCACGGCAAGCGTCGCGAGCTGCTCCATGGCCGCCGGCCGGCTGGTGTCGAGCGAGGCCATCAGCACGCGCTTCTTGTGGGTCACCCGGAAGAAGCGGCCGAGCTTGGCGGTCGTCGTGGTCTTGCCGGAGCCCTGGAGGCCCACCATGAGCACGGCGGCGGGCGGGCTCGCGGCGGCGATGCTGATCTCCGCGGTCTCGCCGCCCAGCATCTCGATCAGGTGATCGTTCACGATCTTGATCACCTGCTGGCCCGGCGCCACGCTCTTCAGCACGTCCGTACCGACCGCCTTCGCGCTCACGCCGGCTATGAAGTCCTTGACCACCGGGAGCGCCACGTCCGCCTCGAGCAGGGCGATCCGCACGTCGCGGAGCGCGGCGCTCACGTCCGCCTCGCTCAGCGCGCCGCGCCGCGTCAGCGTCTCGAAGACCCCGTTCAGCCTGGTGGACAGACTATCGAACACGCACTACTCCCGCCCCAACGAAGCCCGCGCCGGCGCGCGAAACTCGCGGACCGGCGTCCCTCCTCGAAGGGTGGCCTGTTACAACCTCTCGAAGCCGGCGGACTTTAGCCCGAATTTCTTACCGATGTCACGACCTGTGTCGCGCGGGTCAACGTGTGCGCTCGCGTGTCAGTCGGCGCGCGCGTCTGGCACCGCCTGACGTTCCAAACCGTCGGCGTTGAACATGTCACGAGGGTCGTCGTTTCGCGCCGGGCCACGTCCGGTACTTTCATTGCCGATTGCGGTCGGGCGCCATGCCCGCAGCACACTCGACGGTGAGGCCACCTTCCTCTCCCGCCCGCGCGTCACGCGATCGAAGACCTCCCGGTAATTCGGATGCTCCGTGCCTGCCAGGCGGTCCCACCAGGTGAAGTAGAGGCCGTAATTGGACCCCCTGGAGCTGTGATGAAGGTCGTGATGTGTATTCGTGGTCAAGACGCCGAGCACCGCATGCGCCGGCATGCCCCGCGGAAACAGCTCGAAGCCGCTGTGGCCGACGACATTCCGGACGATCATGTGAATCATGAACAGGTATATGACCGTGACGTGCAGCGGCAGGACGAATATGAGGATCGTCAGGAACATGGCCTGAATCACAGCCTCCAGGGGCGCGAAGGCATAAGCCGCCCAGGGTGACGGGCTGTGCGATTCATGATGCAGCCGGTGGAACCGGTCGAAGAGAAGCGGATGGTGCATCAGGCGATGCGTCCAATAGAAGTAGGCATCGTGAAGCACGATGGTCACCGCCAGACTCAAGGCGCCGTAAAGCCAGCCGTAATCCGCGAAATCCGTGTAAATCAGCGTCCAGCCATTCGCCGTCGAGACGTAGATGAAGACGCCGTTGAGCGCGAAGATGAACGCCGTGAGAAGCGAATAGAAGACCTCGCGCCGGATCGCGTGGGACGGTGCGAGACCGGGCTGGATCTTGCGCCCGCGGAATGGATTGCCCTTCCAGACATGGAGGGCGAGAAACGCTGCACCCGCCGGAACGACGATGAGCAGAAGGTGCGCACCGAGAATCGTAGGCCACGCCGGCCAGGCCGCGATCAGGTCGTCGAAAGCGGCCATGGCTGTCCTGCTTCTTTGGGTCCGGGAACCGCATCGTGCGCGGCGCGGGCGGTGGAAGTGCCTTCCTCGGTGACGAGGTCGGCCGGCGAAACCTTAGCTTACGCGGCGATGGATAACCATGCGACGTCGGCGAGGACGACGCACGGGACATTGTGTCTGGCGGGGACGGGGCGCTCCCTGCGCTCACCCGGCAGCCAGGTTCGGGAGCACCCCGTTCTCCCCGGCACGCATCCCGCGACGTTGGCTCACGCGCCCAGGAACAGCCGGCCCACCTCGGGGTCTTCGAGCAGGGCGTCGCCGGGGCCGGCCATGGCGAGGCGGCCGGAGACGAGGACGTAGCCTATATCGGCGAACTCGAGCCCCTTCTTCGCGTTCTGCTCCACCATCATGATGGTCTTGCCGTCGCGGCGCTGCAGGTCCGCCAGGATCTCGAACACCATGTCGATGAAGCGGGGCTCCAGCCCGATGGAAGGCTCGTCCACCAGCAGCACGTCCGGCTCCATGATGAGCGCGCGGGAGATTTCCAGCAGGCGCCGTTCGCCGCCGGAAAGCACGCCGGCTCTCCGGTGCCTGCGCCGGGCGAGCGTCTCGTACCGGTCGAACACGCGCTCCGCCGCCTGCTTCGCGGCAGCCTGCCGGTCGAGCAGGAATCCGCCCATGAGCAGGTTCTCCTCCACCGTCATGTCGGGGAAGACGGAGTTGTCCTGCAGCACGTAGGCGACGCCGGCATCGGCGAGGCGGCGGCTGGAGGCGAGGCGGGTGACGTCCCGCCCGCCCACCTGGATGCTACCGGCCATCACGTCGGCGAAGCCGAAGGCGGAATGGAGAACGGTGGACTTGCCGGCACCGTTGGGGCCGATGAGGCAGAGCGACTGGCCCTGGCCCGCCACGAGGTCGATGCCGTGGAGGATCTCCATGCGGCCGTAGCCTGCGCGCAGACCCCGGATGTCGATGGCGGGCTCGCCGCCTGCGAGCGCCTCCAGGTCTTCCCGAGCCGGCCCTTCGCCGGCCAGCTCCCGCGCGGCTTCCTCCACCGCGTCGACCGAAAGCGCGGTCTCGAAGTCCATGGGCACCTCGGTGCCGGGGCCGGGCGGCGGGGCTGCCATCAGCGCGCCCCCAGGTAGGCGTCGATCACGCGCTGATCGTCGCGCAGCGCCTCAGGCGGGCCGCTCGCGAGCAGGCGGCCGTGGGCCAGGCAATGGATGTGCTCGGCCAGGCTCATGATGACACGCATGTTGTGCTCGATAACGAAGAGCGTCACGCCGAACTCCCGGTTGGCGCGCTGCAGCCGCTCGATCACGCCGTTGATGAGCGTCGGGTTGATGCCTGCCGTGGGCTCGTCGAGCAGCAGCATGCGCGGGCGCACCATCAGCGCCATGGCAAGCTCCAGCAGCTTGCGCTGGCCGAAGGAGAGCTCGCCCGCCATCAGGTGGCGCTTGCCGTAGAGGCCGCAGAAGGCGAGCAGCGCCTCCGCCCGCTCGCGGGTCTCGGCGGAGACCGGCCGCATGAGCTGGAAGAGCCCGTGTCCCGCTTCCGCATCGCTGATTGCCATGTTTTTCATGCAGGTCATCTGCACGAAGACGTGGGTCTGCTGGAAGGTGCGGATGAGGCCGAGGCGCGCGATCTCGGCGGTCCGCAGTCGCGTGATCTCGCGCCCCTCGAAGCGGATGGAGCCGCCGTCCACCGGGTGATAGCCGACGATGGAGTTGAAGAGGGTCGACTTGCCGGACCCGTTCGGCCCGATCAGGCCCACCACCTTGCCTTCCGGCACCTCCAGCGAGATGTCCTCGTTGGCGGTGATGCCGCCGAAGCGTTTGGTCGCGCCCTGGATCGCGAGCTGCGCGCTCATGCACGCTCGCTCCCGTGCTCCTGGCGCTCGTGACGCGCGGGCCAGCGCGTCCGCGTCCAGCCGAGAATGCCCTGCGGGAAGAACACCACGATGGCGACGATGATGACGCCGAGCGCAACCCGCTGCCAGCCAAGCAGGTGGGTCCAGAGCAGCTCCTGCGTGATGTGGAAGATCGTGGCGCCCAGCACCGGGCCCCAGAGCGTCCCCTTGCCGCCGAGAATGGCCATCAGCACCATCCAGACGCCGAAGGTGGCGCCGGCGAAGGCGGTATCCCGCGGGTCGACGAAGCCCAGCATGTTGCCCATGGCGCCCCCCACGAGGCCCAGAACGAAGGCCGCCATGGTCCAGGCCGTGACCTTGTAGAGGCCGGTGTGAAGGCCCATCGCCTCGGCCTTGTCCTCGTTGTCGCGAATGGCGTTCAGCGCCAGGCCGAAGCGGGTCCGGTAGAGCGCGGCCAGCGCGGCGAAGAGGAGCGCGGCAAGGCCGAAGTAGAGGTAGGCGAAGAAGAGGTTGGCGGTCGCAGGCGCTGCCGGGAAGAGTGGCGGCGAGAGGCCGGAGCCTGCGCCCACGTAGTCCCAGCCGCCCGCGATCTCGCCGGCGGCGATGCCGAGCCCGAGCGTCGCGATGGCGAAGTAGTGGCCCCGCATGCGCAGGATCATGGAGCCCAGCACTATGGCGAGAAGGGCCGCAATCCCGGCGCCGGTGACCATACCGAGGATAAGGCCGGGGAAGTAGTCGAGTCCGGCGTCCCGCTGCACGACGACCGAGGCGTACATGCCGACGCCGAAGAAGAGGATGTTGCCAAAACTGTTGTAGCCAGTCTGTCCGCCGGTGATGTCCCAGGTCTGCGCCATGATGATCAGCGCCCAAAGCATCGCGATCTGCGCGCGGTAATCGGGCACCACCAAGGGGAGCGCAACGCCCAGAGCGGCGACGCCCAGCATGAGCAGCGGCTGGCGGCGGAGCGTCACTTGAGGAACTGCCGGCGCCGCTGCAGCAGGGAGCTGCGGATCACGAGGAT
The DNA here is from genome assembly GCA_028818855.1 of Rhodospirillales bacterium. Taxonomy (GTDB): domain Bacteria; phylum Pseudomonadota; class Alphaproteobacteria; order UBA828; family UBA828; genus WTGU01. The sequence continues at coordinate 6,745 of JAPPMY010000188.1, forward strand.
CACCACCAGGAGGATGAAGACGAAGGCCACCTGGTACTGCACGCCCAGGATGAAGCCGGCGAAGTTCTCCGCCGCGCCGAGGCCGAGGCCCGCCACGATCACGCCCGGCAGATTGCCGAGCCCCGCCACGATCACGATCATGAAGGAGCGCACGGTGTAGGGCAGCCCGATGTAGGGGTGGACCGAGTAGGCCATCACCACCAGCGCACCGGCCGCACCACAGAGCGCAGCGTTGATGCCGTAGGTGGCGGCGAAGACGCGGTTGGTGTCGATGCCGAGGATGCGCGCGGCCCGCGGGTTCTGCGCGGTGGCGCGGATCGCCTGGCCCAGCCTGCTCCTCTTGAGGAAGAGGATGAGCACGCTCCCGATGGCGATGGCGCCGCCGAAGGCCGCGACCTTCATCTGCGAGACGGTCACCGTGTAGTCGAGCAGGAACCACGTGCCGAGGCCCGACTGGGCCGTCTTCACGTCGCCGCCCCAGATCTGGTTCATGAGCTGCTGCAGCAAGATGGAGAGCCCGAACGTGGCGAGCAGCGAGATGAACATGTCGCGGTCCGCAACGCGCCGGATCACGACGTGATGCAGGCCGGCGCCGACGAAATAGAGGACGATGGCGGCCACGGGCACGCCCCAGAGCGGGCTCAGGCCCCAGAGGGTGAGCTGGTAGGCGATGAAGCCGCCCAGCATGACCAGCTCGCCCTGGACGACGTTGATGACGTTCATCACGCCCCAGACCAGCGCCATGCCGTAGGCGGCGACGGCGAAGATGGCGCCGATCATCAACCCGTCCAGCAGAAGCTGGAGGATGAGGAACGGCGCGTCGCCTAGAAGCGCGACGTTTGCTGCCATTTTCAGCCGGCCGGCAGGGGTCGGGTCGCCGTCACCCCGAGCCGGCTATCTTTCCCCGTGAGAACGGGGCGCGCAGGCACCGCCTATCGCTCGGACCATGGCGGCGTCGGGTGGCGGACCTCCGAGGCTGCCCACCTGGTCGGCGCGACCACGACGTAGGCGCCGTCCTGGATCTGGTAGAGCACCATCGGCTTCGCGATGTTCTTGCCGGTCTCGTCGAACTCAATGTTGCCGTAGAAGGTCTGCATCTCCGTCGCTGCCAGCGCATCGCGCACCGCGTCCTTGCCGAAGCCGCCGGCGCGCTCGAAGGCGTCGGCGAAGACCAGCACCGCGGCGGCGGATTCGGCGGCCTGGTAGGGCGGCGCGTAGCCGTATTCCGCCTCGAAGGTCGCGGCGAAATCGGCCGCCGAGCCGAAGGTGTCGTCGCTGTAGGAGAGCGTCGGCGCCCACTGGCTCGCGCAGAGCGTGTACTCCGACGCCGCGCCGAACTTGCCGATCACGTCCGCGCTGTCGCAGTGCGTGATCGCCAGCATCGGCACGTCGACCCGCATCTCCTCGACCTGCCTGACGGCGAGCGCCGCACCCTTGGAGTGGCCCGAGACGACGAGGATATCGGGCTTCACCGCCTTCGTCTTGGCAAGCGTCGCCGCCATGTCGTTCAACTCGGGCGGAAGCTGGTCGTCGATCACGACCTGGATGCCGAACTTCTCCGCATCGGCGAGCACGCCCGCGCGAATGTCCTGACTGAAGGGGTCGTTCTCGAAGGCGCCCGCGAGCTTCAGCGTCGCCGGGTCGCGCCCCTCGCGTTCGGCAAGTTCGGCCGCGAGCGCGACTGCGCTGGCCAGGTACTGCTCCGTGGTCGACAGCACCGCGAAGAGGTAGCGATAGCCCTTGTTGAAGAGCTGGAGCGAGGCCCCGTTCGCCTCCACCATGGGCACGCCGTACTGCTCGGTGACCGGCGCGATGGCCTTGGTGAGACCGGAGCTGTACGGGCCCAGCATGAAGTCCACGCCGTCCTGGTTGATCAGCCGCTCCGCGAGCTGCGCGCCCCGCGCGGGCGTCGATTCATCGTCGTAGTAGATGACTTCCAGACGATACGTGTCGCCGCCGACCGTGATGCCGCCGGCATCGTTGATCGTCTTGACCGCGAGATCGTAGCCCCGCTGGGTGTGCTCGCCGGCGGTGGTGTATTTGCCCGTGAGCGACACCGCCGCGCCGAGATAGACGGTATCGCCCTCCACCTTCGCCTGCGCTTCGCCCGAGGCGAGAACGCTCAGGCCGAGCGCCGCGATCCCGGCCGTGACGGCCCGTCCTTTCCACATGACCACCCTCCGACAGGGATTGGCTGGCGTCTTCGTCATGGTGGCGAAGGCCGGCGATACTGTCCACCATCTCCCGCTACCACTGGGAGCGCGCCTGGATCGGCCAGATGTCCACCAGCGTGTCGCCCCGCACGCAGTGGTAGACGTCGTAGAGCAGTAGCGTCTGGTAGCAGTGCGGCGCGATGCACTCCAGCGCGTCGCCCACCTGCGGCAGCGGCGCGCCCTCCGGCACGGTGATGCGGCCCATGTCGTCGCCTACCAGCTCGTAGAGCGTATCCGGGTGCGCGCCTGCCGCCACGCGGGGCGGGAACTCCTCGCGCTGTAGCTCCTTGATCCCGGCGTCTGTGACCGCGAATTCGTCCCGCGCGCTGATAACCGTGGTGCGGACGAACAGCGACGTCTCGAAGGGGTGGGGGTTGTCGGGCTCGAAGGGCGTGTCGGCGTAGTTCACGTCCATGAAGATGTAGCTGCCGGCCTGGCACTCGGTGAAGAGGCCGGCGTCCGCATCGATCGCGTAGGTGCCGGTGCCGCCGCCGGAGACGATCTCGGGCGCAAGCTCCGCCGCCGCGAGACGCTCGCAGAGCGTGACGAGCGGTGCCGTGCAGCGCTCCTGCTCCGCGCGGCGGGCGGCGAAATCGGGCTCGCGCTGGAAGGAGCCGTTGTAGCCCTGCACCCCGGCAAAGACGGCGCCCTCGGTCCCGGCGACGTGGCGGGCGAGCGCCACCGCATCTTCGATCGAGACGAGGCCGGTGCGCCGGCCGCCCACCTCGAAATCCACCAGCATGCGGAGCGGCTTGCCCGCCGCGAGCGCCGCCGCGGCGAGCCTCTCTACCACCGCAGCATCGTCGACGGCGACGAGCAGCCCGTCTGCGCGGGCGTTTAGGTCGGCAAGGCGCGCGATCTTGGGCTCGGTCACCACCTGGGAGAAGAGCAGCACGCCCGGGATGCCGGCATCGGCCATCACCTCGGCCTCGGCCAGCGTCGCGCAACACTGGCCGAGCGCGCCGGCCGCGATCTGGCGCCTCGCCACCTCCACCGACTTGTGAATCTTGGCCACTGGCCGGACCCCGTGGCCTTCCCTGCCCAGATAGTTGGCGAGGTAGGCGATGTTGCGTTCCAGCCGGTCGAGGTCGAGCACCAGCGCCGGCGTCGACAGCGCCTGGCGCGAGCCCTGCTGACCGATCAGCGATTCGTTGGGGCCGAGCCTTCCGATTGCGCCCATGTCTCTTCCTTGTGCCTCGTTGACCGCCGGCCCATCGAATATCAGGGTGCGCGTCCGGTCAAATCGCAACCGCTGCCGTCCGCCGCGCCGCCTTGCCGCCGCGCGGGCATGACCCCGGCGGGAATACCGGGTATAGGGTCCGGCAGCGGAGGAGATAAGGACATGGCAGACGACAGCAGCGCGGCTGACGGGCAAGGCAACTGGACGACACCGGCGGGGGGCCCCGCGCGGGCGCTCGACCACGTGGGCATCTCGGTGCCGGACATCGACGCCGCCGTCGCCTGGTATCGCGACATCCTCGGCTGCTACGTGCTGATGGAGCCGATCGAGGGCTATGCCGACGACAGCCACTTCGGCCGGATCGTCGCCGACATCTTCGGCGCCGACTTCCAGGGCATGAAGATCGCCCACCTGGCGACGGCCGATGGCGTCGGCATCGAGCTCTTCCAGTTCGTCGCCAACGCCTCGCAGGAGGAGCACTTCGCCTACTGGAAGACCGGCATCTATCACATCTGCATCCTCGATCCCGACATCGAGGGTCTGGTGAAGCGGATCGACGAGAGCGGCGGGCGGCAGCGCAGCAAGGTGTGGCAGCTCTGGCCCGACAAGCCCTACAAGGTCTGCTACTGCGAGGATCCGTGGGGCACCATCATCGAGGTCAGCTCCCACCCCTACGTCATGGCCTGGTCCAACTTCATTCCCCGCCACAGTGAGTGAGCCCGACGAGCGGGCATCGCGCGGAAAGACGGACGGCTGATGACGGTATCGCGGCTGCGCGACATTCCCGGCATCGGCGTCGACCGCATGGGCGACGCGGCCGACGCCGCGCGCGATCCCGAGATGCTGCGGCTGGAGAACCTCGATACCGACATCCCGCCGCCCCAAGTCGCAGTTGAGGCCACGCTCGAGGCGGCCGCGCGCGACGACGCCAACAGCTACCTGCCCTTCCTCGGCACGGACGCGCTTCGGCAGGCGGTGGTCGCGCGGCTCGAGGCCGACACGGGCATCGCCTACGACTGGCGCTCGCAGTGCGTGATCTCGGCGGGCGGGCTCTCAGGCATCCTCAACGCCCTGCTCGCGATGCTGGAGCCCGGTGACGAGGTCATCATCAGCGACCCCGCCTACGCCGGCCTCATCAACCGCATCCGCC
>JAPPMY010000064.1 GCA_028818855.1 Rhodospirillales bacterium
GTGGCGCCGAGGCCGCACAGCTCGCGCTCGTTGAAGACCGGCGCCGGCGCCCGCGTAAGCCCCTCGAACACCACGAGGCGGATCGAGTTCGAGCCCACGTCGAGGACGCCGTAGGGAGCCTCTGCCGCCGTATCGGCCTGCGGCGCGGCTGGGAAGCGCCCGGGCTCGACCGCGAGCGTCGCCGCGTCGGCCATGAGGCGGGCTGCCCCCTGCTGTTCCGTCACGCGTCGCCCGGATCGCCCCCGCCGGAATCCGCCACGGCGAGCAACGGCTCGCGCCGCGCCGTGCCGCGGCCGGAGAGCGACGGGTTGGTCATGAAGAAGCGATGGGCGTTGAAGGGATCGCCGTCAGGCGCCAGGCGGGTGAAGGCGCCGTCAGCATCGAGCGTCCAGCTCTGCTCGTTGTCCCTGAAGTTCGCGGTCATGATCTGATCGAGGATCTGCTCATGCACCGTCGGGTTCTCGATCGGCACCATGAGCTCGACGCGCCTGTCCAGATTGCGACCCATCCAGTCGGCCGACGAGATGTACACCCTGGCCTGGGGCGAAGGCAGGCCGTGGCCCGCGCCGAAGCACATGATGCGAGAGTGCTCGAGAAAGCGGCCGACGATGCTCTTCACCCGGATGTTCTCCGAGAGGCCCGGCACGCCGGGGCGCAGGCAGCAGATGCCGCGCACCACCAGGTCGATGGAGACGCCTGCGGCGGACGCCGCGTAGAGCGCCTCGATCACCTCGGGGTCGACCAGCGAGTTGAGCTTGACCCAGATCGCCGCCGGCCGGCCGGCGAGCGCGTGGGCGATCTCCGCCTCAATCAACTCCTGCAGGGCGGAGCGCATGGCGAGCGGCGCCACCGCGAGCTTCTCGTAGCGCTCCGGCGCGGCGCCTCCCGTCAGGTAGTTGAAGAGCAGCGCCGCATCGCGGCAGAACGCCGGCTCGCAGGTGAAGAACGAGAGGTCCGTGTAGATGGCGGCGGTGATGGGATGATAGTTGCCGGTGCCGTAGTGCACGTAGCTGCGCAGGCCGTCGGCCTCGCGGCGCGCCACCAGCGATGCCTTGGCGTGGGTCTTGAGGTCCATGAAGCCGTAGACCACCTGGGCGCCGGCGCGCTCCAGGTCCCGCGCCCAGCGGATGTTCGCCGCCTCGTCGAAGCGCGCCTTGAGCTCGACCAGCGCGGTGACGGACTTGCCCGCCTCCGCCGCTTCGATCAGCGCGTTCACGATGGGCGAATTGTTGCTGGTGCGGTAGAGCGTCTGCTTGATCGCGATGACCTCCGGGTCCCGCGCCGCCTGGCGCAGGAACTGGACGACGACGTCGAAGCTTTCGTAGGGGTGGTGGACGAGAATGTCCTTGGCCCTGATGGCGGCGAAGCAGTCGCCGCCGAAGTCCCGGATCCGCTCGGGAAAGCGCGCCCGGTAGGGCGTGAATTCGAGGTCGGCCCTGCCGCACTTGATGAGCATCGACGTGTCCGCGAGCCCCAGAATCCCTTCGACCTTGACCACGTCGCGCCGCTCGACGCGAAGCTGGTCGGCGAGGAAGTTCAGCAGGCTCACGGGCATCGTGGAATCGACCTCGAGCCGGATGACGCTGCCCCGCCGCCGGCGCTTGAGCGCGCTTTCGAACGAGCGCACCAGGTCCTCCGCTTCCTCCTCCAGCTCGATGTCGCTGTCGCGGACGATGCGGAACCTGCCCACCGCGCGCGGTGCGAAGCCGGGGAACAGCCGGTCGAGGTAGAGTTCCACCACGTCCTCAAGCGCGATGAAGCGGATTTCGCCCCGCTCGCCCTCGGGCAGGCGGATGAAACGCTCGACCTGGCTCGGCACCCGCACCAGCGAGGGCACGCGGCGCCGGGTGCCCCGCTCCACCAGCTCGAGCGCCAGGCTGAAACCCAGATTCGGAATGAACGGGAAGGGATGCGCCGGGTCGATCGCGAGCGGCGTCAGCACCGGGAAGAGGCGGTCGATGAAGTAGCCGTCAAGCCACTGCCGCTCGTCGTCCCTGAGCCGGTCGGCGGAGAGGATTTCGATGCCCGCCTCGGCCAGCTCGAGGCGGAGCGCGAGCCAGCGCTCCTGCTGCTGCGCCATGAGCCGGTTGGCGCGCTCGTTGACCGCGCGAATCTGCGCCGCAGGGCTGAGGCCGTCCTGCGAGGGGTCGAGGATGCCGGCCTCGACCTGGCCGTGCAGCCCGGCCACGCGGACCATGTAGAACTCGTCGAGGTTCGATGCCGAGATCGAGAGAAAGCGCAGGCGCTCGAGCACCGGGTGGTCGAGGTTCTCCGCCTCCTCCATCACCCGCTCGTTGAAGGCGAGCCAGCTCAGCTCGCGATTGATGAACTTGTCGGCCGGCGCGAAGCTCCTTGGCTGCACCGCCCGCTTGGCCTTCGCCATTCGGCTGCTCCCGCGTCCATCCCTATTTGGCGTGATTCGCGGTTTCCTACAATACGGCCAACGTCGCGGCGAGACAAAAATACGGGCCGGGCCGAGAGCCCTCCGGCTCAAGCCTCCGTCGGCCCGTCGGGCCCGCCCTCGCCAAGTGCCAACACCCGGCGCACCAGCGGCACGGTGACCGGCCTCCCCTCGGCGAGCGCCGCGCGATCCAGGCGTTCCACCAAGTGCGCCACGGCCTCGAAGGACCGCTCGATGCGGGGCACGACATAGGCGGGCACCTCGGGCGCCACCGCGATCTGCCTGTCAGCGAAGAGCTTCACCATGAGCGCGGCGAGCAGCGCGTCGTCCGGCAGGCCGATCGCCACTGCCGGCGCCACCCGCAGCCTGGAGACGAGATCAGGGAGCGAGAGCGGCCAGCGCGCCGGCGGGGTGAGGGCGGTCAGCAGCAGGTGGCCGCCCCGCTCGGCGACAGCGTTATACGTGTGCAGGAGGGCACGCTCATCGATCCGCTGGCCGAGCCCGTCCACGACCAGCGCAGCCGCCCCACGACTGCCGGCGGGCGCGGGCTGCGCGAGGGCCGTCGCATCGAGGGCCTCGGCGCCGCTCCGACGCCGCCAGACCTCGGCGAGATGGCTCTTGCCCGACCCAGGGGGCCCGTGGATCACGAGCGCAGGCCCCGGCCAGTCCGGCCAGCGGTCGAGCCAGGCGACCGCCGCCTCGTTGCAGGGCGCCACCAGAAAAGCCTCGCGCCCCAGCGCCGGGCGCACGCCCCAGTCGAAAGTGCGCTGCCGCCCCGGAATTCCGTCGGCCATGGCCGGCGCCCTATTCGGCCTCGTCTGTGGCAATTGCGTCGGGAACGTCCGGCTCGGGCGGTGCGGCACGGGGGCTCAGCACCCACTCGTCCGCCAAGGGCTCGAGAGCCAGGTCGTTCTGGTTGAGGGCGAGGCGCAACTGATCCGCCGTGCCGTGGTAGCGGAGCGTGAGCCGCCCTTCGCGCACCGAGAGGGAGTCGATCTCCACCGATGCGACCATGGCGAGCGCCGCAAGGCGTTGCTGGATCGACACCCATTCGCCGAGACTGGCGATCGGGACGGTCGCCTGGAGCGCGTGGTCCTCGCCGTAGCGGATCAGGTTGGCGGCCTTCCAGCCATCCTCCAGCAGGGCGACGATCCTGTCGGCGCCGCGCTCCAGCAGTGCCCGCTCGCTCTCTCCCGAGCGGCCGATCAGCGTCACCTCGGCGGGGCGCCCGCTCTCGGCGTCGGTCCGCCGCAGCGAGAGCGTGAGGGCGCGGCCGGCGGCCGGAGCCTCGCCGTCCGGGCCCTCCGCCTCGTCCCCTGCAGGCGCGGAGGGCTTCGCGACGGCGGCGGAACGGGAAAGGCCCGCCACCGCAACCACCACCTCGCTCGTGCCGTAAAGCTCGCCGAGCACGGCCAGCGCCTCCGCATCGGGCACCATAGCCCGCGCCGCATCCACCGTGCCGAGATCGATGATGTCGCCGAGGGGCAGGAGGATCGGCACCAGGCCGCCGCGGGGCGGGCGCTCCTCCCACGCCCTGCGCCAGCGATTGCCTTCTTCCCAGAGCCTGATGCCGCCTGAGTCGCGCTGAACCGCGACGACCAGCACGGGCTTGCTCACGGTTTCGGCATAGGCGATGCCGCTCTCGCGCAGCAGGCGGCGCACCTCGGTCGGGTCGAAATCCACCGTCAACGACGCCCGGTAGCGGGTGGTCGAGACCAATTCGCCCTCAATCTCGAAGCCCGCGACCATCGCCGCGACGGAGTCCTCGACCGGCGCCGGCAGGGGCGTGCCCTCGACAGTGAGCCGGCGCAGCAGCATCTCGAGCGCAGCGTGCTGGCCGGCTGCGATGGCAAGCTCCCGCGCCGCCGCCGAGGACGCTGCCTCGGCGTCGATCGGAACGCGGGCGACGGTGAAGACGCCTTCGCCGCGCGCCGTACCGAAGGCGAGGAAGAGCGCCAGAGCGCAGACGAGCGCAACGCATCGGGAAGCGGCGGCGAGACCTGCCGATCCACCCATCATTCAGACCCTGTCATCCGGCCCGGCCCGATACGGCCGGCAGCGGCCCTTGACCGGCTGCTCAGGGTATCATGGGGTCCGAAGCAAGGCGACGGGCGGCGGGAGACGCTATGGCGCGGCTGAAGCTGGGCGTCCTGATCTCGGGCAGCGGGACCAATCTCCAGGCCCTTATCGACGATTGCGCCCGCACCGATGCCGCGAGCGAGATCGCGCTCGTGCTCTCCAACCGGGCCGATGCCTTCGGGCTCACGCGCGCGGCGCAGGCGGGCCTGCCTCATCGCGTGATCGATCACCGGGCCCATGACTCGCGGGCGGGTTTCGAGCAGACGTTGAGTGCTGCGCTGGAGGCGCACGGTGTCGGGCTGGTCTGCCTCGCCGGCTTCATGCGCGTGCTCACGGCGGCATTCGTGGAGCGCTGGCGCGATCGCCTCATCAACATCCACCCCTCGCTGCTGCCTGCCTTCAAGGGGCTGGACACGCATGCGAGAGCGATCGAGGCCGGCGTGCGCTTTGCCGGCTGCACGGTTCACTTCGTGCGCTCCGAGGTCGACAGCGGGCCGATCATCGTCCAGGCCGCGGTGCCGGTCCTGCCGGACGACACGGCAGAGAGGCTGGCGGCTCGGGTGCTGCGCGAGGAGCATCGCTGCCTGCCGCTCGCCGTGCGCCTCATCGCCCAGGGCCGGGTCTCGGTGGTGGGCGAGCGCTGCGTGATCGATGCGGCGGGGCCGAGCGGCGCACTCATCAACCCCGCACTCACCGCATAGACACGCACGGGAAAGGCCCGGAACCGTCCGGCTCCGGGCCCTCCCTCATGCCGTGAAAGATGCCGCTAGACGGCAGGCTTGGCGTAGCGCCCGACCAGATCCTCGGTCCGCGCGCGGATCGGCTCCATCGCCTCGCCGGTGGTCTTGACGGTCATGTCCGCAATGCGGTTGCCCGCGGCCAGGGTGCGCTCGAACGCGCCCTTCGCCTGCACGGTCTGGGCATCGGTAAGCTCCGCCCAGCTGCGCGCGCCCATGATCGCCTCGGCCGCGCCGGCCTGGGCCGCCATCGTCTCCTTGGCGAAGTCGAACCAGGCGTTGCCGATGGCGCCGTAGCCCTTCGCCGCGATGGTCGAGGCCTGGACGAAGCTCTGGAGGCTTGCGCGGCCCTCGTCGGCCATGGTGTCGAAGGAGAACTCGCCGTTCCAGGGGGTCTTGGGGTCGGCGGCAGCGGCCTTGCTCGCGGCGTCGGTCTTGACGGTCATCGGTTCACCCTATCGTTTTGCTGGCGTTCCTGGCGATGCGCATCGCCCTGCGGCGCTATGCCTTATTGCGATGCAGCATCATGTTGCACTGCAATATAATCGAGTCACGTCGACGGTCAAGGCCCTGCAGCAAGGAAATTTCATGCGGCGCAGCCTTCCGTTGCCGCCGCGTCTGCGCTGTGGCAATGTCCCGCCCGCGCCGCCGTAGCTCAGGGGTAGAGCACTCCCTTGGTAAGGGAGGGGTCGGAAGTTCAATTCTTCCCGGCGGCACCGGCGCCCTCACGAATGCGGCATGACGGCCGGTCGCGCTTCCCGCCCGTGGCCCACCTCGCCTATAATCCCTCTGAAGCGAGACCGCGGGGGTAGGCATGCAGATCGCCATCACGGGCCGGCACGTCAGCGTCAACGAGAGCTTTCGCGACCAGGTGACGCGGCGCCTCGAGACGTCGACGGGAAAGTTCTTTTCCACCGCCATCGATGCGCAGGCCGTGTTCGCCAAGGTGGCGCAGATGATCGAGACCGACCTCATGATCCATGTCGGCCACGGGATCAGGTTCCAGAGCCACGCTGCGGCAGCCGACATGACGGCAAGCTTCAGCATCGCTGCCGAACGGCTGGAGAAGCGCATGCGCCGGCACAAGCGGAAGCTGCGCGACCACCACAAGTCGCCGCGCGGCGCGAAGGCCGCGGGCGACGCGGACTCTTCTCCGCAAGCGGCAGACTGAGCCGCGGCGCGGCCGGGCGCCGGCCGCCGCCACCAGCGACCACGCGCTGCCTTCAACGGCAACCAACTGAGCGATCGGGCAATGGAGATCGCGGACCTGCTGTCACTGGACGGCGTTTCGGACGCGCTGAAGGCGGGCAGCAAGAAGCAGGCCCTCCAGGAGCTTTCGGCCATCGCCGCCGCGCAGACGGCGCAGGACGAGAAGCTGGTTCTCAACGTTCTGCTGGCGCGGGAGCGCCTGGGTTCGACCGGTGTCGGCAGAGGCGTCGCGATCCCGCACGGCAAGCTTGCCGATCTCGCCAGCATTTCGGCCGTGTTCGCCCGTCTGCGGGAGCCGGTCGATTTCGACGCGGTCGACGGGCGGCCGGTTGACCTGATTTGTCTGCTGCTAGCGCCCGACTCTGCGGGCTCGGACCACTTGAAGGCGCTGGCGCTGGTCTCGCGCCTGCTGCGCGACGAGCGTGTCTGTGCGCGCCTGCGCGGGGCAGACAGCGCGGAGGCGCTCTACGCCGTCCTCACCGGTGCGTCAGGCACCGCAGGGACGTGAGCGCGCCGCGCCTGCCGCACGGCCGGCGGCCGATCGATAGCGGCTCCGCCGCGGCTGAGGGCCGCCCCATGGTGCTGGTTCACGCAAGCTGCGTCGCCCTGGAGGGCAAGGGCGTGCTGCTGCGCGGCGCCCCCGGCGCCGGCAAGTCCGACCTCGCGCTCCGCCTGATCGAGGGCGGCGCAGGGCTCGTCGCGGACGATCAGGTGGCGCTGACGAGCAGCGGCGGGAGGTTGCTTGCAGCGCCGCCGGCGGGCATCGCGGGGCTTCTCGAAGTGCGCGGAATCGGCATCGTCTCGATGGACTTCATCTCCCGATGTCCGGTCGACCTCGTCGTCGATCTCGTCACGCCGGACTCGGTCGAACGTATGCCGGAGGCCGCGCGCGTCACGTTCGCCGGCCATCGAGTGCGGCGCGTAGCGCTCGCTCCGTTCGAAGCCTCGGCGCCGGCCAAGGTCAGGCTTGCGCTCGCCGCTGGCGAAGCGCGCGCGCTGGCAGCACCCTCGGCAGGCTGATGGGCGCCGGGCGCGCGTCGGAGCGTACCCTCGTGCTGGTGACGGGCATGTCCGGCGCCGGCAAGTCGACGGCACTCAAGATCCTCGAAGACCTCGGCTACGAGGCGATCGACAACCTGCCGCTGTCGCTGCTCTCCGATCTGGTTCGGGAACGAGACGACGGCAGCCGCGCGGGCGCGCTCGCGCTCGGCATCGATTCGCGCACGCGGGGGTTCGATCCGGGCGACATAGAGCGCTACCTCGGTCCGCTGCTCGAGGCACGCGGGCCCGACGACATCGAGCTGCTCTTCCTCGACTGCGAGACGGATATTCTGCGCCGGCGCTTCAGCGAGACCCGCCGCCCGCACCCGCTTGCCCACGACCGGCCGGTCGATGAGGGAATCCGGAGCGAGCGTGCGCTGCTGGGCTGGCTCCGCGAGCAGGCGGACCTCACCATCGACACCAGCCGGCTCTCCGTTCGTGATCTGCGCGGCATCGTCGCTGCCCGCTTCCAGCCGGAGGCCGAGCATTCGCCGGCGGTCTTCGTGCTCTCCTTCGCCTACAGCCGCGGCGTGCCGCCGGAAGCCGACTTCGTGTTCGACGTCCGCTTCCTCGCGAACCCCCATCACGTGCCAGCGCTTCGGCCGCTCACCGGGCGCGAGAGCGCGGTCGCGGACCACGTGCGTGACGACCCGGCCTACGGCCCGTTCTTCGAAGGCATGGTCTCGATGCTCACCCCGCTGCTTCCGGCCTTCGAGCGGGACGGCAGGTCCTACCTCACCATTGCGCTGGGTTGCACCGGCGGGCGCCACCGCTCCGTCGCCACGGCGGAGCACCTGGCCGAGGCCCTTGGGGGCAGCGGCTGGCAGGTCACGGTACGCCACCGGGATCTCGAGGCCGATGAAGGCCGGCAGGAACGGCAGGCAGCCGGGTGAGCCGATGATCGGCCTCGTTCTCGTCACCCACGGGCGTCTCGCCGAAGAGTTCATTGCGGCGACCGAGCACGTCGTCGGGCCGCAGCCGCGCACACGCGCCGTCTGCATCGGCCCCGACGACGACATGGAGCAGCGCCGCCGGGAGATTCTCGACGCCATCGGCGAGACCGACGCAGGCGACGGCGTGGTCGTGCTCACCGACATGTTCGGCGGCACGCCCTCCAACCTCGCCATCTCGGTCATGGAAGGCGCGAACGTCGAGGTCATCGCCGGGATGAACCTGCCGATGCTGATTAAGCTCGCGAGCGTGCGCTCGGACCGTGATCTGCGGAGCGCCGTGGCCGCTGCGCAGGAGGCCGGGCGCACCTATATCCATGTCGCAGGCCGGCTGCTCGAGGACGATGAGACGTGAGCGACACGGCGACCGGGTGCGGCGAGGGAAGCCACCGGCGCACATGCCTGATCGGCAACCGGCGCGGCCTGCACGCGAGGGCAGCCGCGAAGTTCGTCAAGACCGCCTCGGCCTTCGACGCCGACGTCGCCGTCACCTGCAACGGCACGCGCGTCTCGGGCCTTTCGATCCTGGGCTTGATGATGCTGGCGGCGGGGCCGGGCAGCGAAATCAGGATCGAGACCGCCGGCAGGGACGCTGCCGCTGCGCTGGCGACGCTCGCCGGGCTGGTCGAGGGCGGCTTCGATGAAGACTGAGGCCGAGGGCGCGAGGCTCGCCGTGGCCGAAGTGCCGAACGAGCGGCCCGAGCAGCACTTCAAGGGCCTCGGCGTCTCCGCCGGCATCGCGGTGGGTCCGGCGCATGTGGTCGAGCGCGGCCTCATCGACGTGCCCGAATACCGCATCGAGAGCGACGCGCTGGACGCGGAAATCGCGCGCTTCCGCGAAGCCGTCTCCCTCTCGGTGTCGCAGATCCACAGCCTGCAGGCCAAGGCCGAAACGCTGCCGGAGGAGGTCGCGGGCCAGCTCCGCTACCTCCTCGATGCGCACCTGCTGATGCTGTCGGGCTCCCGGCTCGTGCGCGGCGTCGAGGCCCGCATCCGGAATGCGCGCATCAACGCCGAGGCGGCGATCCAGGTGCAGCTCTCGGAGATCGCCCAGGCCTTTGCCGGGATGGAGGATTCCTACCTCGCCGGCAAGATCGACGACGTTCGGGAGTTGAGCGGGCGCCTGGTGCGCAACCTGACCCGCGCCGGCTACCAGGCGTTCTCCGGCTTGCCGTCCGGCACCATCATCATCGCGGAAGAGATCACGCCGGCCGATACCGCGCTCATGGATCCGGCCCGCATCGGCGGCTTCGCCGCGGCGCTCGGCGGGGCCGAGGGGCATACCGCGATCATGGCGCGCTCGCTCGGGCTGCCGGCGGTGCTCGGCGTCGCGGGCCTCGCGGGCGCCGTGCGCTCGGGCGACGTGGTGGCCGTGGACGGAGTGCGCGGCGGGCTCGTGGTCAACCCCGGCGAGGCGACGATCGCCCGGCTCGAGCGCCGGCGCCGGGCGCTCGAGCGGCGCGAGCGTCAGCTCGCCCGGCTGCGCCGGGTCGCCGCGGTCTCGCGCGACGGCGAGCGTGTGACCCTGCAGTGCAACATCGAGCTGCCCAACGAGATGCCGCAGGCGCAGGAAGCCGGCGCCGAGGGCATCGGGCTGCTGCGCAGCGAGTTCATGTACATGAACCGCGACCAGCCACCGAGCGAGGACGAGCAGTACGTCGCCCTCAAGGACATCGTGGAGGGCATGGAGGGGGCGCCGGTCACGGTGCGGACCCTCGACGTCGGCTCCGACAAGCTCGCCTACTCGCTCGGCGAGCACATCACGCCGAGCGTCAATCCGGCGCTCGGCCTCCGCGCCGTCCGCCTCTCGCTCGAGACGCCGGCGCTGCTGGAGGCGCAGATCGCGGCCATCCTCCGCGCCGGCGCACACGGGCCGGTGCGCATCCTGGTCCCGATGATCACTTCCGTCGACGAGATCAGGCACGTGCGGAAGGCGCTGGACAAGATGGTGCGCAGGTTGACCCGCAGGCGGGTGCCGATCGCCGATGCGCCGCCGCTCGGCATCATGATCGAGACACCGGGCGCGGCGCTCGCGGCCGATGCGCTGGCCGAGGCCTGCGAGTTCTTCTCGCTCGGCACCAACGACCTCACCATGTACACGCTCGCGATCGACCGCGGCGACGAACAGGTGGCCCACCTCTACGACCCCCTTCATCCTGCCGTTCTCCGCCTCATCCGTTTCGCCACCGACTCCGCCCGGCGTGCCGGAATCCCCGTCAATCTCTGCGGCGAGGTCGCCGGCAATCCGCGCTTCACCGCGATGCTGATGGGCTTTGGCCTGCGTGATCTCTCCATGGCGCCGCCGAACGTGCCGCGCGTGAAGCAGCGCATCCTCGCGCTCGACGCCTCTGCCGCGTCCGCCCACGCGGAGGAGCTTCTGAGTCAGTCCGAGGCGGGCGCGATCGGACGGCTGATCGACGATTTCTCGAACGGAACGTAGGCCCGGGACCAGATACGAGCGGCGCCTGTTGTGAGCCCTCGACGGCGATGCTAAAAGCCGCGCCGGCAGCGGGTCAGACGTCGCGCGCCGAAACGCAAGGGTGGTCAGGGATCAGCGCGATGCACGACGGCGCCGACTACAGGGTGAAGGACCTCTCGCTGGCCGACTGGGGCCGGAAGGAGATCGCCATCGCCGAGACCGAGATGCCGGGGCTGATGGCGCTCCGCGCCGAGTTCG
>JAPPMY010000131.1 GCA_028818855.1 Rhodospirillales bacterium
AGCCTTCGCGCAACGAGTTGGGCACGGCGACGATGGCGTCGTCGCTCAGCGACGAGATGAAGGGGATGATCATGATGCCCATGACGACGCCTGCGGCGAGCGCGCTCTCGGACGCCACATCCAGGCCGATCGATTCGCCGAATCCCCTGATCGCGGGCGCCACCACCAATGCCGCGAAGAAGCCGTAGACCACGGTCGGCACGCCGGCCAGGATCTCGAGGATGGGCTTGGTGATGTTGCGGAACCGGGGGCTTGCGAACTCGGCCATATAGATCGCGGCGAAGAGGCCGACCGGGAGCGCCACCAGCATCGCGATCAGCGTGATCATCAGCGTGCCGGTGAAGAGCGGGATGGCGCCGAACGCGCCGGTGCTGCCCACCTGATCGGCGCGGATGGCAGTCTGCGGGCTCCACTTGAGGCCGAACAGGAAGTCCCAGAAGGGGATGATCGAGAAGAAGCGGATGGATTCGAACAGCACCGAGAGAACGATGCCGATGGTGGTGACGATGGCGACGCAGGAGGAGAGGATGAGCACGACGTTCACCACGCGCTCGACCTTGTTGCGCGCGCGCAGGCCGGGGGAGATGCGCCGCCAGGCCCAGCCGAAGCCCGCCCCGCCCAAGGCCACGCCGATCGCCAGCACCGCCGCGTGCGCGGTCGACTTCATGCTGGCGTAGCGCTCCGCCGCCGCCTGCAGGGCCGGGTCGACCTCGCGGCTCACCACGTCGCCCGAGGCCAGGTTGCGCACGTCGTTGAGCAGCAGGCCCACCATCGCCTCCGACTGCTCCGCCGCCACGGGGCCAAGGTAGGAGAGCAGCAGCGCCTCCAGGATCGGCGCCTCGATGATCAGCCAGACGATGAGGACGATTCCCGACGGAATCCCGCACCAGAGTGCCACGTACCAGCCGTGGTAGCTCGGCATGGAGTGGAGCCGGCTGAGATTGGTTCCGGCTGCGCGAAGCGCGCGCCTGCGGCCGAAATAGAGGCCGATCGCTGCCAGCGCCAGGATCGCGATGAGGAGGATGGTGAGCTGCACGCCGTCGGCCGCCCCTGCACCGTGCGCCCGCTCCAGCGGCCGCCAGCCCGACTCTACGAGCGGGCCGGTTCAGGGATACGTCAGTTTCGTTACGGTTTCGTGACGGCCGCTGGCGGTGCGTCCTCCACCCGTCCGGGGGACGTCTCGCCGGCCGGTTGCGCCGCTTCGGCCGGCACGGCTCCTTCCGCCGTCTCGACCGGCTGCAGGTGGACGGTGAACGTGCTGCCTTCGCCGGGCGCGCTGTCGATGGTGAGCGCCCCCCGGTGCCGGTTGACGATGTGCTTGACGATGGCGAGGCCGAGCCCGGTGCCGCCCAGCTCGCGGGAGCGCGCCTTGTCCACGCGGTAGAAGCGCTCGGTGAGCCTGGGCAGGTGCTCGCGGGGTATGCCGGCGCCCTGGTCCCTGATGGAGACCGAGACCGCGCCGTCCCGGCCCGCCAACCAGCCGGCCGCCTGCGCGTCCGCAGCCCAGCTTGCCGTCACGCTGACCGTCCCCTCCGCCTCGCCGTACTTGATCGCGTTGTCGACGAGGTTGAGGAACACCTGGGTCAGCTCGTCGCCGTCCCCGATCACGGCGGGCAGGCCGTCGTCGGCAGCGATGGCGACGGTCACGCCGCGCTCCTCCGCCCGCCAGGCGAGGGTGTTGCGGACGTTGGCGAGCAGGGAGGGGAGCGGCACCGCGTCGGTCGGCGGCGTGTGCTCGTTCATCTCGATCCGCGAGAGCGAGAGCAGGTCGTCGACCAGGCGGGCCATGCGCTTGCCGTGCTGGTCCATGATGGCGAGAAAGCGCTCGCGCGCCGTCGCATCGTCGCGGGCAGAGCCTTGAAGGGTCTCGATGAACCCCATCAGCGTGGCGAGCGGCGTCCTGATCTCGTGGCTCGCGTTGGCGACGAAGTCGGCCCGCATCTGATCGGTGCGGCGCACCGCCGTGAAATCGACGAGCGCGAGCAGCGCGGCGGCGCCGCCCTCGCGCGGCTCCGGCAGCGGCTCCACCCGGGCCGCGAAGGTCCGCTCGACCGGTGCCGGCAGCGTGAACTCGACGTCGCGCCCGCCCGCGCCTTCCAGGGTCTGCTCGACGGCCTCCAGGAGCTGCGGGTTGCGCAGCGAGGCCGCGATATCGCGCCCGATCACCTCGCCTTCGAGGAAGGATGTCGCCGCCCGGTTGGCGCGCACGATCCTGCGGTCGGAATCCAGGAGGAGGAGGGGCTCCGGCAGCGCGTCGAGCGCGCGCTCCAGCTCCGCCCGCTCGGCCGCGAGCTGCGCCCGGCCTTCGGCGCCGAGCCGTGTCAGGCGCTCGACCGACGCCGCGAGGTCGCGGGTGACGAGACCGGCCGGAACCGGCTCGCGCTCTGCGCCGGCTTCGCTCCCGGTCGAGGCCTCCACGTGGCGCGCGAGGGCGCCGACATCCGCCAGCACCAGGCCCGTCACGATGGCGGCGAGCAGGCTGAGGCCGGCCCAGGCCAGCGCCGCCGCGACGGGGGGGGTCAGCCCGAGCGCGCCGAGCACCAGGAACGCAAGCCCGAGCGGCACAGATGCCGCGAGGCTCAGACGCACCCAGCGGCGGAGCGGAACGACGCGCGCCGCCATCGATCGGCTCTCCTCCGAAGCCAGGTTCCGAACCCTGAGTCTACCAAAGGCTGGCGGCTCTCAGCATGACGAAACGATGACGGGCTGGGCGGCGGCGGCAGCGCGAAACGGCGGCGGTTCCCTGTGCTACTGTCGCGCCATGCCCAACGACGCCGAGGCGCAAGCGAGCGCAGCGCCGGCCACCACCCGCGGCGCCCGCCGGGCCCGGCCGCGCGCCCGCCGCGCCGAGCCGGCAACGCCGATGATGACGCAGTATCTGGAGATCAAGGGCGCTCACCCGGATCACCTCCTCTTCTACCGCATGGGCGACTTCTACGAGCTTTTCTTCGACGACGCGCGCGACGCCTCCGAGGCGCTCGATATCGCTCTCACCAAGCGGGGCCTCCACCAGGGGCAGGAGATCCCGATGTGCGGCGTGCCGGTGGTCAGCGCCGAGGGCTATTTGCAGCGGCTGATCCGCAAGGGCTTCCGGGTCGCGGTCTGCGAGCAGGTCGAGGACCCGGCCGAGGCGCGCAAGCGGGGCGCGAAGGCGGTCGTCCGCCGCGAGGTCGTCCGGCTGGTGACGCCAGGGACGCTGAGCGAGGACGCGCTGCTCGACGCGCGCTCGGCCAACTACCTCGCCGCGCTCGCCCAGGCCGAAGGCGTGCTGGCGCTGGCGTGGGCCGAGATGTCCACCGGCGAGTTTGCCGTCATGGGTGTTTCCGAGGCGTCAATTCCTGCGGCGCTCGCGCGCCTGGATCCGGGGGAACTCCTGGTGCCCGAGCCGCTGCTCGAAACGCCGGCGCTCTTCGAGCTCTTCGCCGAGTGGAAGGAGGCGCTCACCCCCCAGCCGCGCTCGCTCTTCGACAGCGTCGCCGCTGGCCGCGCGCTCGCGAGCTTCTACGGCATCGCCTCCCTCGACGGTCTCGGCTCGTTCGGACGCGCGGAGCTGGCCGCCGCCGGCGCCGTCCTCGGCTATCTCAGGCTCACGCAGAACGGCCAGCTCCCCCGACTGGCACGGCTGCGCGCGACGGAAACCGGCGCGGCGCTGGCGATCGACGCCGCGACCCGGCGCAACCTGGAGCTGACGGCGACGCTGGAAGGCAGCACCGCCGGCAGCCTGCTCGCGGTCATCGACCGGACCGTGACCGGCGCGGGCGCGCGCCTGCTGAGGGCCAGGCTCGCGGCCCCGCTCACGGACCCCGACGCCATCGCCGAGCGGCTCGATGCCGTGGGCTTCCTGGTCGAGGCGGAGGGCGCGCGGGCCGGCCTCAGGGAGCGGCTGCGCCGCTGCCCAGACGTGGAGCGCGCGCTCTCCCGGCTCAGCCTCGGGCGCGGTGGGCCGCGCGACCTCGCCGCGGTGCGGGGCGCGCTCGGCCAGATTCCGGCGATCCGCGATGCCCTCGGCACGGACGCCACCGGCGCCCTGCAAGCACCCCCGCCCGCGCTCGCGGCCGCCCTGAAGGCGCTCGGCCAGCACCAGGCCCTCGTCGACCGCCTGTCGCGCGCCCTGGTCGAGAGCCCGCCGCCCGCCATCCGGGACGGCGGCGTCATCGCGCGCGGCTATGACGAGGCGCTCGACGACGTGGTCGAGCTGCGGGACCACAGCCGCCGCCTGATCGGCGGATTGGAGGCCCGCTACCGCAGCGAGACGGGCCTGGGCGCCCTCAAGGTGCGCCACAACAACGTGCTCGGCTACTACGTGGAGGTGCCGCCGCAGCGGGCCGAGGCGCTGGGCGAGACCTTCATCCACCGGCAGACCCTTGCCAGCGCCGTCCGCTACACGACGGTGGAGTTGGGCGAGCTCGAGGTCAGGATCAACGGCGCGGCCGACAAGGCGCTGGCACTCGAGCAGGCGCATTTCGAGGACCTCCGCGGCGATGTCGTCCGCCGGTCGGAGGATATCGCCCGCGCCGCCGGCGCTCTCGCCGCGCTCGACGTGGCCCAGGGGCTCGCGCAGCTCGCTGTGGAACGCCGCTACAGCCGGCCGGTCGTCGACCGCTCGCTGGCATTCGAGATCAAGGGCGGCCGGCATCCGGTGGTCGAAGCCATGAGCGGAGGCGCCGAGACTCCCTTCGTCCCCAACGATTGCGACCTGGGCGATGCGGCCCGCATCTGGCTGGTCACCGGCCCCAACATGGCCGGCAAGAGCACCTTCCTGCGCCAGAATGCGCTGATTGCCGTGCTGGCCCAGATGGGCTCGTTCGTGCCCGCTGCGGAAGCCCGCATCGGCGTGGTGGACCGGCTATTCTCCCGCGTGGGCGCGGCCGATGACCTCGCGCGCGGGCGCTCCACGTTCATGGTGGAAATGGTGGAGACCGCCGCCATCCTCAACCAGGCCGGCGAGCGCGCGCTGGTGATCCTCGACGAGATCGGGCGCGGCACCGCTACCTATGACGGCCTCTCCATCGCCTGGGCCGCGATCGAACATCTGCATGATGGCAACCGCTGCCGCGCGCTCTTCGCCACCCACTATCACGAGCTGACCGCGCTCGCCCAGAAGCTTGACCGGCTCGCCTGCCACACCATGCGGATCAAGGAGTGGCAGGGGAGCGTCGTGTTCCTGCACGAGGTTGCGCCGGGCGCGGCGGATCGCTCCTACGGCATCCACGTCGCGCGGCTCGCCGGCTTGCCCGAGGCGGTGCTTGCCCGTGCCGAGGAGGTTCTGAACCTGCTCGAACAGGGCGAGAAGGCCACCGCCGCCTCCCGGCTCGCGAACGATCTGCCGCTCTTTGCGGCACGTCCGGCGGCGGCGCCTGCCCAGGCTGCGCCTGCGCCCGATGCGCTCCGGGCGCACCTCGCCGGGATCAACCCCGACGACCTCACCCCACGCGATGCGCTGGAGCTGGTCTACGCGCTCCGCGCCGGGCTCGATGACCATGAGTCCCCGGACTGACGCCCGCCCGCCCGGCGGTATAGGATCGGGACCTTCACATCACGGGCAGGGTCTCGCCAGGGGATGAAGCCGCCGCAGTTTGCCTATGAATGCCCGCGCGACGTGGCAGGCGCCGTCGCTTTGCTGGCGGCCCACGGCGGTGACGCGCGGCCGCTTGCCGGCGGGCAGAGCCTGGTGCCGCTGCTCAACTTCCGCCTGGCGCGGCCCGCGGTCCTGGTCGACCTCAACCGCATCGAGGCTCTGGGTCGCATCTCGGTGACCGGAGGCGCGCTCCGCATCGGCGCCATGGCGCGTCAAGCGGAGGTCGAGGCCGACCCTGCCGTGGCGCGCGGCTGGCCGGTTCTGCCCGACGTCATCGGCCACATCGCCCATCCGCAGATTCGCAATCGCGGCACCATCGGCGGCAGCCTTGCCCACAACGATCCGGCCGCCGAGCTGCCGGCGGCGATGCTGGCGCTCGATGCCACGATGACGGCGCACGGGCCGGTAGGGGAGCGCGCGATTGCGGCGCGCGACTTCTTCGCGGGCACGATGGAAACGGCGCTGGCGCCCGACGAGCTGCTCACCGGGATCACGGTACCGGCGCTGCCCGAGGGGACGGGCTGGGGTTTTCAGGAGGCGGCTCGCCGCCAGGGAGATTTCGCGCTGGTGGCCGTCGTCGTGCTGCTGCTGCCCGCCGGTGCCGGCGCCATCGACGCCCGCATCGTCGTCACCGGGACCGGCGACGGGCCTGCCCGGATGCCGCAAGCCGAGGCGATCCTGGCCGAGCGGGGCGGGGACGCCGAGGCGTGCGCGGCAGCGGGCGACGCCGCGGCCGAGGCCTGCGATCCCGAGGACGATCCCCACGCGCCCGCCTGGTACCGGCGGCGGCTCGTGGCGGCGCTCACCCGGCGCGCCTGCCGCGCGGCGCTGGTCGGGATGGGGCGCTGAATGGCCGACCACCGGCGCAGCGTGCGCGTCACCATCAACGGCGAGGCCCACGAGCGACGGGTCGAGCCCCGGCTCCTGCTCTCGGACTTCATCCGGCACGACGCAGGGCTCACCGGCACCCATGTGGGCTGCGAGCACGGGGTCTGCGGCGCCTGCACCGTGCTGCTCGACGGCGCACCGGTGCGCTCCTGCCTCATGTTCGCGGTGCAGGCCGACGGCGCCTCGCTCGAGACGGTGGAATCGCTCGCAGACGGCGAGACGCTGCACCCCCTGCAGGAGGCGTTCCGCCGGGAGCACGGGCTGCAGTGCGGCTACTGCACGCCCGGCATCCTGATGACGCTCAAGCCGTTCCTCGCGGCCAACCCGGCGCCGAGCGAGCCTGAGATCCGGCGCGCGCTCTCCGGCAACCTCTGCCGCTGCACCGGCTACCAGCAGATCGTGGCGGCGGTGCTGCGGGCCGCAGCGGTGCTCCGGGGCGAGGCGCCGTGACCACGCGGCTGATTGGGGAGCCGGTCGAGCGGCGCGAGGACGCGCGGCTTCTCACCGGCCGCGCGCGCTTCATCGACGACATTCGCCTGCCCGACATGCTGCACGCCGCCGTGCTCCGCAGCCCCCACGCCAAGGCCCGGTTCACGCGCATCGATGCCCGCGCGGCGCTCGCGCTCCCCGGCGTGCACGCGGTCATCACCCACGAGGACCTGGGTTCCGCCAACGCACCCATGCCGCTTCTCAACGAGGACCCCGGCTTCATCCACCCGCGCACCCATCAGGCGCTCGCGCCGGGCCAGGTGCGCTTCGTCGGCGAGGCGGTGGCGCTGGTCGTTGCGGAGAGCCGCTACCTCGCCGAGGACGCGCTCGACCTGATCGAGGTCGACTACGCGCCCGAGGCGGCTGCGGTCGATCTCGTGGCGGCGGCTGAGCCAGGCGCGCCCCTGGTCCACGACGATACCGACTCGAACGTCGCCTGCCGCACCGCCGACGAGAGCGGGGATATCGAAAGCGCCTTCGCCCAGGCCGCGTTCGTGCTGCGCGAGGAGCTGCGGCCCGAGCGGGGCGCGGCCCAGCCGATGGAGACCCGCGGCGTCGTTGCCCGCTTCGATGCGAGCCTCGGCCACCTCACCATCTGGGACACGACCCAGGCGCCGGTCTCGGCGCGCGGCGTGATCGCTGACAAGCTCGGGCTGCCGGAGGCTGCCCTCACCGTGATTGCGCCGGACGTGGGCGGCGGCTTCGGCGTGAAGATCTTCCTGGTCTACCCCGAAGAACTGCTCGTCCCCTTCGCGGCGCGCATGCTGGGCCGCCCGGTCAAGTGGATCGAGGATCGCCGCGAGCACTTCATCGGCTCCAATCACGAGCGCCTGATGGTGCACCGGATCGAGGTCGCGGCGACCGGGGAGGGGCGCATCCTCGGCATCAGGGACCGCTTCCTCTACGACAGCGGCGCCTACTGCCCTTACGGCCCCATCAACGCCCAGTGCGCCCAGGCTATCCTGCCCGGCCCCTACGGGATCCCGGCGGTGCACACGGAGTACGAGGCCGTCTACACCAACACGCCGGTCGTGAGTCCCTACCGGGGCGCGGGCCAGCCGCACGGCAACTTCGTCATGGAAGCGGCGATGAACCACGTCGCCCGCGCGCTCGGGTTGGACGCGGCCGAGATCAGGCGGCGCAACCTGGTGCGGCCGGAAGACTGCCCCTGGGATTCGGGCCGTATCTTTCAGGGCAACACCCCGTTCATCCACCGTGACAGCGACTACCCCGCCCAGCTCGCGAAGGCGCTCGACGCGCTCGACTACGCGGGGGTCAAACGGAGCCAGCCGGCGGAGCGCGAGCAGGGCATCTTCCGCGGCGCCGGCATCGCCTTCTTCGTCGAGGGCACCGGCATCTCGCCCTACGAGGGGGTCGAGGTGCGCGTCGAGCCCACCGGCCACGTGCACGTGACGACCGGCTACCCCTCGCAGGGGCAAAGCCACCACACCACGCTTACACAGATCGTGGCCGAGACCCTTGCCGTCCTGCCCGAGCAGGTGGTGGTCGAGAGCGGTCGGAGCGACCGCTTCGCCTGGGGCGTCGGCACCTTCGCCAGCCGCGCGGCCGTGGTTGGGGGAAATGCAGCGCTCGGCGCGGCCGAGGCGGTCCGCGCGCGGGCGCTGGAGCTTGCGTCGGACGAGCTGGAAGTGGCGCCCGAGGACCTGGTGCTGGCGGACGGTGCGGTGCACGTGAAGGGCGCGCCGCAGATGGCGGTGCCTCTCGCTGCGCTCGCTTACGCGGCCGATCCCATCAACACGCTTGAATCGGGCACCGAGCCTGGCCTCCGCGCCGCCGACTACTACCGCAGCCCGGACGGCGCGTTCGCGAGCGGAGTCCACGGGCTCATCGTGATGGTGGATGCCGCCACGGGCATGGTGGAGATCGAGAAATACGTCGTGGTCCACGACTGCGGGGTGATGATCAACCCCACCATCGTCGACGGCCAGATCCTGGGCGGCACGGCGCAGGGCATCGGCGGCGCCTTCTACGAGAAGCTCCGCTTCGACGAGGCGGGCCAGCCGCTCGTCACCACCTTCATGGACTACCTCATCCCGACGGCGATGGAGATCCCGCCCATCGAGATCCATCACATGGAGAGCCGCTCCAGCCTCAACCCCTTGGGCGTCAAGGGCGTGGGCGAGGGCGGCGCGATCCCGGCGGCCGCAGCCTTCGCCGGCGCGGTGGAAGACGCGCTGGAGCCGTTCGGCGCCACCATCCGCGCCGTCCCCCTCGACCCGCCCGCCATCCTCGCCCTGATCGAGGGGCGTGGCGCAAGCAGCACCGCACCCTGACCAGGCTCCCCGCGCTTGGCGCGTGGACGGTGGGCGACTATCGTGCGCGGCTTGTCGCCACAGCGCGGGGTACACCATGAAGCGACGGCTTGAGGCCGCATGAGTAGCGCCAGCGAAGGCGCGCGCTTCGTGCTCGCCGTCGATGTCGGCGGCACGTTCACCGACGTGATCCGCCACGACACCGTGACCGGCGCGGTCGAGGTCGCGAAGACCGCCTCCACCCCGCCCGACTTCATCGACGGCATGCTGGCCGGCATCGATGCCGTGGGCGCCGGGCCCGCCGACATCAGGCTCATCAAGATCGGCACCACCATCGCCACCAACACGGTCATCATGCGCACCGGCGCGCGGACGGCACTGGTGACCACGGCGGGCTTCACCGACGTGCTCCACGCCGCCCGCGCGGCCCGGCCCACGCTCTACGATTCCGACTGGGACCCGGCGCCCGCGCTCGTCGACCGCCGCGACACCATGACCGTCGCCCAGCGCACCACCTACGAGGGCGAGGTGCTGGAGCCTCTCGACGAGGCCGGGCTCCGGGAGACAGCGGCCCGGCTCCGCGAGCGCGGGATCGAGGCGGTGGCCGTGAGCTTCCTCCACAGCTACATCAACGATGCGCACGAGAGCCGGGCGCAGGAGATCCTGAGCCGCGAGATGCCTGGCGCTTACGTCTGCCGCTCGTCGGACATCCTGCCCGAGATCCGCGAGTTCGAGCGCACCAGCACCACCGTCGCCAACGCCTATCTCGGCCCGGTGCTGGAGCGCTATCTCGCCTCGCTCCTCGCCCGCCTGGAGGGCATCGGCTACGACGGGCCGGTCCTCATCACCCATTCCGGCGGTGGCGTCATGTCCATCGAGGCGGCGCGGCGCATCCCGGCGCGCATCTGCCAGTCGGGGCCGGCGGCGGGCGTCATGGCGGGTGCTGCCATCGGTCGGCTTGCGGAGAGGCCCGACGTGATCGTGCTCGACGTGGGCGGCACCAGCGCCGACGTCTCGCTCTCCCGCAAGGGCCGCCCGCTGATCCGGCCCGAGTGGAACATCGAGTTCAACATCGTCATCAGCTTCCCCTCGGTGGATGTCACGGCCATCGGCGCCGGCGGCGGCTCCATCGCGCGCATCGACGAGGGTGGCGTGCTGAAGGTGGGGCCGGCGAGCGCGGGCGCCCGGCCGGGGCCGGCCTGCTACGGCCAGGGCGGGACCCTGCCCACGGCGACCGATGCGAACCTCGTGCTCGGCCGGCTCGGCGCCGAGACCAGGCTCGCAGGCCGTGTGGCCCTGCACCCGGAACTCGCCGGAGAGGCCATCGACCGGATCGCGGAACCCCTGGGCTATTCACGGGCGGAAGCCGCGGCCGGCATCCTCCGCGTCATGCGTGCCAACATGGCGGGCGCGATCCGGCTCGTGTCGGTGAAGCGCGGCCACGACCCGCGCGACTTCGCGCTGGTGGCCTTCGGCGGCGCCGGCCCGCTCCATGCCGTGGAGCTTGCGCGGGAGCTTGGCATCCCGGAGGTGATCGTGCCCTTCCGCCCGGGCCTCGGCTCCGCCATGGGCGTGCTCCACGTGGAGGTCCGGCACGACTTCGTGCAGTCGATCTTCGCCACCGACGAGCGCTTCGATGCGGGCGAGATCAACGACGCCTTCGCCGACCTGGAAGAGCGGGCGACGGCGCGGCTCGCGCGGGACGGCGTGGCGGCCGGGGACGTGGTGCTCCGCCGCGAGATCGATGTGCGCTACTATGGCCAGGTCTCGGGCGG
>JAPPMY010000153.1 GCA_028818855.1 Rhodospirillales bacterium
CCTCGACCGCCGCGCCGGTCGCTTCCGCCGCCGCGCCGTCGAGGTCGCAGACCGCGACGCGGGCGCCCCGGGCGGCCAGCAGGCGGGCGGTCTCGCGCCCGATGCCGCCGCCGCCGCCGGTGACGAAGGCGACGCTCCCCTCCATCGCGATGTCCCTCGATACGGCCCGCGCGGGGCCCGCTCGGGACGAAGATAGTTCGATTCCCCCATCCGGAGTAGCCCGCCGCGGACGGGCGTATCGGGGGGCGCTACTTCCGCTTGCGGTCCCAGTCGCGGGCGGGCTTGCCGCCGCGCTTGCGGATGCCATCCATGAAGGCGGCCAGCAGCTTGCGCGCCGGCAGGCCCTTGGCCTCGTTGCGCGCCACCCAGTCGCCGGCGAGGTCGGGCAGCAGCGTCGCCCATTTGGCGCGCTCGGCGGGCGGGAACTCGGCGATCGTCGCGCCCGCCTCGGCGAGCCTCGCCATCGCCGCGCGGGCGCTCGCGGCCACAAGCTCGGTCTGGCGGCGCGCGTAGTCGCGCCCGAGGAAGCGGAACAGGGTCTTCATGTGCAGCGGCAGGCTCTTCCAGGTGTCGCGGTTCATCGCCAGCGCGCCGGCGATCGGCGCGCCGAGATCGACCCGGACGATGTGCGGCGCCACCTCGTGCAGCCGGAACGGCAGGATGCCGCTCCCCACCACGATCGCCGCGTCCGCCGCGCCGCCCTTGAGGCTCGCATGGTAGTCGGTCAGCGGCACGTCGAGCGGGACCGCGCCGGTGCCCTTGAGCCAGGCGGCGACGGGGCCCGAGGCCAGCACCCGCAGCCCGCGCAGCGCCTCGACCGAGGCGAGCGGGGCGCGGGCGACGAGCTGGTAGGAATCCGCCACCTGGCCGCCGAGCCAGACCGCGTTGTGCGCCAGCCACGCCTCGCCCAGCGCCGGGATCGCGCGGTGCAGCGCCTCGCGCAGCTCGCTCAGCAGGCGCACGTCGGCGCTCGCGAACGGGGCGTGGAAGGTCACGTTCTCCAGCGGCAGCTTGGCCGGCTCCCACAGCGTGGCCACCCAGCCGATATCGGCGAGCCGGTCGCCCACCCCCTCCAGCGTGTTGCGAAAGTTGTAGAGCGTACCCGACCAGCCCTCGGTCCAGACGATGCGGTCGGGCGCGCCGAGCTCCTTCAGCATGCGGTTGGATTCGGGGATCACGCGGTCGCGGATCGCCTGCACCCAGGGCACCGAGGGCGGGTGGCTGGCGCCGGCGGTCAGCCGCCACTCCTTCGCCGCGGCGCCGGCCGCGCCGAGAGCGAGGACGAGGGCGAGCCCGGCCGCGCGCAGCCGCATGAGGCCCTCCAAAAAAAACAATGGCACAGGCCGGCGGAGGCAAAGGATTTTATCCCCCGGGCGGCATGGCGGCAATCCTTCGATACGCCGCCCGCAGGGCGCGTATCGAAGCGGGCTTATGCCGATTACTTGACGGGCGGGTGGCCCGCGACGATTCGTCCGTCACACCCGGCCCCCGGAACGAGCCAAGGGGTGTTGGCGATTCCCAACCCCGTCATGGCCGGACTTGTTCCGGCCACCCATGCAGCCTCCCGGCCCGCGAGGCGGCCGGTGGGGAGTGAGGGCAGCGCCCATGGGTGCCCGGATCAAGTCCGGGCATGACGAGTGGGGGTGGGGCGGCGTTCCCGTCACCGGTCTGCGCCAGCCGACCTGCCGTCAAGTAATCGGTATAAGCGCGTATCGAAGGACGCGCGGCCCGCCCCTCATCCCGAGTAGCTGCCCGGAGGGCGGCGTATCGAAGGACCCCCCTCGCGCCGCGCCAGGTGGGTGGTGGCGGCGACGATCAGCAGGCCGCCGATCCAGATCCAGAGATCGGGGATCTCGGCGAAGACGAGGAAGCCCAGCAGCGCCGCCCAGACCAGGCGGAAGAACACCAGCGGCTCGACCAGCCCCACGTCGGCGAGGCGGTATGCGTGGATCAGGCAGAGATGGCCGGCACTCCCGAGCGCGCCGATGCCGGCCAGCATGGCGAGCTGGGCCGCGGTCGGCGTCTGCCACACCAGGGCGGCCGGGATCGCGGTCACCGGGATCATCAGAGCCGTCAGCCAGGCGACGATGGCGGTGGGGGTCTCGGTGCGGGTGAGCGATTTGGCGATCAGCTTCGACGCGGTCACCAGCACGGCGGACAGCAGCACCGCCATCGCGCCCGTGCCGATCTCCTCGAAGCCCGGGCGCAGGATCGCCAGCATGCCGGCGACGCCAAGGGCGAGGCCGAGCCAGCGGTGGACGCGCATGCGCTCGCCCAGGAACACGATCGCGCCCGCGGTGGCGATCAGCGGGCTCGCCAGCGACAGCGCCGTCGCCTCGGCGAGCGGGATCAGGCTGAGCCCGAGGAACCACATCAGCATCGAGCCGCCGTTGAGCAGGCCGCGCGCCGCGTGCAGCGGGAAGCGGTGGGTGGCGAAGGCGGCAAGGCCGATGCGCATCAGCCGGGGGACGAGGACGCAGAACCCGAACACGTTGCGGAAGAAGGCGATCTCGAAGGCGTGCATCTCCGCCGACACGAAGCGCACCGCGCCGTGCATCGCGGCGAGGAACAGCGTCGCCGCCAGCATCAGCGCCAGCGCGGCCAGCGCGGGACGGGCCCGGGCCGTCGCGGCAAGGGAGCGGAGCGCGGTCAATCCGCCGGCCGCGCGTCGTTGATGCGCCGCAGCAGCGCCAGCAGGGTCTCCGTCTCTTCGGCGTCGAGGCAGGCGGTGACCGCGTCTTCATGGGCGCGGACCTCCTCCGTGAGGCGTTCCAGCAGCGCCGCGCCTTGCCCGGTGAGCACGATCGCGTTGGACCGCCGGTCGCCCGGCCGCGCGCGGCGCTCGACCAGGCCGGCCTGCTCCAGCCGGTCGATGAGGCGCACCATCACCGAGCGGTTGGCGCGGAACGCGCGCGCCAGCGCCGCCTGGCTCGCCCCCGGGTTGGCGCCGATCAGCACCAGGAGGCCGAACTGCGCCGCGGTGACCCCGAACGGCGCGATCCGCTCGGCGAACCCGCCCACCACGGCGAGGTTGGCGTGCCGCAGCTGGTAGCCCAAGAGGCCGGGCAGGATGCCGAGGCGGGGGTCGGGGGGGGTCATGCGTCCGGTTCCCGGGTCAATGGCGCCATACCTCCCACCACGTCATGGCCGGACTCGATCCGGCCACCAACAGGTGCCACCGGCACAACGCCCCATCGGGAGGGGCGGCGGCACCGGATGGTTGGCCGGAACAAGTCCGGCCATGGGTGCGCGGATCAAGTCCGCGCATGACGA
The DNA here is from genome assembly GCA_028818855.1 of Rhodospirillales bacterium. Classification (GTDB taxonomy): domain Bacteria; phylum Pseudomonadota; class Alphaproteobacteria; order UBA828; family UBA828; genus WTGU01. The sequence goes on from JAPPMY010000153.1 coordinate 3,274, forward strand.
TGGGGGGAATGCATGACGATGGTGGGGCCGCATGCGGACATTTCTATCTTGACATTGTTGTCAAGGTCAACTATCACCATCAGCACCTTATCCACCCGAGCCGGGAGGGGACCATGCGGAGCGTTTTGTCGCTTGTGCTCAACGGGCGGCGGCGGGACGACGTCGTGGCGGACAACATGCTGCTGGTCGACTATCTGCGCGAGACCGCCGGGCTGACCGGGACCAAGATCGGCTGCGACGGCGGCGAGTGCGGGGCGTGCACGGTGCTGGTCGACGGAAGGCCGCGGCATTCCTGCCTGACGCTGGCGGCCGGCTGCGCAGGCGCGCGGGTCGAGACCGTCGAATCGCTCGAATCCTCGGGCCGGCTGTCGGCGATCCAGCGCGGGTTCAACGAGAAGCTGGGCGCCCAGTGCGGGTTCTGCACGCCCGGCATGATCATGGCGGCGGAGGGGCTGCTGCGGGCCGCGCCCGACCCCGACGAGGCACAGATACGCGACGGCATGGCGGCCAATATCTGCCGCTGCACGGGGTATGTGAAGATCATAGACGCGGTGCGCGCCGCGGCCGACGAGATCGCCGGGAGGGGGCAGGCGGCGTGAGCGGGGCGGTGGCGGGTGCGTGGCGTCCGCATGGTTGGCCGGATCACCCCCGGACTCGATCCGGGGGCCAGCCATGGGTGCGCGGCGGGCCCTCCTATCGCCATGGCACCCCCCACCCCGTCATGGCCGGACTTGATCCGGCCACCCATGCCCGGACTCGATCCGGGCAACCACTGGCGCCGCCCCTCCCTACGGGGCGTTGTGCGAGTGGAAATGCCGCATGGTTGGCCGGAACAAGTCCGGCCATGGGTGCGCGGATCAAGTCCGCGCATGACGAATGGGGGGGCATGACGAATGGGGGGGCATGGCGAGTGGGGGAGCATGAAGATTGCGGGCGAGCATCACGAAGTGGCGAGCACGACGAGGGAATGAAAGGCGTATCGAGAGAGGGAGAGGCGCGATGAGGAGGACGCAGGCGGGACGACGGAGGGCGCTCGCATGACCGACGCAGCAACGACCACCCCGGCCCCGGTGCACTCGATCGGGGTGCCGATGCCGCTGGTCGACGGGCCGGAGAAGGTCTCGGGGAAGGCGCTCTATACCGCCGACTTCATCGCCCCCGCCGAGCTCGTGGGGCGCATCCTCAGAAGCCCGGTCGCGCATGCCCGCATCGCGCGCATCGACACCTCCGCGGCGGAGGCGCTGCCCGGCGTCCATGCCGTGGTCACCGGCGCCGACTGCGCCGACACGTTCGGCGTGCTGCCGATCGCGATGAACGAGTACGCGCTCGCCCGCGACCGGGTGCGCTACCGCGGCGAGGCGGTGGCGGCGGTGGCCGCCGACGACATCGCGACGGCGCAGCAGGCGCTCGATGCGATCGAAATCGAGTACGAGGAATTGCCGGCCTACTTCACCGCCGACGAGGCGCGCGACGCGGATGCCGTGCAGCTCCACGAGGAGCGGCCCGGCAATATCGAGCGCGAGGTCGATTTCGAGATCGGCGACACCGGGGCCGGCTTCGCCGAAGCCGCGCTGGTGCGCGAGGAGACCTACCAGCTCGCCGAGGTCTGCCAGGTGCAGAGCGAGCCGCACGCCGCCCAGGCCGAGTACGACGCCGAGCGGGGAAAAATCCTGGTGCGGGCCTCGACCCAGGTGCCCTACTACGTCCATCTCATGCTGGCGCGCACGCTGGGCATGGAGCAGTCCGACATCCGCGTGATCAAGCCGCATGTCGGCGGCGGGTTCGGCTGCCGCACCGAGGCGCTGCATGTCGAGCTGGTGGCGGCGCTCTTGGCCCGCAAGGCGCGCGGCACGGTGCGGCTGGTGCTGAGCCGGGAGGAGACCTTCATCACCCACCGCGGACGCCAGGAGACCGCGGTCAGGCTGAAGATCGGCATGACCCGGGACGGCAGGATCACCGCCGTCGAGTGCGAATCCGTCCACCGCGCCGGGGGCTACTCCGGCTACGGCATCGTCACCATCCTCTACAACGGCTCGATGCTGTTCGCGATCTACGATCTGGAGAACGTCAAGTACAAGGGCTTCCGGGTGCTGACCAACATGCCGCCGCCGGGCGCGTTCCGGGGCCACGGCACGGTCAATATCCGCTTCGCCTTCGAGAGCCTGATGGACCGGATGGCGGACGAGCTCGGGCTCGATCCGTTCGCCGTCCGCCGCGCCAACCTGATGACCGCGCCGGGCTTCACCGCCAACGACCTGATGGTGAACTCCTACGGGCTGCCCGAATGCCTCGACATCGTCGAGGAGGCGAGCGCCTGGAAGGAGCGCAAGGGCAGGCTCGGCCCGAACCGCGGGCTCGGCATGGCGTGCTCGCACTACATCTCGGGCGCGTCCAAGCCCAAGCACTGGACCGGCGAGCCGCACGCGACGATCCACCTCCGGGTCGACTGGGACGCCTCGGTGACGCTCCTGACCGGCGCCGCCGAGATCGGCCAGGGCTCGTCGACGGTGCTCGCGCAATGCGTCGCCGAGGTGCTGGGAATCGACGTGAGCCGCATCAACGTCGTCGCGTCGGACAGCGCGCTCACGCCGAAGGACAACGGGTCGTACTCGTCGCGCGTCACCTACATGGTGGGCAACGCGGCGATCGACGCGGCGAACAACCTCAAGGCGCTGCTGATCGAGGCGGCGGCGAAGAAGCTCGACGTGAAGCCCGAGGACGTCGAGTGCCTGGGCGATACCTACCGCGCCGGCACCCAGGACGAGGGGCTGAGCTGGAAGGAGGTCGTGATGGCCGCCCTCGAAGGCGAAGGCACGCTCGCCGTCAAGGGCATTTTCGACACCATCCCGGAATCCTGGGGCGGGCGGAAGTACCGGGGCGCGGCCATCGGCGGCACCATGGCGTTCGCCTATTCGGCGCTGGTCTGCGAGGTGGAGGTCGACCCCGAGACCTGCGAGATCCGGGTGGACAAGGTCTGGGTCGCGCACGATTGCGGCAAGGCGCTCAACCCGCTCTCGGTCGAGGGCCAGATCGAGGGCTCGGTCTGGATGGGGATGGGCCAGGCGCTCTCGGAGGAGACCCGCTACCATGACGGGCTCGGCATCACCGGCAACATGCTGGACTACCGCGTGCCGACCATCGTCGAATCGCCCCCCATCGAGACCCATATCGTCGAGAGCGCCGACCCGCACGGCCCGTTCGGCGCCAAGGAGGCGGGCGAGACCTCGCTCGCCAACTTCCTGCCGGCGCTCACCAGCGCGGTGGCCGACGCGGTGGGCGTGCGGGCGAGGGAGCTGCCGCTCACCCCGGACCGGCTGATGGGGCTCCTGGAGAAGCGCGAGACCGAGCAACGGGTGCGCGCGCGGGGGGAGGCGGTCTGATGGAGCTGATGCCCGAGCTCACCCTGGCGCGGCCCGATACGGTCGAGGAGGCGGTTCGGCTGCGCGGCGAGGACGGCGCAAGATACCTCGCCGGGGGGACCGACATGGTGGTCAATATCCGCCGCGGCATCGAGCGGCCGTCCGCGCTGGTCGATCTGACGGGGATCGCCGAGCTGACGGCGATCTCGGCGGGGCCGGAGGGGGTCGACATCGGGGCGGCGGTGCCGCTCGCCGAGGTGGCCGCTCACGAAATCGTGAAGAAGGACTACCGGGCCGTGGCCGAGGCGGCAAGCGAGGTGGCCGGGCCGACGCATCGCAACTACGGCACGGTGGGCGGCAATCTCTGCCTGGATACGCGCTGCCTCTACTACAACCAGAGCGAATGGTGGCGGAAGTCGAACGCGTACTGCCTGAAGCACCGGGGCGAAATCTGCCACGTCGCGCCGGGCGGAAAGCGCTGCTTCGCCGCGTTCTCGGGCGACCTCGCGCCGGCGGCGCTGGTGCATGGCGCCGAGGTTACCGTCGCGGGGGCGGCGGGCAGGCGGCGGGTGGCGCTGGACGCGCTCTACCGCAATGACGGGATGGACCATCTGGCGCTCGCGGACGGCGAGCTGGTGGTGGCGCTGCATCTGCCGGCGGCGAGTGCCGGGCTCGCCTCGGGCTACCGCAAGGCGCGGATCAGGGGCTCGATCGACTTCCCGCTGGCGGGCGTGGCCGCGTCGCTCCGGATGGAAGGCGGGACCGTCGCGGCGCTGGAGATCGCGCTGACGGCGGTCAACCCGTACCCGCACCGGCTGCGCGGGTGCGATAAATTTTTGGGGCTGGCCCTCGACGGGGAGGCGCTCGACGGCTTACGCGACGTCGTCCGGTCGCAGGCCAAGCCGATGCATACCACCACCGTCCAGCCCTGGTACCGCCGCCGGGTGGTCGGCGCGCTGGCCCGACGGCTGGTGGCGGAGCTCGCCCGATGACGCGCGCGACGGTCCGGGGGGTCGAGCTCAACTACGAGATCGTCGGAGACGAAGGCCCGTGGGCGGCGCTGATGCCGGGCGGGCGGCGGTCGATGGAGATCGTGCGCTCGCTCGCCGGGCGGATGGCGGCGGCCGGCTACCGGGTGGTGATCCACGACCGGCGCAACTGCGGCGCGTCCTCCGTCGCCATCGGCGGCGAGGCCTCGGAGTACGAGCACTGGGCCGACGATCTGCACGCGCTGCTGTCCCGTCTCGGCGCGCTGCCCGCCATCGTCGGCGGCTCGTCCTCCGGCTGCCGGACCGCGCTCACCTTCTGCCTGCGCCACCCGGGCGCCGCCCGCGCCCTGCTGCTCTGGCGGGTCACCGGCGGCGAATTCGCGGCGGCGCATCTGGCCTACAGCTACTACACCCAGTTCATCAAGGCGGCCGAGGCGGGCGGCATGGAGGCGGTGGCGGAGACCGAGCATTTCTCCGAGCTGATCGCGGCCAACCCCGGGAACCGCGACCGCCTGCTGTCCATGGCGGTGGACGACTTCACCGCCGCGATGGCGCGCTGGCGGACCTACTTCCTCGACGGGGCGGAGCTGCCGGTGATCGGCGCCGGCGAGGCCGACCTCGCGCGCATCGCCGTGCCGGCCATCGTGGTGCCGGGCTGCGACCGGATCCACGGGATCGAGACCGGCCGCCGGGCGCAGCGCCTGCTTCCCGACGCCGAGCTGTTCGAATTGTTTCACGTGCAACAGGACGTCGACATGTACCCGCTGGAGCACTGGGACGCCCGCGAGGGCGAGCTGGCGGCGGCCTTCCTCGCCTTCCTGGAGCGCCGGCTGTGAGCCGGGTCCGGCTGGAGCGGCGGGGCGGCGCCGGACGCATCGTCTTCGCCATGCCCGAGGCGGCCAACGCGCTGACCGGGGCGGGGGTGCGCGAGCTGCTCGACGCGCTCAACGAATGCGAGGCCGACCCCGAGATCGGCGCGGTGGTGCTGGAGGGCGAGGGGGGCGCGTTCTGCGCCGGCTTCAACCTCAAGGAGATCCCGCCGCTCGAAGGCGGCATCGAGGCGGTGGCGGCGCATTTCCGCGAGCTCGCCATGTGGTGGCACCTGGTGCTGCACCGGATCGTCAGGATCGGCAAGCCGGTGCTGGCCGCGGTCGACGGGGCGGCGGCGGGCTCGGGGCTCGGCATGGCGCTGTGTTCCGACCTCGTGGTGTGCTCGGACCGCGCCCGCTTCCTCTGCGCCTGGCACACGATCGGCCTTGCCAACGACGCCACCACGTCGTACTCGCTCGCCAAGATCGTCGGCTTCAGGCGGGCGCAGGAGATGATGATCACCAACCGCACGCTCGATGCCGAAGAGGCGCTCGACTGGGGCATCGCCAACCGGGTCTATCCCGAGGCCGAGTTCGCCGCCCGGGTGGACGAGATCGCCGGCGACCTCGCCGCCGCGCCGACCCACCTCCAGGCGATGGCCAAGGAGGGGTTCCATGCCGGCTGGCGGCGCCCGGTCGAGGAGGCCACCGAGTACGAGATCGGGAACGTGATGCAGTCCGTCGCCCACCCCTATTTCCACGCCGCGCTCCGGCGCTTCCTGGCCGACGGCGGCAAGTCGTCGAAGGTCCAGGTCCGGCTCCCCTGAGCGCCTAATGTTTCACGTGAAACAATTGGCAGCATTGTTGACCTATTTTGAGGGGGGGATTCGGTCCCGTGGGGACAAGAGCGCGTCCCGTGGGGGCGGCGATGGGTGGCGGATCGCCCCCGGACTTGATCCGGGGGCCGGGCATGGCGAAGGTGGGGGCGTTTTCGTCCCGTGGGGGCGGCGGTGGGTGGCCGGGACAAGCCCGGCCATGGGTGCGCGGATCAAGTCCGCGCATGACGAGGTTGGGGGTGTGGCCGTGACGATGGAGCTGCGGCCGTGAACGCGCTCGCCCGCCTCGCCGCGCCGCTCCTCGCGCTCGGCCTCGCCGCCTGCTCGGGCGGCGTCGAGCGGCAGTCCACCCGCCCCACCGCGTTCGACGGCGAGGTGCTGCGCGTCTCCGTCCCGCGCGCGGATGGCGGCGCCGAGACCTTCTCCAGCTTGCGCGACGAGTGGTACTCGTGGTCCTGGTTCCCCTTCATGCCGGGCCACTCGGGGCGGCGCTGGACCATGGGCAAGACCGACCGCGACGGGGTCTCGCTGGCCTACGCGCTGGTGAGCTGGGACAACGACGACCCCACCGACTACCTGTCGGCCGGGTTCTGGATGCGCTTCGAGGGCGCCCGCACCACGCGCCGCCTGGACGCGGCGGACGCGACCGTCGTCCCCTTCGTCGACGGCCCCGAGCTCGACCCCGCCGCGCGGCCCGCGCTGCCGCTCGCCGGCACGGCGCGCTATGCCGGGAGCGCCGGCGGGGTCTACCGCTACGCCGCCCCCGGCGCCGAGCCGGCGGCCGAGGAGTTCACCGCCGCGATGACGCTCGAGGCCGATTTCGCGCAAAACACCGTCGCCGGCTGCATCGGGTGTATCGGCGACATCGCGCTCGAGCGCGAGCACCTGTACCTGGTGCTCGGCTGGCGCCGCGGCGAGGCCGGGGCCGGGCACGACCCCGCCGGCTACGAGATCCGCTTCGCGCCCACCGCGATCGGCCGCTCCGGCGGGTTCGAGGGCGCCGCGGCCGCCGTGACCCATCCCGAACGCGAGATCGCGCGGGCCGGCGGGTCGTGGTCCGGCCGGTTCTCCAGCCGCCCCGCCGGCGACGGCGCCCCCCGCCTCGCCGCCGGCCAGGCGCGGGCCGATTTCGCCGAGGCCGGCGGCATCGCCGGCAGCTTCGATTCGATCTTCACGGTGCTGCATCCCGAGCTGCTGCCGCCGCGGGAGTAGGGGGTGTCGGTGGGAGTAGCGGGGCGGTAGCGCGGCGACGGTCGAGCGGGCCACGCGCCCCCAATGCCCCCACGCTCCCAATCATCCACCCGTCATGGCCGGACTTGATCCGGGGGCCGGCCATGGGTGCGCGGATCAAGTCCGCGCATGACGGGTGGGGCGTGATGGGGCGTGATGGCGGGTGTAGCGGGTGTTGGCGGGTGTTGGTGGGAGTAGCGGGGCGGTAGCGCGGCGACGGTCGAGCGGGGCACGCGCCCCCACCCCCAATGCTCCCACGCTCCCAATGCTCCCATCGCCCCCATCGCCTCCCAATCAACCACCCGTCATGGCCGGACTTGATCCGGCCACCCATGCGCGGACGCGATCCGCGGCCGCCCAGGCCCCCCCCCCCCCCCCCGCCGGGGG
>JAPPMY010000051.1 GCA_028818855.1 Rhodospirillales bacterium
CCGCGTCCTCGGCCGCGACCTCGTTCCACTTCTCCTCCAGCGTGTCCAGGATCTCTTGGGGCCAACGGTGGATCGTGACGCCCTTCTCCTGCAGCTCGGCCAGAGCCTTGCCCTGGATGGCCTCGCCCTCGGCCAGCCCCTCGCGGAAGGCATCGCCGCAGGCGACCTCGATCTGTGCCCGCTGGGTGTCGCTCAGCGCATCCCAGGCGGCCCGGTTCATGAGCAGCTCGAACACCGTCGACTGCTGATGCCAGCCGGGGAAGTAGTAGTGCTTGGCCACCTGGTAGAAGCCGAGATTGAGATCGATCGCCGGCATGGAGTACTCGGTGGCGTCGATCGAGCCGCGCTCGAGCGCGGGGAAGATGTCGCCGCCCGCGATGAGCTGGGTGGAGACACCGATCTTCTCCATCACCTTGGCGCCGAGGCCGAAGAAGCGCATTTTCAGGCCCGCGAGGTCGTCGATCGACGTGATCTCCTGGCGGAACCAGCCGGACGCCTCAGGCGCGATGACACCGCAGGGCAGCGACTTCAGGCCATGCGGCTCGTAGATCGCATCCCACAGCTCGTAGCCGCCGCCATAGTAGATCCAGCCCATGTATTCGCCGGCCCTCGGGCCAAAGGGCACGGCAGCGAACATCGCGAGCGCGGGCTCCTTGCCGTACCAGTAGCCGGGCGTTGACCAGCAGGCATCCACCGAGCCCGCGGCCACGGCGTCGAAGCACTCCTTCGCCGGGATCAGCGCGTTCGGCTCGAAGAACTTGATCTGGATGTTGCCGCCGGAGATGGCGTCCAGGCGGTCCACCATGCTCTTGCCGAGCGTGCCGAGCTGGGTCAGGTTGCTGGGGAACCAGCTCGCCATGTTCCAGCGCACGCGCTCGTCCTCGGCCTGGGCAAGGCCCGCCGTAAGAAGCGCCGCGCTCAACACGCCGGCGGCGAGGCCGGCCTTGATCGACTTGCCAACTTTCATCTGCGTTCTCCCTCCGATCGGTTCGCCGCGCCTTGCGCCGGCGCACAATGATCCGGATTCCGGCGTCCACGGCCGGTGCGGCGGCAGCCAGCGTCGCGCACTGGCGCCCGCCAAGGCGCCACGCTAGAACAGGCGCAAGGGCACGGCAAGCGCCTCAGGATCGAACCTTGATCTATGTCAATCGAATCGCCGTGGTTACCGGCGGCGCCAGCGGCATCGGCCGCGAGGTCGCACGCGCATTGGCCGCGCGCGGCGCGGCGGTCGCCGTCGCCGATATCAACATGGAGGGCGCCGAAGAGGTCACTGCTGCGCTGGTGCAGGACGGCGCGAAGGCGGAGGCCATCGCAGTCGACGTGAGCCAGCCCGAGCAGGCCGACGCGATGATCGCCAGCGCGATACAGGCATTCGGCAAGGTCGATATTCTGGTACACAGCGCAGGCGTCGGCGTGGAGCGCAGCTTCCTCGACACGACGCCGGAGGAATGGCAGCGCATCCTCGATATCGACCTCTCCGGCACGTTCTTCTGCGGCCAGGCAGCGGCGCGCCATATGGTGGAGCGCGGCTACGGCCGCATCGTCAATCTCGCATCCACCGCCGGCGTGCGCGGCGGCACGGGGCGCGCCGCCTACGGCACCGCCAAGGGCGGCGTCATCGCGCTCACCAAGGTGATGGCGGTCGAGCTTGCGCCCTTCGGCGTCACCGTCAACGCGCTGGCACCCGGCGCGATCGAGACGGAATTGGTGGCGAAGATGCACTCGGCCGAGACGCGGACGGTCTACCGCGCCGGCATCCCGCTCGACCGCTACGGCACGCCGGAGGAGACCGCGGCCGCGGCACTCTTCCTCGCGAGCGAGGAGGCGCGCTACGTCACCGGCCACGTGCTCGCCGTCGACGGCGGATTCCTCGCAGCCGGCGTGATGCACCGGAGATAGTCGGCGCGGGCACGGGTCGTGTGCGGCACGGCGCCCGATCACCGTCCGCCTGACGGACTCTCGATCGCGGTCATGACGCCTCTCAGGATGCCGGAGACGATCCGGTCCACCTGTGCGTCGCCTGCGTCCATGTCGGCATAGGGAATGCGGGCGCCGAGCGAGGCGAATGATGACTCGTTGATGGTCACCTCTCGCGACACCGCCTCGGCGCCAAGCGTCCACCTGATGGAGAGGACCAAACCGGTGCCTGCATCGCCGCGGCCGCTGTAGCCCTGAAAATTGAATTGGCACGAGAAAGCCAGTTTCGACCGATCATTCAGTTTGAACCCTCTCTTCACTATGTGTGACTTCTTCGCATGTTCCCATTCGTCGGCGTTTGGAAGCGTGGTCAAGCCAACCAACAGATGGCCAATATCAAGCTGCGAGAAGGAGTGGTCGTAACTGAATAGCTGCGCCACGTGTTTCTGCAGAGGTGTCTGCAGTTCCTCGATCAGCGGCCGGATGTGCGTGTGATAGACGCGATCGAGAATCTTTTCGTCGGACTCGTCCGATGGCAGGCCGAGCCTGTCCTTCACGAATTCGGCCATCTCCTGGTCGGTCTCGAAACGTGCGAGGTGGTCGCTCAGTTCGCTGTAGGGAATGACCTCGCCGGCGCTTCGCGGCTGGCGCACCGTGCCGCCATAGACGACGACCTTGGCGGAAATGCCGGGAATCGACTTGGCGATGCTCTCGAGCACATCGAAATAGTCCGACGCAATCGTGGCGCCGGACTTGATCTCGATGGCGCAGATGTCTTGGCCGGACTCGAACAGGAGGTCGCATTCGAGTCCCCGGCTGTCCCTGAAGAACGACAGGTTATGCTGGCGACCGCGGTTGTAGCGATGCTTCAGCGCCTCTACCACCATCATGTTCTCGAACAGCGCGCCTCGAAGCGGATGCGTGGCGACCTGTTCCACATGCTCGATGCCGATGAGATGGCTGGCGAGGCCCACATCGTAGAAATAGAGCTTCGGCGACTTGACCAACCGCTTGCGAATATTGGCGTGGAACGGCGGCAGCCTGAAAGCGATATAGCTCGCCTCCAGCACCTCGATCCAATTGCGGGCGGTGGTGTGGCTGACGCCGGCGTCGGAGCCAAGCGCCACCGTGTTCGTCAACTGTCCGATGCGTCCGGCGCACAGGCGGACGAATCGCTGAAAGCTCGACAGATTGCGAATCTCGCCCAAGCGGCGCACGTCGCGTTCGACGTAGGTCTCGAAGTAGTCGCTCAAGGCCTGCCGCGGCTCGAGCCCCTGGTCGTAGATTCGCGGATAGAATCCCGCGTACAAAATCTCATCCACCCGATTGTCGGCGCCGCTTCTCTGTCGTTCTGCAAGCGAGAAGGGCAGCAGGCGTAGCAGCGCCGTCCGTCCCGCGAGCGATTGACTGATGGCCTCGGAGAGCTTGAAGTGCTCGCTCCCGGTGAGGACGAACAGTCCGTTGTGCCCTCGCTCGTCGGCGAATACCTGAAGGTACGAGAGAAGCTCGGGGACGCGTTGAATCTCGTCCAGGATCGCACCACCGTCGAGCGTGGCAAGGAGGCCGCGGGGATCGGACTCGGCGAACTCCCGTTGATCGGGTGCTTCCAGGTTGACGTATTTCAGGCCCGGAAAGGTCTCTCGACACAGCGTCGTCTTGCCGGACTGACGCGGGCCGGTGACCGTCACGAAGGGATAGCGGTCAAAGAGTTCGACCAGACGTGGCATGATGTCGCGTTCAATCATGCCGCTACCATACGTCACAGATGTGCAATTTGAAACTTATAGTTTCATTTTGTGGGAAACCATATAACACGCTGATTGAGAGCCAATTTCTGGCCAAGAAGCCTATCGAGAGGTCGGCGGATCCCGCCGTGCCGCGACCAGCCCGAAGAGGGCGTTGCCCGCCACCGAGGCCAGGATCACCACCGCGCCGATGAAGACCAGCGTGCCCGGCACCTCGCCGAATCCGAGCCAGACCCAGACCGGGGCAAACACCGCGTCGATCAGCACGACGAAGATGAGCACCGGCGCCGGCAGGTAGCGCGCGGCGTAGAAGTAGAGCGTGAGCGCGGAGGCGAGCTGCACCAGGCCGAGCGCGGCCATGTAGCCCACTTCCGGGCCGGTCGCCTCGAACGGCAGCGCGAACGGCAGCGAGAGGAGGCCCGCGATCACCGCCGCCATCAGCACCGCAGGCTCCATCCGGCCTGTGCGGAAGCGCCGGGCGATCAGCGTCTGGATCGCGATGGCGGCGGCGATCGAAAGCGCGAGCAGGTTGCCGATGATGCCGCCGCCCCCCACGTCGCTCCAGAACATGACGCCGACGCCGCAGAGGCTCCCCAACATCGCGAGCCACGTTCTAAGCGCCACCGGCTCGCCCAGCACCGGCTTGGCCAGCAGGGCCACCATGACGGTCGACGTCGTCATGAGCGCGATCACGTTGGCGACGAGCGTGTACTGCATCGCCAGCACGTAGGCGATGATTCCCCACGCCGTGGCGACGCCCACCGCGACCACCGGCCAACGGCAAGCGCGGAGCAGCGGCCAGACCCGCCCCCGCTCGCTCACGAAGAGGATCATGAGGATGCCGAGCCCGGCGAAGAAGCAGCGGACCGCGATGATCTCCCACGGGTCGACCGAAACCGAGCGGACGAAGAAGCCGCCGGTGCTGAAGCAAAGGCCCGAGATGATCGCGAGACCGGCACCGAAGAGAAGGCGGCGGCGGGCAGGCGTCATGGGCGGGCTCCGGTTTCACCCGATCCATGCGGTGACTCGGGTCCGGGCACCAGCATGGTAACCCCTCGCGCCTGCGAGCGCTCGTGGGGCGGATGACGCTGGCGCGTGGCTCTGGCATGGTGCGGCATGAGCGATGACCCGAAATCTCTCCTGCGTCGCCTGTTGGACGCGGCCCTCGCCAGCGCCCAACCGGCACGCTGTCTGCCGCCTCACCTCCCCGATCCGCCCGCGGGCCGCACCGTGGTCGTCGGCGCCGGCAAGGCGGCGGCGACCATGGCGCAGGCCGTCGAGGATCACTGGGAGGGTCCCCTCGAAGGCCTCGTCGTCACCCGCTACGGCCACCGCGTGCCGACGCGGGCGATCGAGGTGGTCGAGGCGGCGCATCCGGTGCCGGACGCCGGCGGCCGCGAGGCCGCGGCGCGCATCCTCGCCCTGGCGGAAACGCTCGGCGCGGACGATCTCGCGCTCTGCCTCATTTCGGGCGGCGGGTCTGCGCTGCTCACGCTGCCGGCGGCGGGAGTCCAACTGGCGGACAAGCAGGCGGTGACCGGGTCCCTGCTCCGCTCGGGCGCCGCCATCGGCGAGATCAACGCCGTGCGCAAGCATCTCTCCGCCATCAAGGGCGGGCGGCTTGGCGCGGCCTGCCATCCGGCGCGCCTCGTCAGCCTACTGATCTCGGACGTGCCGGGGGACGATCCCGCCGTGATCGGCTCGGGCCCGACCGTGCCAGACCCCACCACCTTCGCCGATGCCCTGGGCGTGCTCCGCAAGTACGGGATCGACGAGCCCGCCGCTGTCATCCGGCATCTCGAGGGTGGGGCGGGGGAGACGCCGAAGGAAGGCGATCCCAGGCTCGCCGGCGCCGAGATCCGGATCGCCGCAACGCCTGCGATGGCGCTCGCCGCCGCTGCCGAGGTGGCGCGCGAGGCGGGTTGCACACCCGTCATCCTTGGCGACGCGCTGGAGGGCGAGGCGCGCGATCTGGCGCGGGATCACGCTCGGCTCGCCCGAGAGGCCGCGCCCGGCACCGTGCTGCTTTCCGGCGGCGAGGCCACGGTGACCGTGACCGGCGAAGGCCGCGGCGGTCCCAACGCCGAGTACGCGCTGGCTCTCGCCATCGCGCTCGACGCCGCGCCCGGCATTCTCGCCACCGCCTGCGACACCGACGGGATCGACGGCACCGAGGACAATGCCGGCGCCCTGGTGACGCCCGACACGCTGGCGCGGGGCCGCGCCGCAGGGGAGGACGCGGCAGGCAGGCTCGCCGCCAACGACGCCTACGGCTACTTCGCCGCGCTCGGCGACCTGGTGATGACCGGGCCGACGCTGACCAACGTGAACGACTTTCGCGCGATCCTCGTTCGCCGTTGACCGGCAGCGGCGGCACGCCGATAACGGAGCCGGGGAGACCGCAGGGGCAGGAGTCGTGCGCCGCCACCGCCGCGCCAAGATCGTCGCGACACTCGGGCCGTCGAGCTCCGACGAGGCCACCGTCCGCACCCTGTTCGAGACCGGCGTGGACGTCTTCCGTCTCAACTTCAGCCACGGCACCCACGCCGAGCACCAGGCGCGCCACGCCCTGGTCCGGTCGGTGGAGGCGGCGGTCGGCAGGCCGATCGGCGTTCTGGCCGACCTGCAAGGGCCGAAGCTCAGGATCGGCACGTTCCGGGCCGGCGAGGCGCCGCTCGCCCAGGGCCAGCGCTTTACGCTCGGCCTCGGCGATGCGCCGGGGGACGAGACCTGCGTCGGCGTGCCGCACGCCGAAGTCTTCGCGGCGCTCGCGCCCGGCGCCGACGTGCTGCTCGACGATGGCAGGGTGCGGCTTCGCGTCACCGCCTGCGGGCCGGACCGGGCCGAGACCGTGGTGGTGACGCCGGGTGTCCTCTCGGACCGCAAGGGCCTCAACCTGCCGGGTGTGACTCTCCCCATCGACGCCGTCACCGCCAAGGATCGCGCGGATCTCGCCTTCGCCCTCGGCCTCGGTGTCGACTGGGTGGCGCTCTCCTTCGTGCAGGGGCCGCAGGACATCGCCTCCGCGCGCCGCCTGGTGCCGGCCGACGTGGCCATCGTGACCAAGCTGGAGAAGCCCGCGGCGCTCGATTGCCTGGAGGAGATCGTCGACCTCTCCGATGCGATCATGGTGGCGCGCGGCGACCTCGGCGTGGAACTCGCGCCCGAGGACGTGCCGGCCGCGCAGAAGCGCATCGTTCAGGCGGCGCGGAACGCCGGCAAGCCGGTGGTGATCGCGACCCAGATGCTGGATTCGATGATGAACGCGCCTGCGCCCACCCGTGCCGAAGCCTCGGACGTGGCGACTGCGGTCTACGACGGGGCCGATGCGCTGATGCTCTCCGGCGAGTCCGCCGCCGGGCGCTTTCCGCGCGAGGCGGTGGCGATGATGAACCGCATCGTCGAGCGTGTGGAGGGCGACGACGCCTACCGGCGCTACGTCCACTGGCAGCAGCGGGATCCGGAGGCGACGACGGCCGATGCGATCACCGCCGCCGCGCGCCAGGTGGCGGACACCCTGGGCGCGGCCAGCATCGTGACCTACACCACCTCGGGCTCCACCGCCGTCAGGGCGGCGCGAGAGCGGCCCGGAGCGCCGATCCTCGTGCTGACGCCGTCGCGCGGCACGGCGCGGCGGCTCGCGCTGGTCTGGGGGGTCCATTGCGTCCACACCGACGATGCCACCGGCTTCACCGACATGGTGGAGCGGGCGTGCGCCCAGGCGCTCGACGCCGGACACGCCGCGCCGGGCGAGCGCATCGTCATCACCGCGGGCGTCCCCTTCGGCACGCCGGGCGCGACCAACGTGCTGCGGATAGCGCGGGTTCAGCCGTCGTAGTCGACAACCGGGGACGCGCGCTTGACCCCTGCCCGCCGCGATTTCTATGCTGCTCTCCTGTCCATGCCGTCGTCGGCGGAAGCGGGCGGCGGCCCGCGCGAACCCAAAGGAGGGGAAGTCATGAATAAGCTGTTGTCCGCGGGCCTTGGTGCGCTCGCCGTGCTCGCCATGACGGCGCCAGGCGCGCTCGCGCTGGACGACCCCTCGCACTACGTGTTCGTGCCGAACCGGGCGTCAGCCGACGTGGCGGTGATCGACACGCGCATCGACGCCGTGATTGCGCGCATCCCGGTGGGCGAGGTGCCGCACCAGGTCGCGGTTTCGCCGAGCCTCGGCAAGATGGCCGTGACCAACACCGCCGACGACACCCTTTCGGTGATCGATCTCGCGACGCTGACCGTGACGGCCACCATCCCGCTCGGCCATGAGCCCGAGCACATGGAGCTCGCTCCTTCGGGCGACGTGCTGGCCGTCGGCAACATCGGCGAGGGCACGGTCTCGCTGGTTTCGCTCCTGGATGAGCGCGAGCTTGCGCGCGTGGACGGGCTGCACGAGCCCCACAACATGACCTTCAGCCCGAACGGCGAGCGCCTCTACGTCGGCAATCTCGGCGCGAGCTTCGTCAGCATGATCGACGTGCCGCAGGCCGCCGTCGCGGGCGAGATCCCGATCGGGCCGGATCGCGCGCTGGCGCATCACGAAGATGACGAGACCGCTTACCAGGGCATCATCAACGTGACCGCCACACCCGACGGCAAGCTCGGCTTCGCGGCCTACGGCGAGGGCGATCGCATGGCGGTGATCGACCTCGAGGCGGGCCGGACCCTGGAATCGCTCGAACTCGGGGACACGCCCTGGCGCGCGTTCACCACCACCGACGGCCGCTACATGATCGTCCCCAACAACGGCGACGAGACGGTCTCCGTCGTCTCGACCGAGACGTTGACCGAGGTCGCGCGCCTCCCCGGCGCGGCCGACATGACCGGCGTCAACACCGGCGCGTTCGATACCCTGGCCTACGTCATCAGCCGGGGCGACGACAAGGCAGTCGTCATCGACCTCGAAACCATGAGCGTGGCCGGCGAGGTTCCCCTCCCCGGCACGCCCGAGACCGGGGTCGTTACGCCCGACGGCACCAAGCTCTATGTCGCGCTGAGCGACGCAAGCACGGTCGCCGTGATCGACGTGGCGGCGAAAGCCGTGACCGCGACGATCGACGGTGTGGGCGAGGAGCCCTGGGGCGCTCACATGGTGGGTGCGGTCAACTACTGTCACTGACCGGGGCGGCATTCCCGACGGCTGCATTCGCCCGCTTCGCGGCGCGCCTCCTGGCGCTCGCGGCGCTCTGCGCCGCCTCGGCTGCACACGCCGAAGCTGAGCCGCCGCGCGACCGCCTGCTCGGCGCCGTGGCGCGCCATGCCGCGCTTCCCGCAGCGCTCGGAGCCGAGATCGAGCGGCGCTGCCCGCCGGCCGGCACCCGCTGCGCCGCCCGGCTCGTGGCGGCCAGCCTACCCGATGCACGCCTGGTTCGGGTGAAACATCCTGATACCGACACGATCCGCCGGGCACGCACGGAGCCCTCGGTCACCGCCGTCCGGCAGCGGGCGGACGGGACGCTGGTCATGGCGCTCGACCGCTTCGGCCGCACGGCCGACCGCGAGGTCGCCGATGTTCTCGCCGCTCACGCCGGCGGGGCGCCGATGCGGCTGGTGCTCGATCTCCGCAACAACGCGGGCGGCGACTTCGACCGGATGCGCCGGGTCGCGAGCCTCTTCACGGGCCCGCAGGAAGCGGCGATCCGCCTGGTCGGCCTGGATGGCGCGACCGACGTGGCGCTCCCCGCGCCGCTTCGTGACCTGGAGCTGGATGGCGCCGCGATCGACGTGCTGGTCGGCCCCGGCACGGCGAGCAGCGCGGAGGTGCTGGCGGCGCTGCTCCGCCGCAACGCCGGCGCCCGGCTCGTCGGGACCCGGACCTCGGGCAAGGACTGGCTCACGCGCCTCGTCCCGGTCGATCACGACTGGCGGCTTGCTGTCCCCGCCGAGCGCATCGAGGTGCCGGGCGAGCATCTGGCGCAGGGCCTCGTGCCCGATATCGCCGCCGCGCCCGCTGCCGGGCCGTGACGGGCACGGCCTTGCCATGTCTAATGAACACGACACATGAGGAGGTTAGGGATGATCCGGTTGAGAGGCGTCGCTCTTTTTCTGATCGCAGTCTTGGCCATTGGTGCCATGGCGGCGCCTGCGGCGGCGCATGAGGAGAAGACCGGCGACATCACCTTCGTCCACCCCTGGTCGCGGCCGGCGGCGCAGGGACAGAACGGCGTGATCTATCTCGAATTGCGCAACGGCGGTGCGGCCGAGGATCGCCTGATTGCGGTGAGCACGCCGCTCGCCACGAAGGCGGAGTTCCACCGGAGCACGATGGAGGACGGCATCCACCGCATGGAGAAGGTGGAGAGCATCGCCCTGCCGGCGGGCGGTACGGTGACGCTCGAGCCCGGCGGCCTTCACGTCATGCTGATCGCCCTCAAGTTCATGCTGATGGCGGAGGAGACCATTCCGGTCACCTTCACCTTCGAACGCTCCGGCGATATCACGACCGGTGTCGCGGTGGAATCCCGAGGCGGCGGCGACCACTCAAGTCTTGATGACCATGATTACGACCACGACCACTGAGGCCGGGCCAGCGACGCCCGTCAGTCGCCGAGGCGCTGGCCGCTCTCCCGGTCGAACAGGTGAAGGGATTCGAGGCGCGGCATGAGCCGGATCGTCTCGCCGGGGTCGAAGTCGTGCCGCTCCTTGAACTCCGCGCAGACCTCGTGCCCGGCCACCTCGCAGAAGACGAGCGTGCTCGAGCCGGTGGGCTCCACCACCGAAACCGTGGCCTCGACACCCGCGCCGTTGGCTGAAAGCGCCAGGTCTTCGGGGCGGATGCCGTAGACGATCGGCTGCCCCCCGCCCACGGAGGCGCTCTGCGGAAGCGGCAGCGCGGTGCCGTCGTCTGCCGTCGCGGCCGGCGCGTCGCCGCCGGCGCTGCCCGAGGCCTCGATGAAGTTCATCGCCGGCGAGCCGATGAAGCCGGCGACGAACAGGTTGGCGGGCCGGTCGTAGAGATCGAGCGGGCGGCCCACCTGCTCCACGCGGCCGAGGTTCATCACCACGATGCGCTCGGCCATGGTCATGGCTTCCACCTGGTCGTGGGTGACGTAGATCGAGGTGGTGCGCAGCCGCTGGTGCAGCGCCTTGATCTCGGTCCGCATCTGCAC
>JAPPMY010000025.1 GCA_028818855.1 Rhodospirillales bacterium
TGGGCGTCATGGTGCCGGCGGCGCAGATTCTCGACACCGCGCGCGAGGAGAAGGCGGACCTGATCGGGGTCTCGGGGCTGATCACGCCGAGCCTCGGCCAGATGTGCCTGCTCGCCGCCGAGATGGAGCGGCAAGGCTTCGACCTCCCGCTGCTGATCGGCGGTGCCACCACCAGCCGCATGCACACGGCCGTCAAGATCGCGCCCGCCTACAGCGGCGCCGTGGTGCATGTGACCGACGCGTCGAAGGCGGTGGGCGTCGTCGGCGCGCTCATCAGTGCGGAGCGCCGCCAGGCCTTTGCGGCCGAGGTGCGCGAACGCTACGACGCGATGCGGGCGGCGCATTCGCGGGGCCAGTCGGGAAAGCGCCTGCTCTCGTTGGCCGAAGCGCGCGCCAACCGTGCGCGGCCGGACTGGCGGCGTTACCAGGCGCCGGCGCCGCGCTTCACGGGCGTGCAGTCCGTCGCCGACGTGGCCGTGGCCGTTCTGATCCCCTACATCGACTGGACGCCCTTCTTCCGAAGCTGGGAGCTAGCCGGCACGTACCCGGCGATCCTCGACGACGAGACGGTCGGCGAGGCGGCGCGCTCCCTCTTCGACGACGCCCGCGCCATGCTGGAGAGAATCGTGGCTGAGGGGGCATTCTCACCGCGCGGCGCCGTCGGCTTCTGGCCGGCCTGGAGCGTGGACGACGACATCGAGCTGTTCGCGAACGGCGAGCGCACGCGGCCCATCGCCACGCTCCACACGCTGCGCCAGCAGATGACGCGTCAGCGCGAGCGGCCCAACCGCGCGCTCGCGGACTTCGTCGCGCCCAGGGAGGCAGGCGTGGACGACCATGTGGGCGGCTTCGCGGTCACCATCGGCGATGGCGTGGAGCGGATGGCGGACGCGCACGAGAAGGCCCACGACGATTACGGCGCCATCATGGTCAAGGCCCTCGGCGACCGACTGGCGGAGGCCTTTGCGGAGTACCTGCACGAGCGTACGCGCAAGGAACTCTGGGGCTATGCGCCGAACGAGACCCTGGCGAACGACGAGCTGATCGGGGAGCGCTATCGCGGCATCAGGCCGGCGCCCGGCTATCCCGCCTGCCCGGACCACAGCGAGAAGCGCACCATCTTCGCGCTGCTGGAGGCCGAGGCCCGCACGGGCTTGCGGCTCACCGAGAGCTGCGCCATGTGGCCGGCCTCGTCGGTCTGCGGCCTCTATTTCAGCCACCCGGAAAGCAGCTACTTCGGGATCGGCAAGCTCGGCCGCGATCAGATCGAGGACTATGCAAGGCGGAAGGACGCCTCGGTCTCCGAGACCGAGGCCTGGCTCCTACCAAGTCTCGCTTATGACCCGACTGGCGAACCGCAGTCCGGGGAAGCCCAATGACCCGGCTGCAGGGCCATTTCAGCGGTCGCGGCGCCTACTCGGCGGCGTCGCGGGCGAGGCTCGCGATAGGCGGAATCTCGTAGCCCACCACGGGCTTGGACGGCGGCTGCTCGTAGGTAATCTTGCTGTGGCTCATCCCGGCGTCGACCAGGCTCGCAGCGAGCTTGACCGCCCACGGGACCGGGTCGACCACGGGCACGTCGTAGCCCCTGGCGAGCAGGCCGCGACGCACGGCCTCGGCGCAGCCCAGCATGCCCGTGCAGCCGAAGATGATCGCGTCGGCGCCGTCGTCCTCGACCGCCTTCACCGCCTCCTCGGCGAGCGCAGCCTTGGTACGGTCGAGATCCTGCTCCAGCTCCAGCACCGGGATCGAGACCGCGCGCACCGAAGCGAGCTTCTCACGCACGCCATAGAGCTGCGCCTGATGCTCGAACTGCGGACGCAGGCGCTTGAGCACGGTGACGACGCTGAAGGTGTGCCCCAGCATCGACGCCACGTGCATCGCCGCCTCGCACGGCCCGATCACGGGGATCGAGACGCACTCGCGGCCGGGCAGCATGCCGGGATCGCCCATGCAGTCGATCACCACCGCGTCGCAGCCGTCGCGTTCGGCCTCGATGATCTTCGCGATCGTTCCGGGGACGGCGAGCGCTTCGTCGTATTCGCATTCGATCGAGGCCGGGCCGGTCTCGATCTCGACATGACTGATCGTCAAGTCGGGCCTTTCGAGGGCGCGAAACTCGGAGCTGTCCCGAAAACCCCAGGTGGTGATCGGGGTTACTACTCTCACATCCGTTGCCATGGCCGCTGCCCTTCCCTTGGAACGCCGCTCAGCCGGCGCTGTCTGGCAGGGAGTCTACGTCTCTGCCGTCCGGCGTTCAATCGGGCACGGCGGCGCGATGTTTGCCGGTGCGATCGCGCAGAGCTGAGATTAGGATGCGGCAGCACGAATCGCAGGAGACGGGCATGAGAATTGGCGTCGATGTCGGCGGCACGAACACCGACGCGGTGGTGATGGACGGGGCTACGGTGCTCGCCTCGATCAAGGCGCCCACCACCGCCGACGTGGGTGCGGGCGTGGTGGCCGCCATCGAAGGCGTGCTGGCCCGGTCGGAGGTCTCTCCGGAGACGATTACCGGGGTGATGATCGGCACCACCCAGTTCACCAACGCAATCGTGGAGCGCCGGCGCCTCGTGCCGGTCGCCATCGTCCGCCTCGCGCTGCCGGCGACCGAGAGCCTCAACCCCCTGATCGACTGGCCGCACGACCTGGTGGATACCATCGGGCGCCACGTCTACATGGCCAGGGGCGGCTACGAGGTGGACGGGCGCGAGATATCGCCGCTCGACGAGGCCGAGATCGCCGGCATCGCACGCGACATTGCAGCGAGGGGCCTGCAATCGATCGCGGTCTCCTCGGTCTTCGCGCCGTTGAACAGCGCGCAGGAGGACCGCGCCGCCGAGATCATCCGCGCCGAGCACCCGGATGCGCAGATCACGCTCTCTAACGAGATCGGCCGGGTCGGGCTGATCGAGCGCGAGAACGCGGCGGTGATGAACGCAGCCCTGGTCCAGCTCTCGGCCAAGGTGGTGGGCTCCTTCCGCGAGGCATTGAAGGAACTCAGGATCGACGCGCCCTTCTTCATCAGCCAGAACGACGGCACGCTGATGAGCGCGGCCTACGTCGAGCGCTACCCGGTGCTGACCTTCGCCTCGGGTCCCACCAACAGCATGCGGGGCGCGGCCTTCCTCTCCGATCAGGAGAATGCCGTGGTGGTCGATATCGGCGGCACCACGACGGACGTCGGCGTGCTGGCCCGGGGTTTCCCCCGGGAATCGGCGGTCGCCGTCGACGTCGGCGGGGTGCGCACGAACTTCCGCATGCCGGACGTGCTGGCGATCGGGCTCGGCGGCGGCAGCCTGGTGCGGGGCGACGACGCGGTCACCGTCGGCCCCGATTCCGTGGGTTTCGAGCTGACGGAGAAGGCGTTGATCTTCGGCGGCGACACGCTGACCGCCACCGATGTCGCCGTCGCGGCCGGCCTTGCAGATATCGGCGATCGAGCGGCCGTCGCCGGGCTCGACGACGCTGCCGTACGGCGCGCGCTGGAGCGCATCCACGTCATGGTCGAAGACGCCATCGACCGCATGAAGACGAGCGCGGAGCCCGTGCCAGCGATCCTGGTGGGAGGCGGCAGCATCCTGATCGAGCGCGATCTCGCCGGCGTCTCCAGCCTGAGCGTGCCCGAGCACTCGGCGGTGGCGAACGCCATCGGCGCCGCCATCGCGCAGGTGGGCGGCGAGGTGGACCGCGTGTTCTCCTACGAACAGGAGGGCCGCGAGAACGCGATTCAGCAGGCCAAGGACGAGGCGCAGGCGAAGGCGGTGGATGCCGGCGCCGACGCCGCCAGCATCGAGATCATCGAGGTCGAGGAAATCCCGCTGGCCTACCTGCCGGGCGCCGCCTGCCGGGTGCGGGTCAAGGCGGTGGGCGATCTCGCCGAAGGTTGAGCAGCAAGCAGGAGCGACAGCAAGACCATGCCGACGATGAAGATGCACCTCGACCTGCTGCCGGACTTCCTGCGCGGCACGGCCTTTCTCGGCACCGGCGGCGGCGGCGACCCCTACGTCGGCGGGCTGATCCTCAGGCAGAAGCTGGAGGAAGGCGCCGACATCACGATCATGGACCCGATGGAGCTCGACGACGACGATTTCGTCGTCTCGGTCGCCAACATGGGCGCGCCCACGGTGATGGTGGAAAAGATCCCGAGCGCACTCTCAATGGTGAAATGCCTGCGCTCCATCGAGCGCGAGAAGGGCCGCAAGGCGGACGCGCTGATCGCCGCCGAGGCCGGCGGCATCAACGGCACGCTGCCGATGGTGATCGGCGCGCTCACCGGGCTTCCCGTGGTGGACGGCGACGGCATGGGCCGCGCCTTCCCCGAGCTGCAGATGTGCACCTTCGGCGTCTACGGCGTGCCGGCATCGCCGATCGTGCTGCGCGACGAGCACGACAACGAGGTCATCGTGCGCGCCCGCAGCAACCTCGAATCCGAGTGGTTCGCGCGCGTGGTGTGCACCCGCATGGGCACCAAGTCGGAGATCGCGCTCTATTCCATGTCGGGCCAGGAGGCGAAGGAGACCGGCGTGCTCTACACCACGACGCTCGCCATGGAGATCGGCCGCTCGATCCGCGAGGCGCGCGAGACCCAGAGCGACCCCTTCGCCGGGCTGCAGCGCTACTTCGCAACCTCGCGCGACAAGCGCTTCTGCAAGGTGCTCTTCGAAGGCAAGGTGGTGGACCTGTTGCGCGAGACCACGCGCGGCTGGGCCATCGGCCGGGTCAAGTTCGAGGGGATCGGCACGAGCACGGGGGAGCAGCTTGAGGTGCGCTTCCAGAACGAGTTCCTGGTGGCACAGCAGGGCGAGCGCATGCTCGGCATGGTGCCGGACCTGATCTGCATCCTCGACCAGGAGAACGCCGAGCCGATCACCACGGAGGGGCTGAAGTACGGCCAGCGCGTGCGCGTCGTCGGCGTCAGCGTGCCGCCGGTCATGCGCACGCCCGAGGCGATCGAGGTCTTCGGCCCCAAGTATTTCGGGATTTCGGACGTCTACACGCCCATCGAAGAGCTGGTCTGAGCGCGCGGCCGAAGCCGCGAGCCTTCAGTCGACGAGCAGCTCGCTGCTCGCCACGGTCCAGCCGATCACGGTCTCGGCCCCGTCGGCAAGATGAGGCTGATCGGGGCGGTTGGGCACTTCCGCCACGACCTCCTGGCCTTCGAGCTGCAGGCGGTAACGGATGATCGCCCCCTGATAGCTGCGGTCGACCACGGTGGCGGTGGCCTTGGGGCCGTCGACGGCTTGGGCCGCCGCCCCGATCAACACGCGCTCCGGCCGCACCACGAAGCCTACCGCCTGGCCGGCCTCGACCCCGTCGCGCCGCGGGGCTGCGAACTCGACCCGGCCCACGGCGACGCGACACTCGTCCCCGCTCACCGCCGCGACGCGCGCCTCGAGGATGTTGGACTCGCCGATGAAATCAGTGACGAAGCGGTCGGCCGGGTGCTCGTAAATCGTATCGGGCGCGCCGATCTGGACAACCTTCGCGCGGTTCATCACCGCGATCCGGTCGGACATGGTGAGCGCCTCGCCCTGGTCGTGGGTGACGTAGACGGTGGTGATGCGGAGGGAGTGCTGCAGCCCCTTGATCCAGTACTTCATCTCCTCCCGGAGCTTCTTGTCGAGCGCGCTCAGGGGCTCGTCGAGAAGCAGGATCTTGGGTTCGGTGATGAGCACGCGGGCGAGCGCCACGCGCTGCTGCTCGCCGCCGGATAGCTCTCGTTGATAGCGCCGCTCGTAGCCGTCGAGGTTGACCTGTTCCAGCGCCTTGCCGACGCGGCCGCGGATCTCCCGCTTCGGCACCTTCCGCATCTTCAGGCCGAAGGCGATGTTGTCGAACACCGTCATGTGCGGAAAGATCGCGTAGTTCTGGAAGACGATGCCGATGCCCCGCTTTTCCGGCGGGAGCAGGGTCATGTCCTCGCCGCCGATGAAGACCTGGCCCTCGTTGGGTCGGACGAAGCCCGCGATCATGCGGAGCGTCGTCGTCTTGCCGCAGCCGGACGGCCCGAGGAGGGAGAAGAACTCCCCCTCCTCGACCCGGAGCGAGACGTCGTCGACCGCGAGGGTCTCGCCGTAGCGCTTGGTCAGGCTCGAAAGCTCGACGTCCGACACGCGCCGCCTCGTTCAGCCGCCCGGCAAAAGGCGTTAGCCGCCGAAGATCTCGTTGGTGGTCTCGACGATGTCGTCCTCGTTGTCGAGATACCAGTTCCAATCCGGGATCCAGAGCCCTTCCATGGCGCCGGCGGTGTTGGCCACACCCTTGCTCGCGAGGTTCTCCGACACCTCCGCCTTTCCGTTGGTCGGCCGCAGATAGAATATGGAGCCGGCCTTCGACTGGTAGCCGGGGTCGAGCGCCTCGTTCATCAGCGCGTAGCCGAGCTTCTTCTGCATCGGCTCGGCGTAGCGGCTGATGGTCTTGGTCTGCGTCAGGATCGGCTTGGCATCCCAGATGACGGGACCGACGGAAATGCCCTTGTCCATCTGCAGGTAGACCTCGCCCTCCCACTGGACGCCGAGGTGCACCTCACCGCGCTCGACGAGGGTCTGCATGTTGCCGGTGAAGTCGCTGATCTTCATCGGCATGGCCCGCTCCATCGCGTCGAAGCCGGCATCCAGGTCCTCCGGCCCCTCGCCCCATGCGGCGCTGGCGGTGATGAAGAAGACCATCTGCAGGGTGTTGGACGTGATGTAGGTGGCGCGGTTGCCGGCGAAGCGCTCCTCCCAGAACGACTTGAAGTCGGCGGGGGCGGGATCGACCAGATCGGTCCGGTACACGTAGGCGTACTGGCCGAAGGCCCAGGTCACGCCGATGCCGTTGCCGAAGGCGAAGTCCCAGCAGTCCGCCGCGTGGGGCACGTTGGCCTTGATGTCGTCGATGGGCAGGAAGTAGTCGCCCGCCCGCGCGGTCTTCATCATCTCGGGCAGGTTCCAGTTGCACATGTGGAAGGCCGGGTCCTGCGGCCCGCCGGCGACGTACTTCGGGAACCAGGGCCACGAGGAATCGTAGGCAATGGTGCAGTTGTAGGTCTTCTCGAACTCATCCAGCTGGGCGCCGCGGACGAACTCCTCCCAGAAGCCGCCCCACTCGCCGAGGATGAAGGTGGCGCCGCCCGCATCGAAGGGCTCGCCGTCCCAGTGCACGTCCTGCGACCAGGCGTGGTTGATGTTGAAGAGGCCGAACTGGGTCGAGGCTGCGGCCGCGCCGCCTGCTGCCAGCCCCTTGAGGACGGTACGCCGCGAGGGCTTGGAGATACGTTTACGGGTCATCGTTCATTCTCCCTGTGTCGATTACGAGAACTTGATCCCGGCGAAGCGCCGGATGTTGATGAGTCGCGACGTAAGCAGCATCGAGATCACGACCAGCGCGATCGCGAAGATGCCCGCCGCCGCCGCCGTCGGCTCGAACGTGTATCTGAGCGAAATATAGAGGGCGATCGGCAGCGGCGTATAGTTCGGCGTGCTCAGGAAGAGCGAGACGTCGAACTGGCCGAAGGACACGATGAAGGCGAAGATCGCGCCAGCGGCGACGCCCGGCCCGATGATCGGCAGCGTCACCTTGCGGAACGCCGTCCACGGGCTGGCGCCGAGGCTGCGCGCGGCCTCCTCGAGCGCGATGTCGAAGTTGAAGAGCGCCGCGGACACAGTGCCGATCACGTAGGGCGCCGTCACCAGCACGTGGCCGATGATAAGCCCGGGCAGCGTGCGCGAGAGCCCGATCCCGCTCGAGACGTAGAACACGTAGAGCGCGAGCCCCAGCACGATCCCCGGCAGGATCAGCGGCGAGAGAAAATACGCCCGCAGCAGATTGCGGCCGGGGAAGGTCATGCGCGTGAGGAAGATCGCCGCCATGGTGCCGAGCGTGGTCGAGATCACCATGACCACCACGGCGAGCCACAGGCTGAAGACGTAGGCGTCGAGGAACTCGCTCGCCTCGAAGAAGGCGAAGATCCAGCGGAGCGAGAGCCCCTCCGGCGGCCAGGTCAGGTGATCGCCGGAGTTGAGCCCTGCCAGCACCACGATGACCACGGGGAGCAGCAGCACCACGAAGGCGATCCACGCGCCGATCTGCAGCGGCAGCGCGACTGCCGGCTCCTCGCGCGGCCCGTTGCGCCGGCGGAAGGGCCTCCAGCCGCCGTTGCGCGGCTCGGGCGCGGCATCCGTCACCATCTCCGCCATCTCAGGCCCGCCCCCCTGCGGTGCGCGCCGCGAAGCGCTGATAGACGTAGACCGCGATCATGCTGGTCACGAACAGCACCACCGCAATGGTCGCGCCGAACTGCCACTTACCCATCTCGGCGATCTGCTGATAGATGTGGAGCGGCATCACGATCACCTTCCAGCCGCCCATCAGCGCCGGCACCACGTAGGACGAGATCGAGATCGCGAAGACCAGCAAGGTGCCGGCGAGAATACCCGGCATGCTGAGCGGGAAGGTGATGCGCCAGAAGGTAGTCCAGCGGTTGGCGCCGAGGCTGCGCGCGGCCTCCTCCAGCGACGGGTGAATGCTTCGGATGATGCCGATCAGCGAAAGCACCA
This sequence comes from Rhodospirillales bacterium, assembly GCA_028818855.1. GTDB lineage: Bacteria > Pseudomonadota > Alphaproteobacteria > UBA828 > UBA828 > WTGU01. Next base: position 8,541 of record JAPPMY010000025.1, read on the forward strand.
TGAAGGGCAGGGTGAACTGCACCAGCCCCACCACCGCGCCGAAGAAGTTGTACATCAGCGGCAGCGGCTCGCGGATGGCGCCGATGTCGCGCAGGATGCCGTTGATGACCCCGTTGTCGCCCATCAGCACCATCAGGCCGAAGAGGCGGATCACCATGTCGAGCTGCATCGCGCTCAGCACGAGGATCATGTAGAAGGTGTTGCGCCCGGGGTGCCTGGTCTTGGCCACGAAGTAGGCGAGCGGGTAGCCCAGCGCCAGCGTCACGACCGAGACGATCGCCGCAAGCCCGATCGAGCGGATCGCCGCCTCGTAGTAGAGCGAGCGGTTGAAGAAGCGGATGTAGTTCTTGAGCGTGAAGTCCCACTGGATGTCGACCACGCCCGCGACCGACTTGTCGAAGGAGATCAGGAACAGCGAGACGGTCGGGATGACGAAGAAGATCAGGAAGAACGTGAAGGCCGGCAGCACCAGCCAATAGAGCTTGGAATCGGCCATGATGCGCCTGAGGTCGGGCAGCTGGGGCGTGCGCGCCGCCTGGGCCTCCGCAAGTGCCATCTATTCGTCCGATCCCTGATCCCGTGACACGCCGATGTTGCCCGAACCAGCCGCCTGCGCCAACCCGTCGGGTAGCAACCCGATGCTCGAGGCTTTGGAGCATGCCGCTCGCGTGTCTGTCGGCGAAGGGGCGCTAGCCCGGATTCCCGGTCCGGCCGGTGGTGGTCACGAGGAAGAGGCCGGCGAACATCAGGACGATCGCGCCCCAGATGTAGGCCGAGGGCGCATCGCCGAAGAACCACATGCCGAAGCCCATGCCGGAGAGCGTGGCGATGTAGTTGACGGTGGAGAAGATCACCGGCCCGGCCCGGCGGATGACCTCGAACACCAGGTAGAACGAGACGCAGTTGTTGGCCATCGCGCCGATCGTCGCACCGTGGCCGATGCCGAAGCCGCCGCCGAAGGCCCACCAGTCCCCCATCGCCGCCATCACGACAAAGGCGTAGCCGGCGGACGCCAGCATGAGGCCGCCGGCGAGCGGCAGGGAGGTCGTCTCCTGCGGCCGCCAGCGCGCCACCAGCACCGCGTTGACCGCGTAGGAGAGCGACGGCACCAGGCCGAGCGCCACCCAGCCCGCCATGCCCGGCGCCGGCAGGCTCGCCTGCGGCACCAGCACGATGAGGATGCCGGCGAAGCCCAGCATGATTCCGCCGCAGCGGAGCCAGTGGAAGCGGTCCTGCCTGAGCGTCAGCGCCAGCGCGTAGACCATGATCGGCACCAGCGCGAGGCCCAGCGAGAGCAGGCTCGCCGGCACCTTGGGCGCGAGGTAGGCGAGCAGCATGTAGGGGAAGGCGAGGTTCAGCGCCCCGGTGGAGAGGAAGATGCGCACGTGGCGGAAGTTGACCGGCGGAAGGCGGCGAAGCGCCGCGGCCAGCAGCATGAGCGCAGCGCCCCCGCCGAACGACTGCCAGAACACGTAGGGCAGGAAGGGCACGCCGCCATCGGCCGCGAAGCGGTTGAGCGAGACCGCGAGCGCGAAGGAGACGCCGAGCACGAACAGCATCCCGATCAGCAGAGGGCTCGGTCGGGCGGTGGAGCCGGGCTTCTCCGCGGCGTGCGGATCGACGGGCATGGGCGGCGCCTCTTGCGGGTCGCGGCATCGCCGCGGGAGCGGGGCGGGCTCGGGCCGCCCGGACTCGAATTCTAGCCCGCATGTCTCGCCAGGGTCACGGTCCGCGTCGCGCCGCGGGCGCGCGGGTGCACATCGCGCGGGACGCGCGCGGAATCAAGTCACGCGGGTCGCACGCTCCCGCCCATCGTGCGTGCCGGGCGGAGCCCGAGTGAGACGGATTCGGGAGCAAATTAATTGTGAGATATTCCGAGATATTCCGAGACAAGGCGAGACAAAGTGAGACAAAGCGAGACAAAGTGAGATGGGCCGCCGCGCTTCCGAGTGGCCCTGGAAGCGGCGCCGCCGGCCCATGCGCCCCGCCAAATGCCGGGGCGTCGCGCACCCCTCGTCCTGCCTCCGCCTGCGGCGGCCATCCGCTCTCCTGCTCTGCATGACGCGATCCTGACGGAGGAGGCGCGCGCCCTGCACCGCACCATGGTATTGGGATTATGCCGTCATAGGTCGACGGTGATACGATA
>JAPPMY010000077.1 GCA_028818855.1 Rhodospirillales bacterium
CTTCGGCTGGCGCGAGGTGCTGGGCGGGCGCAACTGGATGATGGGCGACTACTACACGATGCTGGGCCTCCTCATCGTCGCGCTCGTCTTCACGGTGGCGATGACGCAGAGCCGTATCGGCCTCGCCTTCAAGGCGCTCCGCGACAACGAGGAGCTCGCCACCTCGCGCGGCGTGAGCGTCTTCAAGTACCAGCTCATCGTCTTCGCGGCCTCGGCCTTCCTGACCTCCATGGCCGGCGCCTTCTACGCGGCCCACTTCGGCTCGGTCGGCACCAACCTCGTCTCCTTCCCGCTGCTGCTCTTCCTGATCTCGATGCTCGTCGTCGGCGGCATCGGGCGCACCTGGGGGCCGCTGCTCGGCGCCGGACTGCTGATGGTCGCGGACGAGTTCTTCAAGGAGTTCTCCGACCTGCGCAATATCGGCCTCGGGCTGGTGGTCCTGCTCTTCATGGTCTTCCTGCCCGAAGGCGTCGCCGGCGCGATCGAATCGGTCTGCAAGCGCCTGCAGCGGATACCCCTGGTCCAGCGCATCGAACGGCAGTTGGCCGGGGCGCTCAGACGAGACTCGGCCGCCCCCAAGTAGGCTCGCCGCGGAACGGACGCGATGACGCGCCGACCAGACCGCGCCCTTGCCACCGTCAGCCTCCTGGCCTCGCTGCTCTGGGCGGGCGGCATCGCCGCCGCAGCCGAGAACGCCCGCGCTGACGACCTGGATGCGCCGCGGTTCGTCGATGTCGCCGCCGAAGCCGGCGTGGCGCATGCCTACACCGGCGAGTGGACGCACTACGTGGGCGGCGGCGTCGCCGCCTTCGATTGCGACCTGGACGGCGATCCCGATCTCTTCTTCGCGGGCGGCGCGTCGCCCTCGGCGCTCTATCGCAACGAGAGCCGGCCGGGCGCGCTTCGCTTCTCCGCGGTGGACCGCAGCGCGCTCGCCGGGACCGGCGTGACCGGCGCCTATCCGCTGGATATCGACGGCGACGGCATCATGGACCTCGCCGTGCTGCGGCAGGGCGCCAACAGGCTCTTCCGCGGGCTCGGCGACTGCCGCTTCGCCGACACCGGCGCGGCCTGGGGCGTTCCCGGCGGCGCGCAGTGGACCACCGCCTTCAGCGCAACCTGGGAAAGCGGCAACCGGCTGCCGACGCTTGCCTTCGGCAACTACGTCGACCGCGACATGTGGAACGCCATGCACCTGCCCTTCGGCGACTCAGGTACCGGCGACGCGCCGACGGCGGCTTGTCCGGACAACACGCTGTTCCGCCCGGCCGGCCCGGATGCGGCAGCTTACGCGCCCCCGGTACCGCTCAGCCCGGGCCACTGCCCGCTCTCGATGCTCTTCACCGACTGGAGCCGCGCAGGAGCCCCCGACCTCCTGGTCAGCAACGACCGCTTCTATCACGAGGACACGGGCGAGGAGCAGCTCTGGCACCTGGGCGCCGCGCCCAGGCTCTACGGGCGCGCCGACGGCTGGCAGCGCCTGCGCATCTGGGGCATGGGGATCGCGAGCCACGACATCACCGGCGACGGGTTGCCGGAGTACTTCCTCTCGAACATGGGAGCCAACAGGCTGCGCTCGCTGGCACCCGGCAGCATCGGCGCGCCCGACTTCCGCGAAGTCGCCTTCGATCACGGTGTCGAGGCCACGCGTCCCCACGCGGGCGACGACGAGCGCCCGTCCACGGCCTGGCACTCGCAGTTCGCCGACGTGAACAACGACGGCTGGTTCGACCTCTTCGTCGCCAAGGGCAACGTGGAGGAGATGGAGGAGGCCGCGGCGTACGACCCGAACAACCTGCTGCTGGGCGGCCCGGACGGGCGCTTCCGCGAGGCCTCCGTGGAGGCGGGCGCGGCCAGCATGCGCCGCAGCCGGGGCGGCGCCGTGATCGACCTCGACCTCGACGGCCTGCTCGACATCGTCGTGGTGAACCGCGTGGCCAATGCCGAGATCCTGCACAACCGGAGCCGCGGCGCGGGCCGCTGGATTCAGGTCATGCTGCGGCAGGCGGACGCCAACGTGAACGCCGTCGGCGCCTGGATCGAGGTGCGCGCCGCAGGCCGCATCCAGCGCCACGAGGCAGTGGTGGGGGGCGGGCACGTGAGCGGGCAGGCGGGATGGATGCACTTCGGCCTGGGCCCGGCCGAGAGCGCGGAGGTTCGGGTCCAGTGGCCGGACGGGTCCTGGAGCCCGTGGCAGCGCACCGTCTCCAATCGCTTCCTGCTGATCGAGCGCGGGCGTACACTGGCCGCCGTGGAGCCGGCCGGGTGACGGCATGGACGACTGGATCGCACGCAAGGACCTGATCGAGGCGCCGCGCCTCAAGGCGCTGTCGCAGCGCTCGGACCTCCTGGGCTGGCTGCAGACCCTGAGCCAGCTCGGCGCTGCGGGACTCACGGGCTACGCCATTCACACGCTCTGGGGGAGCTGGTGGGTGGCGCCGGTGTTCGTGGCGCAGGGCGTCATCCTCTGGGGCTTCTGCTACGCCGGCCAGCACGAGCTTGGGCACTGGACGGTGTTCCGCAACCGGACCCTCAACGATGCCTTCGGCCACCTTGCGAGCTTCCCGCGCTTCTACGCCCACAACTATCAGCGCTACTTCCATTTCGCCCACCACCGACACACCAAGGTCGCCGGGCAGGATCCCGAACTGCTGGTGCAGAAGCCGTGGACGTTCATGGGCTATCTCAAATTCGTGGCCGGTCTGGCCCTCTGGATTGCCCTCATCCGCAACACCCTGGAGCATGCCTTCGGCCATGCGCCCGAGCCCTTCCTCAGGGAGAGGGAGCGGCGCATCGTGATCCGCGAGGCGCGGCTCTACCTGCTGGGCTATGCGGCCGTCGTAGCGCTCTCGGCCTACTTCGGGAGCTGGGCCGCGCTCATCTGCGTCTGGGGGCCGATGGTGGCGACGACGGCCTTCTACCGCCTCTACGTGGCGGCCGAGCACCACGGGCTCCCCAACGGGCGGGGCGTGATCGGGAGCACGCGCACGACCCGTGCCGGGCCGATCCTCCGCTGGCTGATGTGGCAGATGCCCTACCACACCGAGCACCATCTCTTCCCCGGCGTGCCGTTCCACAAGCTGGGTGCGCTGAACCGGGAGCTGCGCGAGCGCCCCGATTCCAAGCTTGCCGGGGTCAACGAGGTCGCGCCGGGCTACATCGCCGTGAACCTCGGACTGCTCGCCATGCTGCGACGGGGCGAGGACCCCACCGACCTCGCCGAGCCGGCACGGGCGTAAGGGCGAGCGAAGGCCGGGAGAATGGACGGCGTCCGGCTTGCGATCCTGAACAAGCGCTTCGAGGCCATCTGCCGCAAGATGGCCAACACGCTGTTCCGCACCGGGCGCTCCGGCGTGCTCAACACGGCGCGCGACTTCTCGTGCTGCATCGTCACCGCCGACTGTGACCTGCTGGCGACCGCCGAGAGCCTGCCGATCCACGTGCTGAGCGGGCCCGACCTGATGGCGGCCTCGATGAAGGCGTTCCACCCCGACCTCGCGCGGGGAGACGCCTTTCTCCACAACTCGCCCTACCACGGCTGCTCGCACCCGGCCGATCACACGATCCTGGTGCCGGTGATCGACGACGCCGGCCGGCACCGCTTCACCGTCGTCGCCAAGGCGCACCAGGCCGATTGCGGCAACTCCATCGCCACCACCTATCACGGCTCGGCGCGCGACGTGTACGAGGAGGGCGCGCTGATCTTCCCGGCGGTGCAGGTGCAGCGCGGCTACGAGACCAACGAGGACATCGTCCGCATGTGCCGGATGCGCATCCGCGTGCCGGACCAGTGGTGGGGCGACTTCCTCGCCATGCTGGGCGCGGCCCGGGTGGGCGAGCGGGAGCTTCTGGCGCTCGCGGACGAGACCGGCTGGGAGACGCTGGATCGTTTCGCCGCCGAGTGGTTCGACTACAGCGAGCGGCGCATGATCGATGCGCTGGGAGACCTGCCCGCAGGCAGCCTCACGGTCTCCAGCACCCACGACCCGATCCCAGGCGCGCCGGAGGGCGTGACCGTGAAGGTCGCCGTGTGCGTCGACCCGGCCGACGCGCGGATCGAGGTCGATCTGCGGGACAACGCCGATTCGCTCCCCTTCGGCCTCAACATGAGCGAGGCGTGCGCGCGCACGTCGGCGATGGTGGGCATCTTCAACGCGCTGCCCCACACCGTGCCGCCCAACGCGGGCGCCTTCCGCCGCATCGACGTGAAGCTGAGGCGGGGCTGCGTCGTCGGCATCCCGGAGCACCCGACGTCGTGCTCGGTCGCGACCACCAATGTCGCCGACCACATCGCCAACGGCGTGCAGCGCGCGATCGCCGAGCTCGGCGACGGCCACGGCATGGCCGAGGTGGGCGGCGTGATCCCGCCGAGCTGCGGCGTGATCTCGGGCACGGACCCGCGCAGCGGCGAGCGCTTCGTGAACCAGATCTTCCTGGGCTTCGGCGCCGGCGCAGCGGCGCCCGAGACCGACGCCTGGATCACCATCGCCCACGTCGGCAACGCCGGCCTCTGCTACCAGGATTCCATCGAGGTCGACGAGATGGTCTTTCCCATCACCGTGAAGGGGCGGCACTTCATCACCGACAGCGGCGGCGCCGGGCGCCAGCGCGGCGGGGCCGGGGCCTTCGTCGAGTTCGGCCCGGTCGAGGGCTGCGCGCTCGAGGTGGGCTACGTCAGCAACGGCGCGGTCAACCCGGCCAACGGCGCGCGCGGCGGCGGCGCGGGCGCGCCGGCCTGCCAGTACCGGCGCAAGCACAACGGCGAGCTGGAGGCGCTGGAAGCCTGCGCGCAGGTCACCGTGGCGCCGGGCGAAACGATGGTCTCCGTCTCCGCAGGCGGCGGCGGCTACGCCGAGCCCGCTGCCCGCGCGCCGGAGCGTGTCGCCCACGACGTGCGCGAGCGCTGGGTCTCGCCGGAGGCCGCCCGCGATATCTTCCGGGTGGCGCTCGACGGGAACGGCGACGTCGACGAGGCCGGGACGTGCCGGCTGAGAGCCGCCGTCGCAACCCCGGCACGGGACGCGGCGGAGTGAGCCGCATTCCAGGAACAGGAGGGAGAGGATGAAGGTGGAGGGCGCCTGCTTCTGCGGGCAGATCACTTACGAGGCGGAGCTTGATACGAACCGGCTCCTCATCTGCAACTGCACGGATTGCCAGACGCTCTCGGGCTCGGCATTCCGCACGGTCGCGTTCACGAAGGAGAACGCCTTCACGCTCCTCTCCGGCGAGATGACGGTCTACGTCAAGATCGCGGACAGCGGTAACCGGCGCCAGCAGGGCTTCTGCGGGACCTGCGGCTCACCCATCTACGCGACCTCGGACCCGGCGGGTCCGTTCTATGGGCTGCGCGTGGGCACCATCAAGCAACGCGACCAGCTCGTGCCCAAGGTCCATATCTACAATCGCTCGAAGCAGCACTGGCTCGACCAGATCCCCTCGCTCCCCACCATCGAGGAGATGCCGTAGCCGGGCGCTCTCACCGGGCGAAGCGCTCGTCGATCACCGTGAGCGCGGCGTCGAGCGCGTCCGTGGCGGTGTCGATCTCGTCGTGCGTGATGGTGAACGGCGGGCCCAGCTTGATCGTGTTGGGTGAGAAGCCGCCCATGAAGACGCCGCGCTTCGCGTTCTCGGCCGCGACGATGGCGTTGGGGTGCTGGCCGAGATCGCCGGTGAAGGGCGAGTAGCGGTCCTCGGGCACGATGGGCGTGCCGTTCCCGTTCACGAGATCGACCGTGTAGAAGAGGCCCCGCCCGGAGACGCGCCCGACCGACGGGTGCTTGGCCTTCAGCCCGTCGAGCCGGTCCTTGAGGTAGGCGCCCCGCTGGCGGACCTGCTGCATGATGTCGTGGGCCAGCAGGTACTCGAGGTTGCCGACGATGGTGGCGCAAACGAGGGGGTGACCGTCCCAGGTGCTGCCGGTCCACCAGCGGGCCTTCTCGAAGTAATCCGCGATCGGCGCGCTTGCGATCACGGCGCCGACCGGCAGGGCCGAGCCGTTGATGCCCTTGCCCGCCGCCATCAGGTCGGGCTTCACGCCTGGCCAGTGCATGTAGCCGAACCACTCGCCGAGCCGCCCGAAGCCCGTGATCACCTCGTCGGCGATCCAGAGGAAGCCGTACTTGTCGCAGAGCGCGCGCAGGCCCGGCATGTAGTCCGCATGGGGGAAGGTCCCGCCCGCGCCCAGCATGGGCTCCGCGATCACCGCCGCGACGTTCTCGGCCCCGATCGCGCGCACGATGTGCTCCGTCGCCTCGAGCGAGGGCAGCCGACCGTCGCCCGCCCAGTCCTCGTGCTCCGGCGGCGGGATCGGGATGTAGCCGTGGGGCGGGTATCCCGGCACGTCGGCAACGTCGCCGAAGCCCGCATCGGTCGAGATGTTGTTGCGGTAGCCCCGCATCATGGTGGAGCCCACGGTCATGCCGTGGAATGAGTGCGCCTGGCTGAGGATGACGCTCCGGCCCGTGTAGAGCCGGGCCATCATGATGCAGCTCTCCACCGCCTCGGTTCCCGACGGCAGGACGCGCAGGCGGCCGGCCCAGCCCTCGTTGCCGAGGATGTCCGCGATCACGAGCTTCGCGGCCCGGGCGCGGTACTCGTTCGCGAGCGTGTAGGTGACGTGGCCGTAGCGCTCCATGGCTTGCGTGAGCGCGCCGTGGATCGCCGGATGCCGGTGGCCCAGGTTGTCCGAGATGAGCTGGCTCATGAAGTCGAGCAGCCGCGTGCCGTCGGCAAGCACCAGGTAGTTGCCGTCGGTCGCGTCGACTCCGGTGAAGCTCAGCTCGGACTCCGCCTGCAGCCCGTGCAGGTAGTAGGCGCGATCCCAGCGCTCCAGCTCGTCCCAGTCGCGTGTCATGACGCCCCCTCCCCCGAAGCCGGCCGCGGCATGCCCTCAGGTTAGCCCAGCCGCGCGCATCGCCCTACCCGCCCTGCCTGCCGGCCGGTTTGACCGCCGGGGCCGGCTGCCTATCATGCGCGCCGTCCGGGCGCGGCCCGCAGCAGAGCAATGAGGAGATCAGGGAATGGCGAAGGGTAAGGCGGTCGTCGTCGGCGGCCTCGGTATGATCGGGCGCAACATCATCCAGGCACTCGAGGCCGAAGGCGGGTGGGACATCGTAGGCCTCTCGCGGAGGCCCGCGAATTTCGAGACCAACGCCACCTTCATCTCCGTCGACCTGCTGGACGAGGCGCAAGCCAGGGAGAAGCTCGCAGGCCTCACCGACGTCACCCACATCTTCTACGCCGGACTCTCGGGCGGCGTCGAGGCCGAGAACGTCGAGGGCAACCTCGCGCTCGTGGTCAACTCGGTCGGCGTGATCGAGCCGAACGCGCCCGCGCTGGAGCGCGTGATCCTGGTGCAGGGCGGCAAGTACTACGGCGTCCACCTCGGCCCGCACAAGACGCCGTCCAAGGAGACCGACCCGCGCCACCTGCCGCCCAACTTCTATTACAACCAGCAGGACTTCATCACCGAGCTGCAGGAGGGAAAGTCCTGGCACTACACCATGCTGAGGCCCGAGGCGGTGGTCGGCTTCGCCGAGGGCATCCCGCTCAACACCGCCTCGCTGGTCGCGGTCTATGCCAGCGTCTGCCGGGAGATGGACGTGCCGCTCAACTACCCGGGGCCGGAGGCGGCGTTCACGGCCTTCAACAAGTTCGTCGACGCCCGGCTGCTCGGCCGCTGCGCCGCCTGGGCCGCGCAGAACCCCGCCTGCGCCGGCGAGGCCTTTAACGTGACCAACGCCTCGGGCATGCGCTGGTGCAACCTCTGGCCGCTCTTCACCCGGTATTTCGGCTGCCGACCGGGCGTGCTGGTGCCGATGAAGCTCGCAGACTTCATGGCCGACAAGGGCCCGGTCTGGGACGAGATCGCGCGCAAGCACCAGCTCAAGGGCATGGCGTTCTCCGACCTCGGCGACTGGGGCTTCGCCGACTGGAACTTCGGCCGGACCTGGGACACCATCCTGGAAGACACCAAGCGCCTGCAGTACGGCTTCACCGAAGCCATCGACACCGAGCAGAACTTCACCGAGATCTTCGACGACATGCGCGCCGCCCGCGTAATCCCGGCGGCGTAAAGAACGTGGCTGGGCGGGGCCGGAACCTCGATCAGCCCTTGAAGCGGGGCTCGGGCAGGCCGGTGCAGCCGGTGCCGGTGACGGCGAAGATGCTGCCGGCCTGCGCCTGGCCTGCGAGCGCGTCCTCGTCCAGGCCGAAGGAGGCGCCGGTGACGTAGAGGACGTCGAGGTTCGCGCCGCCGAACATCGGGCAGGTGACCTGCTGGAAGGGCATCTCGATCGTGCGGTCGAGCGTGCCGTCCGGCGCGAAGCGGGCGACGCACCAGCCGTTCCAGCGCGCGTTCCAAACGTAGCCTTCCGAGTCCACGGTGGAGCCGTCGGGGATGCCGGGTGCAGATCCGGGGCCGGCAAAGACGCGCTTGTTGGAGATCGTGCCGGATGCCGTATCGAGGTCGTAGGCCCAGATCACGTCCTGGTCGAGGTCGGCGAAGTACATGGTGCCGCCGTCGGGGCTGAAGGCGATGGAGTTGGAGACGACGATGCCGGTCTCCTGCTTGTGCAGGCTGAGGTCGTGGTCGAGCCGGTAGAGCGAGCCGAGGGGGCGGCCCACCATCGCATCGTCCATGCTGCCGGCCCAGAAGCGGCCCTGCCGGTCGCAGCGGCCGTCGTTCATGCGGCTCTCGGGCTGGTCGGTCTCGACCTCGTGGATGGTCTCGACCGCGCCGGTCTCGGGATCGAAGAAGCGGAAGCCGCCGTAGAAGGCGACCACCATGCCGCCCCGCTCGCGCAGCACGAGCGAGCCCGGCTGCTCGTCCACCGGCACCTGCCTGTATTCGCCGCTCGCAGGCGCGAGCCAGCTTATCGACTGGCCCTTGATGTCGAGCCAGTAGAGCCGCTGGTCGACGGGGCACCAGACCGGGCTCTCGCCGAGCTGGTCCCGGCAATCGAGCACGCACGCGACCTCTGCCATGATTCTCGCTCCCGCTGGGCTGCTACAGGGTGGGCGCCGCCGGGCTGGCGCGCCAGGGCGCCGGCAGGCCGGGCTGGTGGGCGCTGCTGGATTTGAACCAGCGACCCCCGCCGTGTGAAGACGGTGCTCTCCCGCTGAGCTAAGCGCCCGCCCGGCAGGCGATTAGAAGAATCGCGCCGCCCGCTGTCAAGGCGCCAGAGGCGATGCGACGTGCGAGACTACCCTTGAGCGGCGTTTACCGATATTGAAGGCGCCGTGCCACGAGCACCGTGCAGCGCCGGGAATGACGCGATGGATCAGCATTTCGATTTCGACCGGGTAGCCCGCGTTCCGGCGGAGACCGACAACGTCGCCATCGCGACGCGGCGGCTGGAGGCCGGCACCCGCGTCGTTGACGGCGCCGGTACTTTCCGCCTGCCGCACACGGTCCTCGAAGGGCATCGCTTCGTCCGCGTGCCGACACCTGAGGGCGCGCAGCTCACATCATGGGGTCTCCCCTTCGGCATCGCGACCCGCTCGCTCGCGCCCGGCGAGTACGTCTGCAACGAGCGGATCCTGAGCGCGCTCTCCGCGCGCGACATCGACTTCGCGCTGCCGGGAGCCGCCAACTTCGTGGACACCATCGAGACCTACGCGCTGGACGACGCCACGTTCACGCCGGGCGAGCAGGTTGCGCCTGCTGCCAGTGTGGCGACCTTCTCAGGCTTCCGCCGCCCTGGCGGGCGCGGCGTCGGCACCCGGAACTTCGTCGTCGCTCTCGCCACCACCTCGCGCGCCAACGGGTTCGTCCGCGCGGTGGCGGAACGCGTCGCGGCCCAGGCGCCGCCGGGGATCGACGGCGTCGTGGCGGTGACCCATACCGAGGGCGGCGGCAGGCGGCGGCCCAACAATCTCGGCCACGTGCTCCGCGTGCTCGCGGGTTTCATGGTGCACCCCAACGTGGGCGCGGTGCTGGCGGCCGACGACGGCACCGGCGCCTACGGCAACGACGACCTGCGGCGGTTCATGGCGGAGCGGAGCGATCCGCTGGCCCACGTGCCGCACGCGTTCTTCCGCGTCGGCCACGGGTTCGAGGCCGAGGTCGCGCGCGCGAGCGCGCTGATCGAAGGCTGGCTGCCCGAGGTCGCCGCCGCGAGGCGCACGCCCGAGCCCGCAGGCGAACTCCGCCTCGCGCTCCAGTGCGGCGGCTCGGACGCGTTCTCCGGCGTCTCGGGCAACGCGCTCGCGGGATGGGTGGCGAAGGAGGTCATCCGCCACGGGGGATCGGCGAACCTGGCGGAGACCGACGAGCTCATCGGCGCGGAACCCTACGTGCTGGAGAACGTGCGCGATGCCGCTACAGCCAGCGCGTTCCTGGAGAAGATCGAGAACTTCAAGCGCTACGCCGCGAACCACGGCGCCACGGCGGAAGGGAACCCCACGGGCGGAAACAATTTCCGCGGGCTCTACAACATCGCGCTGAAGTCGCTGGGCGCCGCACGCAAGAAGGCGCCGGAGGTCCGGCTCGACCACGTCATCGACTACGGCGCGCCCATGCGCGAGCCCGGCTACTACTTCATGGACAGCCCCGGCAACGACCTGGAGAGCATCGCGGGCCAGGTGGCGGCGGGGTCCAACCTCATCCTCTTCATCACGGGCAACGGGTCGATCACCAACTTCCCCTTCGTGCCGACGCTCAAGTTCGTGACCACCACGGGCCGCTTCGAGCTGCTCGCGAACGAGATGGACGTGAACGCCGGCCGCTACAACGACGGCATGGAGATGGATGCGCTGGGCGCGGAAACCTTCGAGCTCGCGCTCGACATCGCCTCGGGCCGGCGCAGCAAGGGCGAGCTTGCAGGCCACGCGCAGGTCTCGGTCTGGCGCGACTGGCCGCGCACGGGCACGGACGGACTGGAGGAGGTTGCCCGCCGGCCCGAGCCTGAGGGCCGCCCGCTCCCGGTCAAGGACGTGCCGCCGCTCGACCTCGCCTTCGATGCGCTGATCACCGACGAGGGCGTGGCATCGGATCAGGTCGCCCTGGTGATGCCGACGAGCCTCTGCTCGGGCCAGGTTGCGCGCCTCATCGCGGACGAATTGGATGCCAACCCGCCGCCCTGGAGCGACGTCTCGCGCTTCGTCGCCCTGGTGCACACCGAGGGCTGCGGCTCCGCCAACGGCGCCGGGCTCTACCTCGACACGCTCACGGGCCACCTCGCCCACCGCAGCGTGCGCCACGCGGTGCTGCTGGAGCACGGCTGCGAGATGACCCACAACGATGCGGTACGCAACCACCTCGCCGCGCGGGGCGTCGCGGCGGAGCGCTTCGGCTGGGCGAGCGTGCAGCTCGATGGCGGGATCGCGAGCGTGCAGGCCAAGGTGACACGGCAGCTCGAGGAGATGGCGGCAGCCCGCGCCGCGCCGGAGCCTGAGAGGCGGCGCGTGGATACGGCCGAGCTGCGCCTCGCCCTCGTGGCGGACGGGCCGTTGCCGCAGGCGATGGGCGAGGCGTTCGGCCGGCTGGCCGCGGGCCTCGTCGCGGCCGGTGCAACCGTGGTCGTGCCCGACAGCAAGGGTTTGCTCGGTGACGACGGGTTCCGGCACGCGGTGTTCCCGGAGGGTGCCACGCCGTCGGCCTCGCTCGCCTTCGGCAGGCCGGCGGAGCGCGCCGGGCTCCACGTCATGGAGACACCGACGGAGAACGCCGTGGAAGCGTTCGCAGGCCTCGGCGCCACCGGCGTGGACCTGATGCTCTGCCACGTGGGCACGGCCCCGCTCCAGGGTCACCCCATGCTGCCGCTCGTCCAGGTGACCGCCGAAGCGGGCATCGCGCAGGTGTACGGGGACGATCTCGACCGGGTCATCGCGCCGGAGCGCGGTATCGAGCCGGCCGTCGCCGCGCTTGCGGCGCTCGTGGCCGACGTGGCGTCCGGCCGCTGCCGGCCGGCGCTCTGGTCGCGGGGCGTCACCGAGTTCCAGCTCACCCGCGGCCGGCTCGGCCTCTCGATGTAACCGCCGGGAGAGGACGCGGATGCCGGACCCCGCGCCGCCCGACGGCCGCTACGACTACATCATCGTGGGCGCGGGCACCGCCGGCTGCGTGCTCGCGAACCGGCTCACCGAAGACCCCCGCACCCGCGTGCTCCTGCTGGAGGCCGGCCGCAGCGACAACTACCACTGGGTGCACATCCCGGTGGGCTACCTCTACTGCATCGGCAACCCGCGCACCGACTGGATGATGAAGACGGCACCGGAGCCCGGCCTCAACGGGCGGAGCCTCGTCTACCCGCGCGGCAAGGTGCTGGGCGGCTGCACGGCGGTCAACGGCATGATCTACATGCGGGGCCAGGCGGCCGACTACGACGGCTGGCGCCAGCTCGGCAACCTCGGCTGGGGGTGGGACGACGTCCTGCCCTACTTCCTGAAGTCCGAGGATCACTACGCCGGCGCCACGCGCATGCACGGGACCGGCGGCGGCTGGAAGGTCACCACGCAGCGGCTGCGCTGGGAGATCCTGGAAGCCGTGCAGGAGGCCGCGAAGGAGTTCGGCATCCAGCCCCGCGCCGACTTCAACGACGGCGACAACGAGGGCTCGGGCTTCTTCGAGGTGAACCAGCGCAACGGCGTGCGCTGGACCACGGCGAGGGGGTTCCTGAAGCCCGCGATGAAGCGGCCCAACCTGCGCCTGATCCTCGAGGCCGAGACCGAGCGGCTGATCGTCGAGGGGCGCGCGGTAAAGGGTCTCGTCTATCGCCACAAGGGAGCGCGGTGGGAGGCGCGGGCCGATGCGGAGGTGCTGCTGGCCGCGGGCTCGATCAACTCCCCCAAGATCCTGGAGCTTTCGGGCATCGGCCAGCCGGCGCGGCTCGCCGGCCTCGGCATCGGGGTGACGCACGAAAGCCCCGGCGTCGGCGAGAACCTGCAGGACCACCTGCAGATCCGCACGGTCTTCGGCGTGCAGAACGCGCGGACGCTCAACACGCTCGCCAACAGCTTCTGGGGCAAGGCCGGCATCGTCCTCGAATACGCGCTCCGGCGGAGCGGGCCGATGTCCATGGCGCCGAGCCAGTTCGGCATGTTCACGAAGTCCGATCCCGCGCTCGCCACCCCCAACCTGGAGTATCACGTGCAGCCGCTCTCCACCGACCGGCTGGGCGACCCGCTCCACCCCTATCCCGCCATCACGATGTCGGTCTGCAACCTGCGCCCCGAGAGCCGGGGGACCTGCCACGTGACCACCACCGATCTTGGCGCGCAGCCCGAGATCAGGCCGAACTATCTCTCCACCGCGCACGACCGCCGCATCGCGGTCGAGTCCGTAGGCCAGGTCCGCCGGATCATGACGGCCGAAGCGCTGAAGCCCTATACGCCGAAGGAGCTGCTGCCGGGGCCTGAGGTCCGCTCCGACGACGACCTCGTGAAGGAAGTCGGCAACATCGCGACCACGATCTTTCACCCGGTGGGGACGTGCAGGATGGGCCAGGACCCGGACGCCGTCGTGGACGCGGACCTGCGCGTGCGCGGGCTGAACAGGCTCAGGGTCGTCGACGCCTCCGTCATGCCCCGGATCACGTCGGGCAACACCGCATCGCCGGTCATCATGATCGCGGAGAAGGCCGCCGACATGATCCGCGGGTGGTGAGGGCACGGAGTCAGCCACCTGCGACGGGCGCACGCATCGCCTGCGTCTCCCCTCCGGAGACCGGCGTGGTCTGGCCGTTTTCGGTCGCAATTCCGATAGTGCGGACAGCCCCGCGTGCCACCCTTCCCCCCGGAGACGTGCGGCCAGGGACAAACGGCGATAGATTCCGGACCGGACGGCAGGGTCAGACGGCGGCGAAACCATGACGAAGCGAAGCGGGCGCCGGGGCGGCGGGCGCGCGGCACGGCGCGCGGAGCGGACCGGCGGCAAGATCGAGCATCTGCGCTACATCACGCGCGACATCCCTTCGGTCGACCTCCTGAGCGAAGAGGGGCTGGCGCTTGTCGAGGAGAACGCGGACACGATCCTGGAGGAGATCGGGATCGATTTCCGCGAGGATCCCGAGTCGCTCGAGCTGTTCAGGGATGCCGGCGCCGATATCGACGGGGAGCGGGTGCGCTTCCCGCGCGGGCTCGCGCGGCACCTGGTCTCGACCGCGCCTGCGTCCTTCGCCCAGATCGCGCGGAACCCGGAGCGCACGGTCGAGATGGGCGGCCGCAATCTCGTCTTCGCGCCGGTCTACGGCCCCCCCTTCATCTACGACATCGAGAAGGGGCGCCGCTACGCCCAGCTCGAGGATTTCGAGAACATCGTCAAGCTCGCCTACATGACGCCCTCGATGCACCACTCCGGCGGCACGGTGTGCGAGCCGGTGGACGTGCCGGTGAACAAGCGCCACCTCGACATGGTCTATGCGCACATGCGCTATTCCGACAAGCCGTTCATGGGCTCGGTCACGCATCCCGAGCGCGCGGCGGATTCGGTCGAGATGGCGAAGATCCTCTTCGGCGCCGACGTCGTCGACGCCCAGGCGGTGATGGTGAGCCTCATCAACGCCAACTCGCCGATGACCTTCGACGCCACCATGCTGGGCGCGCTCAAGGTCTACGCGCGCGCGAACCAGGGCCTGCTGGTCACGCCGTTCATCCTGGCGGGCGCGATGGCGCCGGTCTCGCTGGCCGGCACGATGGCGCAGACGCTGGCGGAGGCCATGGCGGGCATGGCGCTGGTGCAGCTCTGCCGGCCCGGCGCGCCGGTGATCTTCGGCAGTTTCCTCAGCTCCATGTCGATGCAGACCGGCGCGCCGACCTTCGGCACGCCCGAGGCGACGCTCGCGATCTTCGGCCTCGCAGCGCTGGCGCGGAGGCTCGGCGTCCCGTTCCGCAGCGGCGGGTCGCTCACCGCGTCCAAGCTGCCCGACGCGCAAGCCGCTTACGAGAGCGCCCAGACCCTGCTGCCGACCGTGCTGGCGGGTACCAACTTCGTGCTGCACGGCGCGGGCTGGCTGGAGGGCGGGCTCGCCAGCGGCTACGAGAAGTTCATCCTGGACGCCGACCAGATGGGCATGATGCAGGTGCTGGCGGGCGGTTACGACCTGTCCGCCAACGGCCAGGCGATGGACGCGATCCGCGAGGTCGGCCCCGGCAGCCACTACCTCGGCTGTGCCCACACGCAGGCGAACTTCGAGACCGCATTCTACCGCTCCACGGTCGCCGACAATTCGAGCTACGAGCAGTGGCAGGCCGACGGCTCCAAGGACGCGACGCAGCGGGCGCACGACCTCTTCAAGACGATGCTGGCCGAGTACGAGGCGCCGCCCATCGACCCCGGCGTGGACGAGGCGCTCAAGGAGTTCATCGCCAAGAAGAAGGCCTCCATGCCCGACGCCTTCGCGTAGGCGGGAGCCGCTAACGCCGGCGGCGGCGCCGGTTCTGCCGGCGGGCGGCGGGGGCCGCGTCGGCGGCGGGGAGCGTGACGTGCTGCGGCAGGTGGACGTAGTCCGCCGTGCCGTGGGGGATCGCCATGGCGTCGACGAAGTGGCGCTGGAAGGCGGGCTCGACGGCGGTCTCCACCTTCTCGATGCCGCGCACCACGGTCTCGATCTCCGCGCGCGCGGCGCTGTCGAGCAGCGCGATCAGCGCGCCCGTGCCGGCGGCGTTTCCTGCGGCGCTCACCTTCTCGAGCGGGCAGTCCGGGATCATGCCGAGCACCATCGCGTAGAGCGGGTCGATATGGCTGCCGAAGGCGCCGGTGAGCACGATGCGCTCCACGCTCCCGATCTCGAAGCGGTCCATGAGCAGCCTGGCGCCAGCCATGAGCGCGGCCTTGGCCAGCTGGATCGCGCGCACGTCGTTCTGGTGGATGCAGATCGCGGGCTCACCGGGGTGGAGCAGGTAGCGGAAGGTCCGCCCCTCTGCCACGACGCGCGCGGTCCTGGCCTGCGCGGCGCCGGCGATGGTGCCGTCGGCGCGCAGGATGCCGGCGAGGTACATTTCGGCCAGCGCCTCGATGATGCCCGAGCCGCAGATGCCGGTGACTCCGGTGGCCGCCGTGGCCTCGGCGAAGCCTTCCTCGTCGGACCAGAGGTCGCAGCCGATGACCTTGACCCTGGCCTCCAGCGTCTCGCGGTCGATGCGGACCCGCTCGATGGCGCCGGGCGCGGCGCGCTGGCCGGCCACGATCTGCGCGCCCTCGAAGGCGGGGCCCGTGGGCGAGGATGCGGCCAGCAGGCGCTCCCTGTTGCCGAGCACGATCTCGGCGTTGGTGCCGACATCGACGATTAGCACCGTCTCGTCCGACCGGTGCGGCGCTTCCGAGAGCACGACCCCCGCCGCGTCCGCGCCCACGTGGCCGGCGACGCAAGGCAGCACGTAGACCCGCGCGCCCGCGTTGACGTCAAGCGCGATGTCGCGCGCCTCCAGCGTCAGCCCGTCCGAGCGCGTGAGCGCGAAGGGCGCGCCGCCCAGCTCCGTCGGATCGATGCCGAGCAGCAGGTGGTGCATGATCGGGTTGCCGACGAAGGTCGCGTTCAGGATGTCGCCCTGGTCCGCGCCCGCCTCGTCCGCCACCTCGCCGATCAGCGCGTTCACCGCGCCCTGCACGGCCTCGGTCAGCTCGGCCTCGCCGCCGGGGTTCATCATGACGTAGGAGACCCGGCTCATCAGGTCCTCGCCGAAGCGGATCTGCGGGTTCATGCGGCCGGCGGACGCGACGACCGCGCCGCTCGACAGCTCCGCCAGATGGCAGGCGATGGTGGTGGAGCCGATGTCGAAGGCGACGCCGAAAGCCCGGTCGCGGAAGCCGGGCCAGACGGCGACGATGCGCTCGGCCCCGTGGACGGCGACCGTTACCGACCACGCGCCCTCGCGGAGCGCGCGCTGCAGGCCCTGCAGGACGTGCAGGTCGCACACGAGCGCGCCCAGACCCCACTGCGCGCCGAGGGCGTCCGCGAGCCGCTCGAAGTCGCCGCGCGGGTTGTGCATGTCGGGCTCGGCGACCTCGACGTAGTGCAGCCGGATGGCGGGATCGGTGGTGTAGTCCCGCGCCTCGGCGCGCTTGCGCACGACCTGCTTGTGCACCTGGCTCTCAGGGGGCACGTCGATGACAAGATCGCCCCGGATCTGCGCCGCGCAGCCGAGCCTCCGGCCTTCCTTGAGGACGCGCCGCGCGGCGTAGCGCGCCTCCCGCTCGCCCGGCGGGCTCAGGTGCCGGGGCGCGCTCTCGATCCCGAACTTGGCGAAGTGGCCCGCGCCGGCCTCCACCTGGCAGCGGCCGCAGAGGCCGCGCCCGCCGCACACCGAATCGAGATCGACGCCGATCTGGCGCGCGGCATCGAGGACCGAGGTGCCGTGGGGGAAGCGTCCGCGCTTGCCGGACGGGGTGAAGACGACGAAGGCGTGCTCGCTCATGCCGTCACGCGCTGACGGCGGCGCCCTCCCGCCGGCGCCGGCGGCCTTCGCGCCGGCCGCGCCTGCCCTCGCCTGCGCCCTCGGCAGCCGGCTCGCGGAAGCGGCGGAGCCAGCGCGCACAGTCGGGGTCGTTGCCGTTCATCATGTCGGCAGCCATGACGGCGGCGACCTCGGTCTCGTGCAGCGGGTTCATGATGGCGGACGTGAGGCCGGAGCGCGCGGCCATGCAGAGGAAGGCCGCGTTCACGCTCGGCCGGTTGGGCAGGCCGAAGCCGATGTTGGAGGCGCCGCAGGTCGAGTTGACGCCAAGCTCCTCCTTCAGCCGGCGCATGATGGCGAAGGCCTGCACGCCGGCCTTGTTGATGGCGCCGATGGGCATGACCAGCGGGTCGACCACCACGTCCTCCCTGGGGATGCCGTGGTCCATCGCGCGCTCGACGATCTTCTTCGCGATGGCGAAGCGCTCGTCCGGATCTTCGGAGATGCCGCTCTCGTCGTTGGAGATGGCGACGACGGCGCAGCCGTGCTTCTTCACCAGCGGGAGGACGGATTCGAGCCGCTCCTCCTCACCCGTGACGGAGTTGAGCAGCGGCTTGCCCTGATAGACCTCGAGCCCGGCTTCGAGCGCGGCCACGATGGAGCTGTCGATGGAGAGCGGCAGGTCCGTCAGCGACTGCACGAGCCGGATGCAATCGGCGAGGATCGTGGGCTCGTCGGCGAGCGGTACGCCCGCGTTGACGTCCAGCATGTGCGCGCCGGCCGCGACCTGGGCGAGCGCGTCCCGCTCCACCCGCGAATAGTCGCCGGCCGCCATCTCGGCCATCAGGAGCTTGCGACCGGTGGGGTTGATGCGCTCGCCGATGATGCAGAAGGGCTCGTCGAAGCCGATCACGACTTCCCTGGTGGCGGAACTGACGATGGTGCGTGTCATGGCGCTCCTGCTTCCTCGCCGGCTGCCGCGGCCGATTCCATGAAATCCGCGAGCTCGCCGTAGCCGACGTGGCGGTGGACGTAGCCCAGCCCGAGGCGCCCGGCCGCCGCGCGGGCCTTGGCTTCGAGGCCGGCGTCCTCGACCTGGGAGATGTAGACGCAGTTGGTGTAGTTGCCGAAGTAGTCGTCCCGCAGCTCGGGCCAGCGGTCGAGCCCGAGCCCTTCGATGATGAGCCGGTCGAAGTGGCGCACCATGTAGTCGGTGAGGAAGAACTGGGTGGGGTCGTCGTCGGTGATGGCCGCGAACGCCTCCTGGCCGGTGTAGAAGGCGTAGCAGTGCGGTCCCTCGATCCGCTCCACGCCCTCTTCCTCGATCACCTTGTCGAGCAGGCCGCCGGTGCCGCAATCGCCGTAGGCCACGAAGATCGAGCGGTAGCGCGCCTTGCCCGCGCGAATCTTCGCGCGCACCGCCTCGGGGATCAGGTGGGGCCGGTTGTGCAGCTTGGCGGGCAGGCAGGTGATGTCGAGGTGGTCGAAGCCGTTGGCCGCGCGGAAGTCCACGATCTCGCGGGCGAGCGCGCCGCAGGCGATGACAAGGGCGCGGGCCGGGCCTGCGCTCGCGAACGCTGCCTCGTCGTCGACCGAGAGGTCGGTGTGTGCCGGGGCCGCCGTCGCGGGCGGCGTCTCAGCCGCCGTCACGCAGCGTCCGCCGCGGCAGCACTCAGGTTGTGCCGGCGCTTCATCAGCTCCTTGGCGGTCTCGACCGTGATCGCGGCGTCGGAGCAATAGGCATCGGCGCCGACCGCCATGGCGAATTCCTCGTTGAGCGGCGCGCCGCCCACCATCACCAGGTAGTCGTCGCGGATGCCCTTCTCCTTCATCGTCTCGATGACGACCTTCATGTAGGGCATGGTCGTGGTGAGCAGGGCCGACATGCCGAGGATGTCGGGCTCGTGCTCCTCGAGCGCGGCTAGGTAATTCTCGACCGGGTTGTTGATGCCGAGGTCGATCACCTCGAAGCCGGCGCCTTCCATCATCATCGTGACGAGGTTCTTGCCGATGTCGTGGATGTCGCCCTTCACGGTGCCGATGACCATCTTGCCGGCGCGGGGCGCGCCGGTCTCGGCCAGGAGGGGGCGGAGGATGGCCATGCCGCCCTTCATCGCGTTGGCGGACTTGAGCACCTCGGGCACGAAGAGGATGCCGTCGCGGAAGTCGATGCCGACGATGCGCATGCCCTCGACCAGCGCGTCGGTCAGGATCGTGTAGGGCTGCCAGCCGCGCTCCAGCAGGATGTTCACGCCCTCCTCGATCTCCTCCCTGAGGCCGTCGTAGAGGTCGTCGTGCATCTGCTCGACGAGGTCGGCGTCGCTCAGCGTTTTCAGATCGAGATCGTCGTCCGCCATGGATTCTGTCCCGCTCGTGCCTGCGCCGGGTGGCAGGAGAGTCGCGCGCCCACCCGGGCCGCAGGCTTCCTCCCAGGGTCTCGGCCCCTCGTCCGAGCCCAGTACGTATTCAATTACAGGCGGGATGCAAGACTGTTCCAGACTCGACGAAGGATTGCCGGTTCACGACAAAGCGCGCGCCGCCGCCGAAATCGGTCCGACCGCACAGACCGACACCCATGGAAAGACTCGCTATGCGGAGCCCGATGCGGGCAGGGCGTCTTCCATCGCCCAGGCAGGCCGTGCCGCGCCGGTCAGGCGCTTCGTCTCCCGCGGCGCGTGGCCGAAGTGCTGGCGGTAGGACTTGGAGAAGTGGGAGGCGGAGACGAACCCGGTCGCCAGCGCCACGTTCGTCACCGACATGCAGGTCTGCTGCAGCAGCGCGCGCGCCCGGTTCAGCCGCATCTCCAGGTAGTAGCGGCTCGGCGTGCAGTTCAGGTACTTGAGGAACAAGCGCTCCAGCTGGCGGGTCGAGAGGCCGATCTCGCTGGCCAGCTCGGTCTGGCTGAGCGGTGCCTCGATGTTGTCCGACATGATATTGATGCCGGAGAGCAGCTTGGGCTGGCTCACCGCAAGGCGGAGCCGCAGCGCCATTCTCTGGTGGTCCTCCTCGCCCCTGATGCGCTCGGCGATGAGCCCTTCGGAGACCGCCGCGGCGAGCTCATAGCCGTGGTGGCGGTTGATGAAGCTCAGCATCATGTCGCATGCCGCCATGCCGCCCGCGCAGGTGTAGCGGTTGCGGTCGATGACGAAGATGTCCTCCTTGACCTCGATGTCGGGGAAATCCTCGACAAAGCCCGGCAGGTTCTCCCAGTGGATCGTGCAGCGATAGCCGTCGAGAAGCCCGAGACGCGCCAGTACGTGGCTGCCCGTGCAGAGCGCGCCGATGCTGGTGCCGCGGCGCTCGATCTGCCTGAGCCAGTTGGCCAGCCGCTTGTCCTCGAAGAGGTGGGTCTCGATGCCGCCGCAGACGAAGACAGTGGACAGCCGTTCGCTCGATTCGATGGAGAGATCGGCGGCGACCCTGACCCCGGCCGATGACGCGACGGCGTCGCCGTCGAGCGAGACGGTGCGCCACTCGTAGAGCGTCTCGCCGCTGACGTAGTTCGCGAGCCGGAGCGGCTCGATTGCGCTCGAGAACGCGCCGAGCGAGAACTTCGGGACCATGAGGAAGCCGAAGCGGCGTCCCGAATCGGTGGTCCGCATCGCGTCACCATCGGTCAGGCGTCTGCCGACAGCTTGCCCCGCCCGGCCTCGCATATCAATCGGCGGCCGCGCGGTCCCGGCCGGCGACCTTCTCGCCCTTGACGTAGACCGCGCGCACGGCGCGGTCGTCGCCCAGCATCATCAGCGAGAACAGCACGTCCTCCAGGGACTCCGAAAGCTCCTGTCGAGCGGCCAGCACCGGCGTCGCCTCCGGGTCGAGGACGACGACATCGGCCCAGCGGCCGGCATCCAGCGTGCCGATCTCGCCGTCGAGGCCAAGGCCGCGCGCATTGCCGAGCGTGGCCAGGTAGAAGCCGTCGAAGGCGCTGAAGCGGCAGCCCTTCAGCCGCGCGATCTTGTAGGCCTCGGCGAGGGTCTGAAGCAGGGAGTAGCTGGTGCCGCCGCCGATGTCGGTGGAGATGCCCACCCTGACCGGCCGCCGCGTCGCGCCCACATGCTCGATATCGAACAGGCCCGAGCCCAGGAACGCGTTGGACGTCGGGCAGTGAACGACCATCGAGCCCGCGTCGTGCAAGGCCTGGCATTCGCGCTCGGAGAGGTGAATGCCGTGGGCGAAGACGGAGGTCTCGCCCACGAGGCCGAAGCGCGCGTAGACATCGGTGTAATCCCTGGACCAGGGGAAGAGCCGCTGCACCATCTCGATCTCCGCAGCGCTCTCCGAGAGGTGCGTGTGGAGGATGCAATCGGGATGGTCCGCCAGCAGCGCACCGGCAAGCCGAAGCTGCTCCTCGCTCGACGTGATGGCGAAGCGCACCGTGAGCGCGTAGCGCAGGCGCTCGATGCCGTGCCAAGACGCGATGAGCCGGGCGCTCGCCTCTGCACTCGCTTCCGCCTCCTGAGTCACGGCGTCGGGGGCGTTCCGGTCCATCATGGTCGCCCCGGTGATGAGGCAGAGGCCGCGCCGCCGCGCCGCCCGGAAAAGGCAGTCGGCGGCCTGCGCATGCACAGAGGAGAAGACGAGGGCGCTGGTGGTGCCGTGGCTCACGAGCTTGTCGAGGAAGCGCTCGGCGGCCGCTGCGGCGTGGTCCTCTGCGGCGTATCGCGCCTCCTCGGGGAAGGCGAAGCGGTCGAGCCATTCGAGCAGGTCGTGCGCGGGCGCCGCCAGCATGCGGTGCTGGGGGAAGTGAACGTGCGCATCGATGAAGCCGGGCAGGATGACCTGGCCGTCGTAGCGTTCGCACGGAGCCCCGGCGTACGCCTTCGGCAGGTCGGCGAAGGCGCCGTGCCACAGGATGCGGCCCTCGGCGCCCACGGCCACTGCGCCGTCGTCGTGCCCCCGCACCGCCCGGTCGGTGCCGGCGACGCGGGGGTCCTCCCTGAAGCTCACCGTGCGGCCGCGCAGCACCCGTGCCGCTGTCTGGGCGCCCGCCGTCATCCCGCCACCCGATCCTCGATACGGAAGCGCATGATGCGGCAGACGTTGTCGATCGCGTGTCCGATCTCGGCCTCCGCCTCGTTGGCGCTGCGCTCCTCGAAGGCGGCGAGGATCATGTCCTTGGTCGCGCCCTTGACCGCGAAGATGAAAGGAATCCCGAAGCGTTCGCTGTAGGCGGCATTGAGCGCGGTGAAGCGCTCGAATTCCGCCGGCGTCAGCCGGTCGAGGCCGGCGCCCGCCTGCTCCCTGCGGGAATCCCGCGTCAGATCGCCCGCGATCGTCGCCCGGCCGGCGAGGTCCGGATGCGCGCGCAGCACGGCAAGCTGCTCGTCACGCGCCGCGGCGCGCAGGGCATCGGCGAAGGCTTGCGCGAGCGCCGCCCGGTCGGCGAAGGGACGGGCGCTGGCGGCACGCTCGGCGACCCAGGGCGAATGCTCCGCCACGTCGCCGAACGCCGCGGCGAAGTCGGAGACCGCCATGCGGTTGAGATCGTCGACGGAGAGGCGTGTGCCCGCAGCGCTGCCGCTCATGGCCCTACCTGTTGTCGATCCAGGCGCCGAGCTGCCGGCGCTCCTCGTCCGTCATCTCGGTCTCGTTGCCAAGCGGCATGGTTCGGGTCTGGACCGTGAACTTGTCCACCAATTCTGCGTGCCGGTACAGGTCGTCGATGGTCTCCAGCACCATGTCCTTGGGCGGCGTGTCGAAGCCCTCGTGCGTGGGGCTCGCGGCGTGGCAGGAGGCGCAGTGCTTCTCCACGATCGCCATGACCTCCACGTCCGAGACGTCGAGGTCCGCCGTCTCCCGCTGCTGCGGCGAGGTCAGCCAGACGGCCGCGGCGAGGGCGACCAGCATGACGGGCAGGGTCCACGCGAATCCCCTGAACGGGTCGCCCGCCTCGTGGCGGATGAAGGCGTGGCGCAGGGCAGCGCCGCCGACGATGACGAAGGCGACGATGAGCCAGGCTTGCGGATGGGCCGAGAGCATCGGGTAGTGCCCGCCCACCATGGTGACCAGCACCGGCAGCGTCAGGTAGGTGTTGTGGACCGAGCGCTGCTTGCCGATGGCGCCGTATTTGGGGTCCGGCTCCCGACCCTCTATCAGAGCCTTGGTGATCTTCTTCTGGTTGGGAATGATCACCGCGAACACGTTGGCCGCCATGAGGGTGCCGATGAAGGCGCCAACATGGATCAATGCGGCGCGGCCCGCGAACACGTTGGTGTAGATGTAAGCCGCGAGGAGTATCCAGACGAACGCCGCAATGGCGAGCAGCGTGGGCCGCTTGCCGACGGGCGAGCGGCAGAGGCCGTCGTAGACGAACCAGCCGACGGCGAGGCTCCCCGCCGAGATGCCGACCGCGTGCAGGGGCTCGATGTCCAGCACCGCGGGGTCGATCATCCACGTGCCGGCATTGAGGTAGAACTGGACGATCAGCAACAGGAAGCCTGTGAACCAGGTCAGATAGGCTTCCCACTTGAACCAGACCAGGTCGCCGGGCAGCTCCTTCGGCGCGACGGTGAACTTCTCGACGTGGTAGAAGCCGCCGCCGTGCACCTGCCACGCGGTCCCGAGCACGCCCTCCTTCATCTTCTCGCGCTTCTTCAGCGCGACGTCGAGGGCGATGAAATAGAACGAGGTGCCGATCCAGCCGATGCCGGCGATCATGTGCGCCCAGCGAATCAGCAGATTGAGCCAGTCGAGGGCGAAGGCGGTCAAGCGCGTGTCTCCCGCGCTCAGGCCAGCCGGCGCACCGGGCCCGCACGGGGCAGGAACGGTGCGCCGGCCGGTAGCGGTAAGGGCTTACTCCGGCAGGGTGTCGTCGACGCCCTGCACGTACCAGTTGATGCCCGCCAGCGTGCCGTCGTCCATGACCTCGCCCTCGGGCACCTCCAGCGTCCCGTCCTGCCGGTAGATGGGACCGGCGAAGGGGTTGAGCTCCCCGGAAGCGATCTTGGCCGCCGTATCCGCGGCCATCGCGGCCACGTCATCGGGCATGTTGGTGTAGGGCGCCATCACCACCGTGCCCGCGGACATGCCGGTCCACGAGTTCGCCGACTCCCAGGTCCCGTCGAGCACCGCCTGGGCGCGCTCGACGTAGTAGGGGCCCCACTCGTCGATGATCGCCGTGAGCTGCGCCTTGGGCGCGAAGTGGATCATGTCGGAGGCCTGACCGAAGCCGAGCACGCCTTCTTCTTCGGCGATCTGCAGCGGCGCCGTCGAATCGGTGTGCTGGGTGATGATGTCGGCACCCTGGCCGATCAGCACCTTCGCGGCGTCAGCCTCCTTGCCCGGATCGAACCACGTGTTGACCCAGACCACCTTGAGCTTGAAGTCCGGGTTGATGGTCTGCGCGCCCAGGATGAACGCGTTGATGCCCATCACGACCTCAGGAATAGGGAAGGACGCGATGTAGCCGGCGATACCCGACTCCGACATCTGCGCTGCGATCTGGCCGATGACGTAGCGGCCTTCGTGGAAGCGCGCGTTGTAGGCCGCGACGTTCTCGGACGTCTTGTAGCCGGTCGCGTGCTCGAACTTCACGCCGGGGAAGCGCTTGGCGACCTTGATCGTCGGGTCCATGTAGCCGAAGGACGTGGTGAAGATCAGCCCGGCGCCCTGGCGCGCCAACCGCTCGATGGCGCGCTCGGCATCCGGCCCCTCCGGTATGTTCTCGACGTACACGGTCTCGACCTGATCGCCCAGCGCCTCCTCGATCATGAGGCGGCCCTGGTCGTGGGCGTAGGTCCAGCCATGATCGCCGATGGGTCCGATGTAGACGAAGCCGACCTTGAGCTTCTCGTCAGCGGACGCGGCGCCTGCGGCGAACGTCATCGCCAGGGCGAGCGCGACCATTCCAATGAGCTTCTTCATGATGCCTCCTTTCACTTGGGCCAAGTGTCCGTGCGGTGCAACGTGTCGTGCCGCCAGCGCCCGCCGTGACGCGGCGGCGGCGTCATCTCCCTCTACCTCTCGGGCGCGAAGGGCTGCCCGATCATCGCGGGCGTGTTCACCCTGATCAATGTCCTGTTCCCTGAGATGATGACCAGCACCACTATCGTGACGAGGTAGGGCAGCGACGACAATAGCTGCGACGGGATTCCGACGCCCAGCCCCTGGACGTAGAGCCCCATGATCCAGATCGTGCCGAAGAGATAGGCCCCGATCACCAGGCGTCCGGGCAGCCAGGTGGAGAAGACGACCAGCGCGAGCGCGATCCAGCCGCGGCCTGCGCTCATGTTCTCGATCCACTGCGTGGTGTAGGCGAGCGAGAGATACGCGCCCGCGAGGCCCGAGCAGGCGCCACCGAAGGCGATGCAGGCGTAGCGCACCCTGATCACGCCGTAGCCGAGCGCGTGGGCGGAATGGTGATTGTTGCCCACCGCGTTGATGACCAGGCCGGTCCGGGTGCGAAACAGCACGTAGCTGGTGGCCGCGACCAGCGCGAGCGAGGCGTAGACCAGGATGTCCTGGCCGAACAGGATCGGCCCGATGAAGGGGATGTCGGTGAGGAGCGGGATGTGGATCGATTCGAGCTTCACCCCCGGCAGCCCGGTGAAGCCCTCGCCGATCAGGCCCGACAGCCCCAGCCCCAGCAGTGTGAGCGAAAGCCCGGTCGCGACCTGCGAGGTCATCAGGGTCTGGGTCAGGAAGGCGAAGAGCAGCGACGTGGCGACGCCCGCGTAGAGCCCGACCAGAATGCCGAGCAGCGCCGAGCCGGTGGTGTAGGCCGCGGCGAAGCTGCAGACCGCGCCCATGATCATCATGCCCTCGACACCCAGGTTGAGGACGCCCGAGCGTTCCGTGACGAGCTCCCCCGTCGCAGCCAGCAGCAGCGGCGTGGATGCCGTGATGATCGTCAGGATGACGGCTTCGAGGGCTTCCATCAGCGGCTTCCTAGACCTCCCTGGCCGTCGTCTAGTTGCGCACGAGCCGGATGCGGTAGCGGATCAGCGTGTCGCAGGCGAGGATCAGGAACAGCAGCATGCCCTGGAACACCTGTGTCGTCTTGTCGGAGATGCCGAGGACGACCTGCACCCCTTCGCCCCCCATGTAGCTGATCGCGAGCAGGACGCCCGCGAAGAACACGCCGATCGGGTTCAGGCGGCCGAGAAAGGCGACGATGATCGCGGTGAAGCCGTAGCCGGGCGAGACGTGCGGCTGCAGCTGGCCGCTCGGGCCCGCAACCTCGCAGATGCCGGCCAGCCCGGCAAGGGCGCCCGAGAGCATGAAGCAGAAGAGGACCACCCGCTTGCCCTTGAAGCCGGCGAAGGCGCCGGCGCGCGGCGAGGTGCCGACGACGCGGATCTCGAATCCGCGCAGCGTCCGCCCCATCATGAAGGCGACGATGACGACCGCGGCGATGGCGAAGAGGGCGCCGATGTGCACCCGTCCCTCGCCGAGAAGCGGTATGAGCTGCCAGCCGTCGAACAGTATGGACTGCGGGAAGTTGTAGCCGTCCGGGTCTCGCCAGGGCCCGCGCACCAGCCAGTCGAGCAGGAGCTGGGCGACGTAGACGAGCATCAGGCTGGTGAGGATCTCGTTGGCGGAGAAGCGGTTCTTCAGGAACGCGGGTATGGCGGCGAAGAGCGCACCGCCCGCGATGCCGAGGAGCAGCATGAGAACCAGGACCAGCGGCGACTGCCACTCGGGGAAATAGATCGGGATCGAGGCGCCGAGCAGGGCGCCGACGGTAAGCTGGCCCTCCGCGCCGATGTTCCAGACGTTGGCGGTGTAGCAGACCGCGAGGCCGACACCGATGAGGATGAGCGGCGCGGCCTTGACGATCACCTCCTCGACGGACCAGGCGCTGGTCAGGGGCTCGATGAAGTAGATGTAGAGCGCTTCGCCAGGATCGAAGCCGAGCGCCACGAACATGATGGCGCCGAGAGCGAGCGTGACCCCGATCGCCAGCACGGGTGAGAGAAACGCCATCAGCGTCGAGCGCTGGCTGCGCTTTTCCAGCCTGAGGATCACGCCTCCGCCCCGCGCGCGGCATCCCGGCCGGCTCTCTCGTGGGTGCCCGCCATCAGCAGGCCGATCCGCTCCGCGCTGAGCGCGCCCGCCGGGTAGGCCTCCGACAGCTCGCCGCGCGAGATCACCGCGATGCGATCGGCGATCTCGAAGATCTCGTCGAGATCCTGGCTGATCATCAGGACCGCCGAGCCGCTCCGCGCCATGTCGATGAGCGACTGGCGGATGAACGCCGCAGCGCCCGCATCGACCCCCCAGGTCGGCTGGTGCACCACCAGGATGCGGGGCTTGCGCTCGAGCTCGCGGCCGACGACGAACTTCTGCAGGTTGCCGCCGGAAAGCGCGCTGGCCTCCGGATCGGACAGGTTCTTGCGCACGTCGTAGTGCTCGGAGACCCGGACCATCACGTCCTTCGCCGCGCCGCGGTATATCAGGCCGTTGCGGACGACGCCCGCGCCTACGCCGTGGTGGGTGAGAACGACGTTCTCGGAGAGCGGCAGCTCCGAGATGGCGGCGTGGCCCACGCGCTCCTCCGGCACGAAGGCGGCATCGCGCCGGCGCCTCTGCGTGATGGTCTCGCGGCCGCAGGGGGCGCCCGCCAGCTTCACCGAATCGGCAGCCTTGCTCGTCCGCTCGCCCGAGATCGCATCGAAAAGCTCCGACTGGCCGTTGCCCGCGACACCCGCCACCGCGACGATCTCGCCGGAGCGCACCGTGAGATCGACACCCTTGAGCGCGACGCCGAAGGGGTCGTCGCTCGGCATGGAGAGGCCGGAGAGCTCGAGCAGGGGTTCGCCGGCGGCGGCCCCGCTCTCCGACTTCAGCGCCGCGACGTCGCTGCCGATCATGTGCCTGGCGAGGGAGGCGGCGGATTCCTGCTTCGGGTCCACCCGCGCCACCAGGCGCCCGAGGCGCAGGATCGTGGCGTCGTGGCAGAGTCGCTTCACCTCCTCCAGGCGATGAGAGATGTAGAGCACCGCGCAGCCTTCGCCGGCCAGGCGTTCCAGCGTGACGAAGAGCTGGTCCGCTTCCTGCGGGGTGAGCACCGCCGTGGGCTCGTCCAGGATCAGCAGGCGCGGCTCTTGCAGGAGGCAGCGCACGACTTCGATCCGCTGGCGTTCGCCCACCGAGAGGTCCGCCACGAGCGCGCCGGGCCGAAGCGGCAGGCCGTAGTCGGCGGAGACGGTCTCGATCCGCCGGGCCAGCGCGGCCATGTTCCGCTCCCCCTTGAGGGCGAGCGCGATGTTCTGCGTCACGGTCAACGCGTCGAACAGCGAGAAGTGCTGGAACACCATGCCGACGCCGAGTTCCCGCGCTGCCGCCGGGTTGGAGATGGTCACCGGCGCTCCCTGCCAGAAGAGCTGCCCCGACGTCGGCTGCAGGGCGCCGTAGATGATCTTCACGAGGGTGGACTTGCCCGCGCCATTCTCGCCCAGCAGCGCGTGGATCTCGCCGGCCTTGAGGCTGAGATCGATATCGTCGTTGGCCCTGAGATCGCCGAAGAGCTTGACGATGTTGCGGGCTTCCAGAATGTACGCGCCCTGAGCCGCCCCGTCTCCGCCATCCGCCGGCATATCGCCAGTGCTCATTCGTCCCGGACCGGAGCCGGTCACCGGGACGAGGCTTCCGCGCTCTGCGCCGCGACCGCCATCGCGTCCCGGCGGCGGAGCAGGTCCGCCACCACCGAGGCGGCGATAACCGCCGGCTGCTTCGACTCGATGCCGTCGATGCCGATCGGGCAGACCAGCCGCGCGATATCGCCCTCCCCCAGACCCGCCTGGCGCATGCGGCTCACGAAGCGGGCCTTCTTCGACGCGGACCCGATCAGGCCGACGTAGCCGAAGCGCCTTGCCCTGAGCGCGGCGTGGACGACGTCGAAGTCGAGCGCATGGCTGTGCGACATCACCAGGACGAACGCGCCATCGGGCGCCGCGTCCAGCTCGGCCGCCGGCGCCGCTGCCACGACGGTGCGCACGTCGCCCGGCACGACGGAGGGGAAGCCGTCGTCGCGCGGATCGATCCAGGTCACGCTGAAGTCGAGCGGCGCGAGGGCCAGGATCACGGCGCGCCCGACGTGGCCTGCGCCGATGAGCGCCAGAACCTGCTTCTGCGCTCCGAAGCGCTCCAGCAGGCGCCCGTCGGCAGCAAGCGCGCTGTCTTCGCCGCCGTCCGGCGCGCGATCCAGGATGGTCCGCTCCACGCGCCGCCCGGCGATGCGGCCCTCGGTGGCGAAGAGTCCCTCGCTTTCGGCCAGGGTGAGCGCTTGCACTTCGGCGGAGCGGCCGGGCGTGAACACTTCCAGGAGGATGCGGACGGAGCCGCCGCAGCACTGGCCGAGGTCGGGGCCGAGCGCCATCCGCTCGAGGCCCACCGGGGGAGCGTCCCCGTCCGCCCCGCCCTTGGCCAGCGCGTCACGGGCGCGCGCGATCGCCTGCCACTCCAGCGTGCCGCCGCCGATGGTGCCGGCGAACGAGCCGTCCTCCAGCACGACCATGCGCGCGCCGGGCTCGCGCGGCGCCGAGCCCCTGGCTTCGACGATGCTGACCAAGGCGCAGCGTTGCTCGTTCCGGAGCGCGCGGCCGATGGTCGCCCAGGTCTTCATCGCTCCCCCTCACGCGTCCCGCATGGAGCGGATCGCGCGGACGATCGCCTCCGGCGTCGCGGGCGCATCGAGCGCCGGCACCCGGCCCGGATTGAGGCCGGCGATGGCGTTCACGATCGCCGAGAACACCGATATCGCCAGCATGAGCGGCGGCTCGCCCACCGCCTTCGAGCGATAGATGGTCGCTTCCCTGTTGCCCTTGGACTTCCAGAGCGCAACGCGGAAATCCTCCGGCACGTCGCTTGCCACCGGTATCTTATAGGTCGACGGCGCGTGAGTCGTGAGCCGGCCGTTGGCGTCGAACACCAGCTCTTCGGTGGTGAGCCAGCCCATGCCCTGCACGAAGCCGCCCTCGATCTGGCCGATGTCGATCGCGGGGTTGAGCGAGTTGCCGACGTCGTGCAGCAGGTCGACGCGGTCCACCCGCATCTCGCCGGTGAGCGTGTCGATGGTCACCTCCGAGCAGGCGGCGCCGCAGGCGAAGTAGAGGAAGGGTCGCCCGGTCGCGGACGCGCGGTCCCAGGTGATCTTCGGCGTCGCGAAGTACCCGGTCGACGACAGCGAGACCCGCTCCAGGAAGCAGGTCTTCGCGAGGTCGGCAAAGGGGATTTCCTGGCTGCCGACCGTGACCATGCCGCCGGCGAAGCGAACCTGCGCCTTGGGCACCTGGTAGAGCTTGCCCGCCAGCGCGACCATGCGGCCCTTGATGGTGGCGGCCGCCCGCTTCGCCGCCATGCCGTTCAGATCGGAACCGGAGGACGCGGCGGTGGGCGTGGTGTTGGGCACCATGTCGGTCTTCGTCGCCGTGATCCGCACCTTGTCGAAGCCGATGCCGAACTCTTCCGCCACGACCTGCGCGACCTTGGTGTGGAGCCCCTGCCCCATCTCCGTGCCGCCGTGGTTCACCAGCACGGAGCCGTCGGTATAGACGTGGACCAGCGCGCCCGCCTGGTTGAGGTGCTTGAGGGTGAAGGCGATGCCGAACTTGACGGGCGTGAGCGACATCCCCTTCCTGAGAAACCGATTGCTCTCGTTGAAGGCGGCGATGCCCCGGCGGCGCTCGCGGTAGTCGCTGGTCCGCTCGAGCGTGCGCACCAACCGCTCCAGGATGCTCTCGCCGACCTTCATGCCGTAGGGCGTGACGTCCCGCCCGCGGCCGTAAAGATTACGCTTGCGCACATCCAGCGGGTCGAGGCCGAGGCGGCAGGCGATGTCGTCCATCATCCGCTCGGCGAGCATCATGCCCTGCGGCCCGCCGAACCCCCTGAACGCCGTGTTGGAGACGGTATCGGTCCTGACGCGGCGCGAGAGGATCCGCGCGCTCGGGTAGTAGTAGGCGTTGTCAGCGTGGAACATGGACCGGTCGCAGACGCCCATTGAGAGATCGGCGGAGTAGCCGCAGCGCGCGTTGAGCGCGGCGTCGACCGCGAGCAGCCGGCCGCTCTCGTCGCAGCCGTAGCTGTAGTCGATCCTGAAATCGTGGCGCTTGCCGGTCATGATCATGTCGTCGTCGCGGTCGAGGCGGAGCTTGGCGGCCGATCCGGTCACGCTGGCGGCGAGCGCTGCGAGGCAGGTCCACTGCGCGGCCTGGCTCTCCTTGCCGCCGAAGGCGCCGCCCATGCGCCGGCACTCGCAGACCACGTCCGAATCCGGCTTGCCCAGCATCGCGGCCACGAGGTGCTGGACCTCCGAGGGATGCTGCGTCGACGAGAGGACGTGCATGGCGCCGCCCTCGCCGGGGAGCGCGAGCGCGACCTGCCCCTCCAGGTAGAAGTGCTCCTGACCGCCGACATGGAGGGAGCCCGACGCAGAATGCGGGGCCCGCTTGATGTCGGCACCCGGCTCGCCGCGCAGGAACTGGTAGTCGGGGAGCACCGCCTCGCCCGAGGCGAGGCCGGCCTCGACCGAGACGCGGGGCTCGTCTTCCTCGACCTCGATGCGCGCGAGGCGGGCGGCACGCCGCGCCTCGTCCCGGCTCCGCGCCGCCACCGCGAAGACCACCTGGCCGTGGAAGGCGATGGCTCCGTCGGCGAGGATGGGGTCGTCGCCGAAGACCGGGCTGCAGTCGTTCCGCCCGGGGATGTCGGCGGCGGTGAGCACCGCCAGGACGCCCGGCGCGGCGCGTACCGCATCGAGGTCGAGCACGGCGATGCGGCCGCGGGTGCCTTGAGGGGCGTAGCCGGGCGCGACATGGACCAGTGATGCGGGCTCCGGAATATCGTCGATGAAGCGGGCCGTGCCCTGCACGTGCCGCACCGCGCTGTCGTGGGCGAGCGCCAGGCCGACCGCGCCCAGGCCATCGCCGGGCGCGGCGCGGTCTGCTGGAGCGGCGTCAGGCGGCACGCTCCGCCTCCTCGGGACGCTGGCCGACGATCCGGGTCGCGGCGCTGGTCTCTCCGCCGGCCTCGTGCAACGCCTTGCGGAGCAGCGCCTGCGCCGTCTCCAGCCGGTAGCGTGCGCTGGCCCGCATGTCGTCGATGGGCTGGAAATCCGATGCGAGCGCCGCGCAGGCGCCGTCCCAACTCTGCAAGTCCCCAAGCGGCAGGCCCTGGAGGGCGGCCTCCGTGGCGGCGGCCCGTTTCGGCGTGGCCGCCATGCCGCCGAAGGCGACGCGCGCGCGCGCGATCCGGCCCCTCTCCACGGTGAACCTGAAGGCGCCGAGGAGGGCCGAGATGTCCTGGTCGAAGCGCTTGGAGATCTTGTAGCAGCGGAAGACCTCGCCTGCGCCGAGACGCGGCACGTCGATGCCGGTCACGAACTCGCCTGGCGCCCTGTCCTGCCTGCCGTAGTCGATGAAGAAGTCCTCGAGGGGCAGCGACCGCGTCGCCCCGCCCCGGCGCAGGTGCAGCGTCGTGCCGAGCGCGATCAGGGCGGGCATCGTATCGCCGATGGGCGAGCCGTTGGCGATGTTGCCGCCGATCGTCCCCACCGCGCGGATCTGCCTGCCGCCGATGCGCCGAAACAGCTCGACGAGATCGGGATCGATCGCCGCCATTGCCCCCTCGGCCTCGGCGTAGGTGACGCCGGCGCCGATGTGGAAGCCCCGCTCGGTCTCGCGCAGGCCCGCGAGACCCGCCACCCGGCCCAGGAGAATGATCTTCGGCAGGGTCCGCAACTGCTTGGTGATCCAGAGCCCGACATCCGTGGCGCCCGCGACCAGCGTGGCCTCCGGGTGGCGCGCGTAGAGCCGGGCCAGGGACTCGACCGTGGCGGGCGCCGCGAGGAAGCCCGCCGCCTCGTCGCCGATGAAGAGGTCCTCGCCGTCGTCGAGCGACGCCAGCCGCTCGACGGTGGCCGCACCGCGCGCGGCGAACGTATCGCGCGGCGCCCCGGCGCAGGCCTCAAGCGCGGCATCGACGATGGGCCGGTAGCCGGTGCAGCGGCAGAGGTTGCCGGCGAGCGTGTCGTTCACCGCCTGTCGGTCGGGGCGCCCGCCGTCGTGGTAGAGCGTGAAGAGGCTCATCACGATGCCCGGCGTGCAGAAGCCGCACTGGCTGCCGTGATGCCTGAGCATCGCATCCTGCACCGGGTGCAGCGCGCCGTCCGGCCCGGTGAGGTCGTCCACGGCGACCAGCTCCTTGCCGTCGATCATGCCGAGCAGGCAGATGCAGGCGTTGACCGGCGCGTATTCCAGCCTGCCGTGGGACACGGTGCCGAGCGCCACGGTGCAGGCGCCGCAATCGCCCTCGGCACAGCCCTCCTTGGTGCCGCAGGCGTGGCGGCGCAGCCGGAGATAGTCGAGGAGGGTCTCGTCCGGCGCTACGTCGCTCAGCGAGACGACCTCGCCCTGGTGGAGAAACCGGACCGACGAGCGCGTCATGCCTCAACTGCCGCGATAGGTGGAATAGCCGTAAGCCGAAAGCAACAGGGGCACGTGGTAGTGGCCTTGCGCATCCGCAATGCCGAAGCGCACCGGCACCACGTCGAGGAACGGCGGCTCGGGAAGCGCCTCGCCGTCGCGCCGGCGGTAGTCGCCCGCCATGAAGCGCAGCTCGTAGGTGCCGGCGGCGAACGCGTCGCCTTCCAGCAGGGGTCCGTCTGCCCGGCCGTCGTCGTTCGTCACGACCGTCCTGAGCCGTTCCGGCGCCGCGCCGTCCAGGCGCCACAGCTCGATCGTCAACTCCCGCGCCGGCGTGCCCGCCGTCAGGTCAAGCACATGTGTCGTCAACCGCCCGATGGGTCTTCACTCCCCGGCTGCCTGCGGCCGCGCTCTCGTTTCGCCAAGGCGACCGGGGATTGTCCACGAATTCAGTGGATCGCAAAAGAACCCTGTTTGATGGATTGATATGCGGCCCGGGTCATTCGCCCACGCGCAGGCATGGCCCGGCCGGCGCCGCGAGACACGCCCGCGCTGACGCCCCAGGCCCTGCGCTACCGTTGCCAGGTGCAGTCTGCGATCATCGCGACCCAGTTGTCGGGCAGATAATCGACGTCGTAGGTGCAGCTTCCGCTGATGCCCGCATAGACGCCGGAGCCGCCCTGGATTTCCAGCGTGCCGGGGCCGCCTCCGCCCGTCTCGACAGTGCCCGCGCGGCGCTTCGAGTGCGTGTACCACGTATCGCCCGAGGGGGCGGTCATGGTGCACGGTGCGTCGAGATCGATTCCCGCCTCCGTGGTCTGCGCATAGACCACGCACGTGATCCGCTCATGCGCTCCCTCGACGAAGGGGCCACCGCTGCTTTCGAGCACGGTGACCGAGCCCTGCAGCGACCCGCCGGTGACGCTGCCGCCGGCATGGTCGATCGTGACGTAGTCCTGGACGTAGGTGCGGACGATGCGGAGGGTGCCGCTCTCCTCCGCTGCCGCCGCGTAAGCCGCGCACATGGTCGCCGTCGCTGCGAGCAGCGCCGCGGCGAAGTTTCTCGCAGAATTCATCCTGGTCCTCGCTGTCGGATGATGGGTGGCGGAATGTTAGCGCGGATTTCCGGCCGCGGTCACGGCGGCAGGCCCTCAGTCGTCGTCCGCAGCCTTGCGGCCTCGCCCGCTGAGCGCATCGAGCTGGGCCTGCATCCTGTCGAGCCGGTCGAGGACGGCGCCGACGTCGGGCGCCTCCTCCTGGCCGTCGCCGTCCGCCTTCGGCTCTTCCCTCCGCTCGCCGGCCGGAAAGCCCGCGAACATCTCCATGGTGCGCTGCATCATCGCCATGTTGCGCTCGGCCATAGCCTCGAATTCGTCGACCGGGAACATGCCGCCGAAGGTCGAGTTCATCCGCTCCCGCATGTCCCCCTGATTCCGTGCGAAGGTCTCCATGGCGACTTCGAGATAGCCGGGCACGAACGCCTGGACGTTGTCGCCGTAGAGCTGGATCAGCTGGCGCAGGAAGCTGAGCGGGAGCATGTTCTGCCCCTTGGCCTCCTGCTCGACGATGATCTGGGTGAGCACTTGGCGGGTGATGTCGTCGCCGCTCCGCGCGTCGCGGACGACGAAGTCCTCGCCGTTCCGCACCATGTCGCAGAGGTTGTCGAGGGTCACGTAGCTGCTGGTGGCGGTGTTGTAGAGCCGGCGGTTCGCGTACTTCTTGATGGTGACGGTGGCTTGGTCGGCTTCATCGCTCCGGTCGGCGGCGGCCATCTCCCCGGCCTCCGCCGGGCTATTCCGCGGCCTCCGGCAGCGACTCGTCCTCGCCATAGCGCGCGACCCAGCCGGGCTCGAAGCCGTAGTCCTGCGCCGCGGCCTCGGCGCTGACGTAGCCCTCGAGCACGTCTTCGACGACGGCGCGCGGGTCGCGCTCACGCGGCTCGCCGTAGCCGCCGCCGCCCGGCGCCTTCACCGAGACACGCTCGCCGGGGCGGATCGGCACGTTGGAGTACTTGCTGCTGGAGATCTTGCCGAAGGCCTCGCTGATCGTGGACCAGCGGTTGGCGCCCTCTTGCTGGTAGAGCGTGGCGCCGGCGATGCCGGAACCGCCGCCGTTGAGCCCCCAGGCGACCTTCTTGTGCTTGTTGGTCATCTGGCTGATCATCACGTCGCCGGTGCACAGCATGGTCTTGGAGATGCTCAAGCCCCCGCGATGGGCGCCGGCACCGGCCGAATCCTGGCGCAGCGCGTATTCCTCGACGATCCACGGGAAGCGCGTCTCGAACACCTCGGTGGGCGTGTTGGCGCAGTTGCCGTTAATGGAATCGGTGGCGTCGTTGCCATCGGCGAAGCTGCGCCCGCCGTAGCCGACATAGGAGAAGTCGAAGGCGCCGATGGGCTCGTCGTTGCGCGCATCGTAGCCGCCGAAGACGAAACAGCCGTGGGTGGTGCCTTCCGACGCCATCACGCGGTCCGGCGCCGCCGGCGCCATCGCGCCCAGGATGATGGCGACGATGAGCGGATGGGTCTCGGTATTGCCGCCGACCTCGGAGCCCGGATAGTCCACGTTCATGATCGAGCCGGCCGGCGCGATCACCCGGATCGGGCGGAAACAGCCCGAGTTCTTCGGGATCGTCTGGTCGGTGAGATGCAACATGGCGTTGTAGGAGGCCGACCAGGCGACGCCGAGGGTGGCATTGATGGGCCCCAGCGCCTGGGGCGAGGAGCCGGTGTAGTCGATCACCACCTCGTCGCCCTGCACGTGGACCGCGCAGCGGATGGTGAACTCCTTCTCCTCGATGCCGTCGTCCTCCATCCCGTCCTCGAAGCGGTAGCAGCCATCGGGAAAGGCCCCGATCTCGGCCCGCATGCGGGCCTCGGAATAGTCCATGAGGTCGGTGACGGTGCGGCGGAAGGTCTCGCGGCCGTACTTGCCGATCAGCTCCTTCATCCTCGCCTCGCCGAGATCGACGGCCGAGATCAGCGCCCGGATGTCGCCGTAGTTCTGGCGCGGCGTGCGGACGTTGGCGAGCATCAGCTTCCAGACCTCGATCACGTCCTCGCCGCGTTTCTTGATCTTGACCGGGGGCACGCGCAGCCCCTCGTGGAAGATCTCGGTGGCCTCTCCGGGGAAGCCGCCCGGCACCATGCCGCCGGTCTCGACGAAATGGCCGATGGCGACGGCGAAGCCCATCAGCTCGCCATCGACGAAGATCGGCTTGAACATGGTGTGCTCGGGCGTGTGCAGGCCGCCCCGGTAGGGATCGTTGTGGACGATCACGTCGCCGTCGTGGATCTCGTCGAGCGAGATCTCCTTCACCATCGAGCGCACGAGCAGCGGCACGCCGCCGATCTGGGCCGGGCAGAACTCGCCCACAGCGATCATCTCGCCCTCGGCGTTGGCAAGCGCGCAGGTGAAGTCCTCGGCTTCGGAGAAGATCGTGGAATAGGCGGTCTTCTGCACGTTGACGCCCATCTCGCGGCAAATCGCGACAATGGCGGATTCGATGATGTTCATCGTGACCATGTCCATGACGGGTTCCTTTCCTTCTCGCGCGGACCCGAATCGAGGCTCAGGACCGGCGCGAGATCTCCCCGATCAGAATATTGCCGTAGCGGTCGATCCGCACCGGCTGGCCGGGCCTGACGACGGTGACCGAGGCGGGCTCCTCGATCAGCGCGGGGCCCTCGAAGACGTGGCCCTCCCGCAGCTGGGCGCGGTCGTGGACCGGCGTCTCCGCCCAGCCCTCCTCGAAGAGCACCCGCCGCGTCGCCGCCGGCTCCGGCGCGCCCTCGGCCCGACCGACCTCGGCAAGCCGCGGCTTGTCCGTCACCGAGACCGCAGTGACCTTGACCGAGGTCATCTCGATCTTCTCACCCGGAATGTCGAAATTGAAGCGCTCGTGGTGGGCGCGGTGGAAGGCCTCCCACAGCCCCGGCAGCGTGGTCGCGTCGAAGCGGTCGAAGGCGATGGGCACGTCGAGCTCGTGGTTCTGCCCGAGGTAGCGCATCTCGAGCGAGCGCAGGATCTCGATGTTCTCGGTGTAGCCCTGCTCCTCGAGCGCCGCGATGCCTTCGCGGATCAGGTCCGAGAGCACGCGATTGGCGTGGTCCGCGTCGAAGGCCGCTGACGTCATCTGCGCCGTCCGCTCCAGGTCCACGCGCGCGTCGGTCATGAGGAAGCCGAAGGCCGAGAACTGACCCGGATGATTGGGCACGATGCCGCTCGGGATATTGGCGTGCACCATGAGGTCCGCCACGTGGACGGGGCCCGCGCCGCCGAAGGCGAGCAGGGTGAAGTCGCGGGGGTCGAGGCCGCGCTCCGTCAGCACCGAGCGGAGCGCGCCGATCATGTTGTTGTTCGCGATCTGCACCATGGCGAGCGCGGTCTCCTCGACCGGCTTGTCGATGGCGCCCGCGACCTGGGCGATCGCCTTCCCGGCGGCCGCCGGGTCGAGCGCCATGGCGCCGCCGAGGAAGTTCGCGGGGTTGATGCGGCCGAGCGCGAGGTTGGCATCGGTCGCGGTCGCCTGGGTGCCGCCGAGGCCGTAGCAGGCGGGGCCGGGATTGGCGCCGGCGCTCTCAGGACCCATGCGCAGCATGCCGCCCTTGTCGATCCAGGCGAGCGAGCCGCCGCCCGCGCCCATGGTGCGGATGTCGATCATGGGGATCTGGATGGGCAGGCCGAACTCGATCTCGAAGCTCGTGGTGAAGCTCTCGTGGCCGCCCACCACGGTGGAGACGTCCGTGGACGTGCCGCCCATATCGAGGGTGACCAGGTGATCGACGCCGACGCTCCGCGCGATCTGCTTGGCGCCCACCACGCCTCCGGTGGGGCCGGAGAGGGTCATCTGGATGGGGTGGCGCGCGGCCTCCTCCAGGGTCATCTCGCCGCCGTTGGACTTGATCGCGGCGACCTGACGGGTGATGCCCTTGGCGTCCAGCCGCTCCCGCATGGCGCCCAGATGGTGGCCGACGACGGGCTTGATGTAGGCGTCCGTGATGGTGGTGGACGAGCGCTCGAACTCCTTCCACTTGGGCAGCACCTCGTAGGAGATGCTGACGGGGATCTCCGGGCACTCCTCGGCGAAGATCGCGCGCGCCGTCCGCTCGTGGTCGGGCGTCACGAAGGAGAAGAGGAAGTTGATGGCGACCGCCTCGATCCGGCCCAAGGCCTTGAT
The DNA here is from genome assembly GCA_028818855.1 of Rhodospirillales bacterium. Taxonomy (GTDB): domain Bacteria; phylum Pseudomonadota; class Alphaproteobacteria; order UBA828; family UBA828; genus WTGU01. The sequence goes on from JAPPMY010000077.1 coordinate 38,881, forward strand.
CTCGCGGGCGATGGCGCGGACGCGCTCGATATCGAGCGGATGATAGACCTCGCCCCGGGCCAGGATGCGCTCGTTCACCTCGTAGCAGTGGCGGCGCTTCACCAGCGGCTTGGCCTTGACCCAGGTGATGTCGTAGTGGCTCTTGCGCTTGCCCCGCTGGATGAAGGGCACGTCGCGAAAGCCGGTCGTCGTCAGGTAGGCGACCGTGGCGCCCTTGCGCTCCAGGATCGCGTTGGTCGCGATCGTGGTGCCGAAGCGGATGTTGCCGATGGCGCCGGTATCGCCGGAGCGGTCGAGCCCGTCGATGATCCCGTCGATGGGGTCGGCCGGGGTGGAGAGCGTCTTCCAGACGTCGACGGCCTGGGTCTCAGGATCGTAGCGGACGAAATCCGTGAACGTTCCGCCCACGTCGATCCCGACCAGATCGCTCATGCTGCCCCGTGCCTGCGGCCGGTGGAATGATCGGATGCGTCGAGCGGCGGAGGACGCTCAGCCGGTCTCGTGGATGCCCTGCTTCGGCAGCGGGATGCGGGGCTGCTCGATGCCGTCGGCCCGCGCCGTGAACCATTGGACGCACCAGTCGGAGCAGAAGAGCTGTTCCTTGCCCTTCACGGTGGCGGAGATGCCCTCGTCGTAGATGAGCACGCCGCAGTTGTCGCACTTCACGTAGCGCTCGATGTAATAGCCGTTGTCCGAAAAGCGCATGCCGTCTCCCTCCCGCGTCCGGCCCTCGCGCGCCGGCCCTCAGCAAGCGCCCGGAGTGTGGAGAGGATGACTGCGGGAGTCAATGTTGTGCAGCGCAGCAGGCACGTGCTAGCACCCGCTGCACCACGCCTTGAGACGCAAGGAGCGACACCGATGTGGACGCCAACAAACCGGATCGCGACGCACCCCGGTGCCCTCCTGCGCGAGCAGATCGAGGAGATGGGGCTGACCGTTCACGGCGTCTCGCGCGACAGCGGCCTGCCCTCGACCCGGCTGCACGAGATCGTCCACGAACGCCGTGGCGTGAGTGCGGAGACTGCAATCGCGCTCGGCACCTATTTCGGCCAGAGCCCGGACTTCTGGATGAATGCCCAGAAGACCTACGAGCTCTCCAAGGCGTTGATCGAGAACGGCAACGACATACGCGCTCGGGTTCGCCCCCACGGCGAGAGCCGGGCCGCGCCGTAACGCGCCTCAGCAGAACCTCGCCCCGCTACTCTGCCGCTTCGTCCGCGCCGGGGTCGTAGCCGTAGTCGCTCAGCGCCTGGGCTTCGGTGAGATAGCCGCGGCTGAGGTCGGCGGCGACGCGGGAGCGCGCACGCGTGCGCGGGTCGCCGAGCCCGCCGCCGCCCGGCGTGCGCACCTGCACCGTATCCCCGGGCGCCAGGTGATAGCCCTCGCCCTTGGAGAGATGCGGGGGCTCCTCCACCTGGTTGCCGCGGCGGACCTCGATGCGGTTGACCGCGCCGGGCAGGCCGCCCGCGAGACCGTGCGGGCCGGTGCGGCCGTGATCCATCATGAACGACGCCTTGGCCTCGCCCCTGAGCAGGCGGACGCGGTAGCTCACGCCGAAGCCGCCTCGATGCCGCCCGGCGCCGCCCGAGCCCTCGCGCAGCGCGTATTCCTCGAACAGGATGGGGTAGTGCTGCTCCAGGATCTCCGCCGGCTGGGTCTTGGAGATGCCGACGGACGAGCAGCCGTTGGTGAGGCCGTCGTCCGCCCACCAGCCGCCGTAGCCGCCGCCCGAGAAGATGTACATGACGTAGCGCCGGCCCTCGGCCGGGTCCTCGCCGCCGAGGCTGAAGTTGCCGCTGGTGCCGGCGGGGGCTGCGAACATGCGCTCCGGCATGGCCTGGCCGAGCGCGCCGAACACCGCCTCCATGATGCGCTGCGCCGTCTCGGCTGCGCAGCCGGATACGGGCCGCGGGTACTCCGCATAAAGGAAGGTGCCGTGGGGCGGCTCGACCGCGATGGGGCGGAAGCAGCCGGCGTTGATCGGCACGTCCGGGAAGGTGTGCTTGATGGCGCAGTAGACCGAGGCGAGCGTCGTCGCCCAGACCGAGTTCACCGGCCCCCGGCAGGGCGGGCTGGAGCCCTGGAAATCCACCGCGAGGTCGCTGCCCGCCACGACGACGCGCGCCCGCACCTCCAGCGCCTTATCGTCGACGCCGTCGGAATCCATGTAGCTGGAGAAGACGTACTCGCCGTCGGGCACGGAAGCGATGTGGGCGCGCATGCGGCGCTCCGAGCGTTCCTTGAGGGCCTCGATGGCGGCGTTGACCGTGGCCTCGCCGTGCTTGTCCAGGAGCTGGGTCAGCCGCCGCTCGCCCACGGAGAGCGCGCCGATCTGGGCGCGGATGTCGCCGATGCGCTCCTCCGGCACGCGAATGTTGGCGAGCACGATCTGCATGATGTCGTCGTCGAGCTGGCCACGCCGGTGCAGCTTGACCGGCGGGAGCCGCAGCCCCTCCTGCTGGATCTCGGTCGCCTGCGAGGGGAAGCCGCCCGGCACCATGCCGCCGGTATCGGGCCAGTGGCCAGTGTTGGAGAGGCAGGCCCAGAGCCTGCCCTTGTAGAAGAACGGCCGCACCATCTTGACGTCCATCAGGTGGGTGCCGCCGAAGTAGGGGTCGTTGACCAGCACGATGTCGCCGGGTTCCAGGTCGTCGCGCGCCTCGATCACGGCCTGCGTGGTCGACTGCATGACGCCGAGGAAGATGGGGAGCCCAAGCTCGCCCTGCGCGATGATCTGGCCGGTCCGGGGATCGTAGATGCCGTTGGAGCGATCGTAGGCCTCGGAGATCACCGGCGAGAACGAGGTGCGCTGGTGCACCAGGTCCATCTCGCTCGCGACCTGCTGGAGGCCGCTCTCGATCACCGCAAGCGTGACCGGGTCGAGATCGCGCTCGGCCCCCTCTCCCGCCTCCTCCGCTGCCCTCGGCACGGTGAGCACGAGGTTGCCTAGGGCGTCCGCGCGGGCCTCGGAGCCGGGCTCGACCAGGATCGTGGTGTCGAGCTGCTGGATGACGGCGGGGCCCTGGATCACGGCATCGCCGGGCAGGGCTTCGCGCCGGTAGACCGGCGTCTCCGCCCAGGCGCCGCCGACATGGACCGGGCGGGTCTCGATCAGCGCCGACTCCAGTGTCGCCGAGCCCTCCTCCGGCGCGAGCGTGAGGTCGAGCGGCGGGCGGATGCCGCAGACGGTGGTCCGCAGGTTGACCAGGATCGGCTGCATCTCCGGCAGCACGATATCGAAGCGCTCGCGATAGAGCGCGGCGAACGCATCGCGCACCGCGGGCCCGTCGAAGCCCCCCTCGCCCACGGGCACGCGGAAGACGTGACTCTGGCCACGGTAGAAGAGGTCCGCCTCGTGCTCCACCTCCACGGCGGTGACGGTGCCCCCCTCCTCCGCCAGCAGCGCCCGGCCCTCTGCCGCCTGGTCCGCCAGGATACGATCGGCCTCTGCCGCATTCACCTCCTCCAGCGGCTGGTGCAGGGTGCGGACGAAGTCGTGGCGCACGTCGGCCAGCACGCAGCCGAGCGCCGACGTGATGCCGGGGAAGCGCGGCACCAGGACGTGGGGCACGCCGAGTTCGCGGGCGATGGCGGTCGCGTGCATGGGGCCTGCGCCACCGAAGGCGAAGAGGGCGAAGTCGCGGGGGTCGTGGCCCTTGTCCACGGAGACGAGCCGCGCCGCGCCCGCCATCTGGTGGTCCACGACCTGCAGGATCGCTGCGGCGGCCTCCGTCTCGTCGAGGCCCAGCGGCGCGCCGATCCTCTCGCGGACGATGCGGCGCACCTCGTCGATATCGGGTGGGCTGTCGAGGCCGCCGATGGCGCCCGCATCGATGCGGCCGAGCAGCAGGTTGGCGTCGGTCACCGTGGGCTCGCGCCCGCCCCGGCCGTAGCAGATCGGCCCCGGCGCGGCGCCGGCGCTCTCGGGTCCGACGCGCAGGATGCCGCCCTCGTCCACCCGCGCGATGCTGCCGCCGCCCGCGCCGATGGTCTGGATGTCCACCATCGGCACGCGGAGCGGCATGCCGTAGGCGATGTCCTTCTCCGTCGTCGTGGCCGGCACCCCGCCGCGCACGATGGCGATGTCGAAGCTGGTGCCGCCCATGTCGCAGCTTATGAGGTTGGGGAAGCCGGCGGCGGCACCCAGACGCGCGGCGGCGATGACGCCGGCGGCGGGCCCGGACATGACCGTCTGCACCGCCTTCTCGCCCGCGATGCCGGCGGTCATCATGCCGCCGTTGCCCTGCATCACCAGCAGCTCGGACTCGACCGCGCCAGCCTTGAGCCGGGCCGCGATGCGGTCGAGATAGCGGGTCATGATGGGCTGGATGTAGCCGTTGAGCGCGGCCGTGCTGCCGCGCTCGAACTCGCGCACCTCGCGCAGGATGTCGGAGCCGAGCGTGATGGGCACGTCGGGCCAGACCTCGCGCGCGATGTCGCCGGCGCGGCGCTCATGATCGGGGTTGAGGTAGGCGTGGATGAAGTGGATGACGAGAGCTTCCGCCCCTGCCGCGCGCGCCGCCAGGGCCGCCTCCCTCACCTCGCCCTCGTCCAGCGGGGTCACGACACCGCCCGAGGCGTCGATCCGCTCCGTCACCTCGAAGCGGCGCTCGCGCGGCACGATGGGCTCGAAGCTGCCGAACATGCCCCACGGGTTGGGCCGGGTGCGGCGGCCGAGCTCCAGCGTGTCGCGGAAGCCTCGGGTGGTGACGAGGGCGCAGCGCACGCCCTTGCGCTCCAGCACCGCGTTGGTGCCGACGGTGGTGCCGTGGACCACCGTCTCGAAGCCGTCCGCCGCCGCGCCGAGGGCGGCAAGGCCCGCCATGAAACCGTCTGACTGGTCGGCGGGCGTCGACGGCACCTTGGCGATGCGCATGCCGCCGGAGGCTTGATCCACCAGCAGCAGGTCGGTGAACGTGCCGCCGACGTCGACCCCGAGGCGGCTTCGGGCCGGCGCCTCGCTCACGTGCCGGCGCCCGCGCCGTCGACGGGCGCGGGCAGGCCCAGGCCCTCCAGCGCATCCCGCATCAGCTCCAGCGCCATCCGCAGCAGGCGGTAGGAGGCCTCGGCGGTCATGAAGGCGGCATGGGGCGTGAGCGTGACGTTCTCCAGCGCCGCCAGGGGATGCGAGCCGTCGATGGGCTCGTCGGCGAAGACGTCGAGGCCGGCCGCGCGGATCCTGCCGCCCTTCAGGACCTCGATCAGCGCCGCCTCGTCGATGACCGCGCCGCGGGCGGTGTTGATGAGCATGGCGTCGGGGCGCAGGAGGGCGAGGCGGCGCGCGTCGATCATGCCCCTGGTCTCGTCGTTGAGGCCGAGATGGAGCGAGACCACGTGGGCCTCCGCCAGCAGGTCGTCGAGGCTCTCGGCTGCGGTGCAGGAAAGGCCGGGAGGCACGCCGCTCCGGTTCCAGGCGATGACGTTCATGCCGATGCCGGCACCCAGGCGCACCATCTCGCGGCCGACGCCGCCGGTGCCGACCACGCCCAAGGTCTTGCCTGCGAACTCGACGCCATCCAGCGTGCGCCAGGAGCCCAAGCGGAGCGCGCGGTCCATCCGCGCCGTCTGGCGGCCGCAGTCGAACATAAGCGCAAGCGCGTGCTCGGCCACCGTGACGTCGCCGTAACCCTTGATGGTGCGCACCTCGATGCCGAGACGCTCCGCTGCGTCCACGTCGATGTAGCTCGACGCGCCCGTGCCCATGAAGACGATGACCTTGAGCGCGCGGCAGGCGGCGAGCACCTCCTCGGTCATGTAGGTGTGGTCGTTGATGACGCCGACGGCATCGCCCACGTAGGCCGCCACGTCGTCCCCCGGCACGTCGTCGATCGTCATGGCGAGGTCGGGGACGATGGCCCGCAGCTCGTCGTCGTAAAGCTCGGCCAGGAAGGAAGGACAGTCGAAGAAGATTGCGCGCACCGCTTGCCTCCAGGATCTTTATGTGCGGCGGATTGTAGCAGGCGGAGCCGCCAGCGCCTTGGCGCCGCTCACGACGGCGAGGCTCCGAGCGAGCGCCGCCGGGCGCCCGTGTTGACGAGCCAGAGGCCGACGACCATGCAGGCGAGCGCCGCCCACACCCAGAGGCCGAGGGTCTCGTCGAAGATGATCAGCGCCCAGAAGATGCCGGCGGCGACCACCAGATAGTTGAACTGCGCGAAGAAGACCGCGCCGGCCCGCCGCGTCACCTCCTGGAAGCAGTAGAAGGTGACGCAGTGGATCGCCGCGGCCCAGGCCATGCCGGCGATGCCGTGCCAGCCCGCGTCGGCGAAGAGGAAGGGGCCGTCCGCCGCCAGCATCACCGGCAGCATGACGACAGCGGCGGCGAGCAGGATGCCGCAGGCGAGCGCGAGCGAGCGGGTCTGCGGCGGGCGATAGGCGGCGGCGACGACGTTGGAGCCGGCCGCCGCGACGGCCGCCACCAGCGCCACCAGCATCCAGACCCAGGCGCCGGCCTCGGGCAGGCTCTGCTCGGGCAGCACGATGAGCAGCACCCCGCCCGCGCCGAGCGCGAGTCCTGCGAGGCTCAGCGCCTCGAAACGCTCGAGCCGCATGGCGAATGACATGAGGTACGTGAGCCCCGGCACGAGCGTGAGCACCAGGGTGATGACGCCGGCGGGCAGCTCGCGCGCGGCGAACGCGGTCGCCAGCACCGGCAGCATCACCGCGAGCAGCGCAAGGCGGAGGTATTGCAGCAGGTGCGCGCGGCTCACCGGCGGCAGGTTGCCGCTGACGGCGCCCACGATCAGCAGCGCGAGGCCGGCGAAGAGCGCGATCCAGAAGGTGTAGGCGAAGACGGGGAACGAGACGCCGGCCGCGAGCTTGTTGGCCGAGAAGATGCCGCCGTAGGAGATGCCGCCGAGGAGCAGCAGCAGCGTCGGCACGATGAGCGCCCGCCCGCGCAGGCGGCCCGCATCGGCCGCGCCGTCACCCGGCGCGCCGCCTCGTGGGGTGTTGTTCTTGTCTGGCGGCGCTGCCGGCATCCCCGCCACGGTAGCGGCGCGGCGCGGCCCTTGGCAAACGGGTGCGGCGGGTCTACATCGTTGATCGTTCTGAAGGCACCGTCTCGAAGGCGCGAGCGATGGCAGACCGAACGCGTGTTCTGCCGAAAGCGGGAACTTAGAAACACGCCTCCAGCAGCTTGCGGGTGTTCTCGGCCGTCATGGGGACCGGGTTGCCGCCGGCTGTGGGGTCGTCGAGGGCCATTCGGGTGAGGTCGTCGAGGCGGTCGGGGGTGACGCCCATTTCGCTGAGGGTCTTGGGGATGCGCAAGGTCTCGCGGAGTTCCAGCACACGCTCGTGGAGGGCGGGGTAGCCGCCCTTGAGGCCGAGGTAGGCGGCGGCCTGGGTGAGGCGCTCCTCCACCGCAGGGCGGTTCATGTCGAGCACGTAGGGCATGACGCAGGCGTTGGTGGTGCCGTGGTGGGTGTCGAACACCGCGCCCACCGGGTGGCTCAGCGCGTGGATCGCGCCGAGGCCCTTCTGAAACGCCGTGGCGCCCATGCTGGCGGCCGACATCATGTGGGCGCGCGCCTCGAGGTCGCTGCCGTCGGCGTAGGCGCGGCAGAGGTTCTCGTGGACGAGGCGCATCCCCTCCAACGCGATGCCCTGGCCCATGGGGTGGTAGAAGGGCGAGCAGTAGGCCTCCAGGCAGTGGGCGAAGGCGTCCATGCCCGTGCCGGCCGTGATCGGCTTCGGCATGCCGACCGTAAGCGCCGGGTCGGCGATCACCACCACGGGCAGCACCTTGGGGTGGAAGATGATCTTCTTCACGTGCGTTGCGGAGTTGGTGATGACGCTGGCGCGGCCCACCTCCGACCCCGTGCCGGCGGTGGTGGGGACGGCCACCGTGGGCGCGATGGCGTCCGCATCGGCGCGGGTCCACCAGTCGCCCACGTCCTCGAAGTCCCAAACCGGGCGGGTCTGACCGGCCATGAAGGCGACCATCTTGCCGAGATCGAGCGCGGACCCGCCGCCGAAGGCGACGACGCCGTCATGGTCGCCCGCGCGGTAGGCGGCCACGCCGGCATCGAGGTTCTTCTCGGTGGGGTTGGCATCGACCTCGCCGAAGACCGCGCGGCCGAGCCCACCAGCCTCCAGCACGTCGAGCGTGGCCCCCGTCATGGGCAGCGAGGCCAGCCCGCGATCGGTCACCAGGAGCGGTCGCTCGATGCCGGCGTCGGCGCAGGCGGCCGGCAGCTCGGCGACGCGGCCCGCGCCGAAGCGGATGGCGGTGGGATAGGACCAGTTGGCGGTGAGCGTCATGGTGTGGCCTTCCTGACGTAAGGGGGCCCGGGCCGGGCGCACGAGACCTATCCGGCGGCCGGCGACGACCCTCCATACAGTGCCTCGGCGATGACGGCGAGGGGAAGCACGAGCTTGAGCGGATCGTCCAGCAGGGGAACGGCGCCGAACCGCTCGTACCACCGCACGGCGCCCCGGTCCTTCGCATCGATGGCAAGCGCGATGCCGCCCACTTCCGTTGCAACGGCAAGAGCCCGCGCGCCGGCTGACAGCAACAGGTCGCCGCCGAGCCCCTGGCGCTGCACGGACCGATCCACAGCCAGACGACCCAGCCGGAAGACCGGCACGTCGTAGCGGCCGAGGGTTCGGGTCACCTTCTCGGGCACGTCGGCGAAGGCGATGGCGCCCGGGCTGATCGTGTAGAAGCCCAGAATGCGGGCCGGCTCCGCCACGGATGCGGCAACGAACGTCTTGGCACCGCCCGACGCGTGGTTCTGCCGAGCATAGCGGCGAAGATAGCTGTTGAGGTTCTCAACCCCGCAATCGAAGCGTTTGCGGTCGTGATGGCGGCCGATGGGCTCTTCCCGCCAATCCGGCAACGGGCTCAGGTGCGTGCAGCACGCCGCCGCGCGGCTTCCATCAGAGCGGGAGTGGGCGCGGGCGGCTTCTCCAGCAATGCCAGCACGCGCTCGCTGTCGCGCCGGGAGAGGACGATGCGCTCCGCCTGCTCCACCACCGCGCGCGCGGCGGGGAGCGCATTGCGCATGACGAAGCTGGTGAGGTCCAGGCGCTCGTGAGCGGCAGCGGCGGTCAGCAGCCGCTTTTCCTCCCTGGTTGCCCGAAGCTCGATGCGCTCCTCGCGCGGTGCCGCCGTCGTCGGCATGGCTCGCTCCACCTTCGGCTCTTTGTACGGACAATATACGGACGAAGGGTCAGCAATCAAGGCCCGCCAATCCGCATCACCTCAGCCTCACCGGCCGGCGCTTCCTGCCCCAGTCGCCGGGCGGGCCGTCGAAGACGCCGGCGGTCCGCGTGCCGCACACGGTGCAGGCGCCGCGCTCGTCGAGCCGCCAGTCGGAAAGCTCGTACCAGTCGCGGCCGATGGTGCGGGTGCCGCAGACATGGCAGTAGGTCGATTGCCGGCCGAGATCGTGGACGTTGCCGGTGTAGGCGTAGCGCACGCCGTTCCGCATCGCGACCTGCCGCGCCATCGCGAGCGTGTCTGCCGGGGTGCGGGGCTTGTCGAGCATGCGGTAGTCGGGGTGGAAGGCGCTGAAGTGCATGGGCACGTCTGTGCCGAGGTTCTCCACCACCCAGGCGCACATGGTGTCGATCTCACGCTCGGAGTCGTTCTCGCCGGGGATCACGAGGGTGGTGATCTCGAACCAGATGTCGGTCTCGTGCTTCAGGTAGAGGAGCGTGTCCAGCACCGGCTGCAGGTGGCCCTTGGTGACGGTGCGGTAGAAGTCCTCGGTGAACGCCTTGAGATCCACGTTGGCGGCGTCGATGCCGCGGAAGAAGTCGGCGCGTGCGCGCTCGGTGACGTAGCCCGCGGTCACCGCGACCGTCTTCACCCCGCGCGCGCGGCACGCGGCGGCGATGTCGGCCGCGTACTCGTGGAAGATCACGGGATCGTTGTAGGTGAAGGCGACGGAGCGGCAGCCGAGCCGCTCGGCCTCGCGCGCGATGGTCTCGGGCTGCGCCTCGGCCTGCACCAGGTCCATGTCGCGGCTCTTCGAGATGTCGTGGTTCTGGCAGAAGTTGCAGGCGAGGTTGCAGCCGGCGGTGCCGAAGGAGAGCACCGGCGTGCCAGGCAGGAAGTGGTTGAGAGGCTTCTTCTCGATGGGGTCGATGCAGAAGCCCGAGGAGCGGCCGTAGGTGGTCAGGACGATGCGGTCGTTCTCGCGGGCGCGGACGAAGCAGAGCCCGCGCGCGCCCTCCCTGAGCTTGCAGAGACGCGGGCACATCTCGCACTGCACGCGCCCGTCATTCAGCATCGACCAGTGCTCGGTCGGCACGATGGGGCCCCGGCCGCGGATGGCGGGCGGGCGGGTCTCGTGCAGCATCGGGGGCGCAGGGTTCTCTGCCGCGCTCATGGGCGCCTCCACGCTCCTCGCCCTCTGATACGGGAGCGGGGCGGGCATGCACAAGCGCTGCCTGCGCCGCGCCCGGATCGTGCGTGGAGGCGCCGCAGCGGTTGGCGCTACACGTCCGGGGGGTTAATGTTCCTTATCGTAATAATGAGAATTCGGTATTGGACGACATAGCGCGACGCGCACGGTAACGATCCGCCATGCCTAGCACGTCCGAACCCTCAACCGTGCGGCCGCCGGAGGTCGCCGGCATGTTCTATCCCGCCGAAGCGGACGCATGCGCCAACCTGGTGACGCGCTCTCTCGAAGGCGCCCGGCCTTCGCCGCCGGGAGAAGCCAAGGTGATCGTGGCGCCCCACGCGGGCCACGTCTATTCCGGCGCCATCGCCGGCACCGCCTATGCGCCGCTCGCCGCGCGGAGCGACCGGATCAGGTGCGTGGTGATGCTGGGGCCCGCGCACCGCGCGGGCTTCGCGGGCATGGCGACCACGTCCGCTGCGGCCTGGGCGTCACCGCTCGGCACCGTCCCGGTCGACTGGCCGGCGATCGAGCCCCTGCTCGCCCTCCCCCACGTCCGTGTCGCCGATAGGGCCTTTGCCCAGGAGCACAGCCTGGAGGTGCAGATCCCCTTCCTGCAGCGGGTGCTGGGCGATGCCGCAATCGTGCCGATTCTCGTGGGCGATGCGCGCGAGGACGACGTGGCAGGCGTGCTGGAGAGGCTCTGGGGCGGGCCGGAGACGCTGATCCTGGTCTCGACGGACCTCTCGCACTTCCATGACTACGACACGGCGCGCCAGATGGACACGGGCACGGCGAAGCTGATCGAGCTCATGCGGCCGGAGAAGATCGACGGTGAGCGCGCCTGCGGCCACCGGGGGCTGGGCGGGGCACTCAAGCGTGCACAGGCGCTCGACCTGCGGGTCACCGCGCTCGACGTCCGCAATTCCGGCGACACGAGCGGGAGCAAGGACCGCGTGGTGGGCTACGGCGCCTTCGCCATGGAGTATGCCGACACGGCGCGGCTTGCCGACGGCGACCGGGCCCGGCTGCTGGATGCCGCGCGCGCGTCCCTGGCCTTCGGCGCCGATAACGGCCGGGCCATGCGCGCGACGCTGGGCTCGGGCCTCTCGCCGGCGCTGACCGCAATGCGGGCCTCCTTCGTCACGGTCAGGATCGGGGACAAGCTGAGGGGCTGCTGGGGCTCGGTGAGAGCGCGACAGCCGCTGCTGCGCGACGTCGTCGCCAACGCCTACAAGGCCGGCTTCGAGGACCCGCGCTTCGGCCCCATGACGAAGGAGGGGGTCGCCGCGGCCCGGCTCGGCATCTCGGTGCTCTCGACCCCGCGGCCGATCCGGTGCGCGGACGAGGCCGACCTCCTGCGCCAGCTCAGGCCGGACCGCGACGGCCTGATCCTGCAGGAAGGCGAGCGCCGCGGGCTGTTTCTACCCAGCGTCTGGAGGCAGGTCCCCAGGCCTGCGCAGTTCGTGAGGCAGCTCAAGCGCAAGGCCGGCCTCGCGCCCGACCACTGGTCGGACAGCCTCCGCGTCTTCCGCTTCACCGCCGAGAGCTTTTCCGGCTCCTCCCGTCCGCACTGAGAGTCGCGCACGCGGTTATGCGGGGCGACGTGCCCCGGCCTAGCGGAGGCGGCCGATGCTCAAGACGCGGTCGGAATCAGGGACGACCGCCTCCAATCGCTGGAGGCAGCCGTCCCCCCTCGCTGGGCCCGCGTACCGGTCGGGGCCCGGTCTCTCGTTTGCGCTTTGCCGGGCCGTGTTCTTTGACGGCGCTCAGCCATGCGGAGGAAGGTGCCCGAGCGCGGCAATCGGGTCCAATACCGAATTCTCATTAGAGGCATAAGCAGCCCTTATGCCGCGCGCGCATATCATCCGTGGGAAGGATGCGTGGGGTATTCGGTGCTCCCCTGGCCGGCCGAGCGGGTTCCGCCGCGGGCGCCGACCCTTAACCGGAATTATTCCGCGCAACCGGGGCCGAAAGATGCGGGCTAGAAGGCGAAGTCGTCAGCCGAGAGATCGGTCGATGTGAAGCCCTCCAGCGTGATGGTGCCGCCGCCGAAATCGCCGAGATCGATCACGGTGTCGCTTCCGCTCTGCGAGATCTTTCCGTCCAGGTCCGTGAAGGCCGAGATGTCGTCGAAGGCGCTGAGATCGATGGTGTCGTCTCCGTCGGTGAAGTCGGTGATCGTGTCGTCGCCGCTCTTCGCGTTGAACACGAAGATGTCGGAGCCGGTGCCGCCGGTCATGGTGTCGTCGCTGGTCCCGCCCTGGAGCGTATCGTCCGAATCGTCGGCGCCTACGATCCGATCCAGCTCGAAGTGATTGGCGGTCAGGTCGGTGGAGGTGACGCCCTGCAGGAAGATCGTGCCGCCGCCCCAATCGGAGAGATCGATGCTGGTGCCGGACTCGTCGACTTCCGTCGTGGTCGTGTCGTCCTCGACCGCCGTGATCTTCGCGCTTAGCTGACTCCAGGTGATGGTCTCGGCCAGAGACGTCAGGTGGATCTTGTCGTTGGCGGTGTCGAAGTCCGTGATCGTGTCGGCGCCGCTGTCCTCGCCGAAGACGAAGGTGTCGGCGCCCGTGCCGCCGGTGAGCGTATCGTCGCCCTCGCCGCCGATCAGCGTGTCCTCGCCTGCGCCGCCGGTGAGGGTGTCGGCGCCCTCGCCGCCCAATATCCAATCGTCGCCTTCGCCTCCGTCGATCGTGTCGTCGCCCTCGCCGCCGAACAGCCGGTCGTTGCCGCCGCCGCCGCTGATGGTGTCGGCGCCTTCCTCGCCGAACATGAGGTCGCTGCCGTGGCTGCCCGTGAGGGTCTCATCCTCGCTGTTGCCGACGACGTATCGCGTGGTGCCGCCGCCGGGCAGACTGAACATGCTCGCGGTGAGGTCGGTGGACGTGACGCCCTCCAGCGTGATCGAGCCGCCGCCCCAGGCGCTGAGGTCGATGACGGTGGCGGTCTCGTCCACGTCCATCGTGGTCGTATCGTCGGCGACGTCCGTCATTGCCGCCTGAATGTCTGCAAAGGTGATCTCGCCGCCGAGGCAGTTCAGGTTGATGATGTCGCCTTCGGTCGTGCTGAAGTCGGTGATCGTGTCGTCGCCGTGGCCCTTGTAGAAGTAGAAGGTATCGGCGCCAGTCCCGCCCGACATCGTGTCGTCGCTGGTGCCGCCCTTGATGCGGTCGTTGGAGTCGTCCTCGCCGTGGAGCGTGTCGAGGACGAACATGTCCTCGGTCAGGTCGGACGACGCGACGCCCCGGAGCGTGATCGTGCCGCCGCCGTAAGCGCTGAGGTCGATCTTCGTGCCCGATTCGTCGACGTCGGTCGTGCTCGTATCGTCCTCGACGTCCGTCATCGCCGCCTGTAGCTGCTCCCAGGTGATCGAGGCGTCGAAGCAGGTCAGGTGGATCTTGTCGCCGTCGGTGGTGCTGAAATCGGTGATCGTGTCGTCGCCGAGACCCTCGTAGAAGTAGAAGGTGTCGGCCCCGGCCCCGCCCGACATCGTGTCGTCGTCGGTGCCGCCGTAGATCTTCTGGGCGCCGTCGCCGCCCGCGATCGTGTTGAGATAGAACATGTCCTCGGTCAGGTCGGAGACCGACGTGATGCCCTCCAGGATGACCGTGCCGCCGCCCCAGTCGCTGAGGTCGATCTGCACGCCGGTCACGACGCTGTTCTCGTCCGTGACCGTCGTGATCTTCGTGCTCACCTGATCCCAGGTGATGGTCTTGTCGAAGCAGCGCAGGTGGATCTTGTCTTCGGCGACGTTGAAATCGGTGATCGTGTCGGTGCCGTGATCCTCCCAGAAATAGAAGATGTCGGCGCCGCTGCCGCCGGTGAGCGTGTCGTCGCCCGCGCCGCCGACGATCTTGTCCCGGCCCGCGCCGCCGTCGATGACGTCGTTGCCCGCGCCGCCGTAGATGGTGTCCCAGCCGCCGCGGCCGTAGATGGTGTCGTTGCCGCCGTCGCCGCGCAGCGACTCCATGGACCATGCGTTGTCGAGGCCGTAGATGGTGTCGTTGCCGCTGCCGCCCCGGACGATGGCGCAGAAGCCCTCTACGGTGATCGTGTCGTCGCCGGAGCCGCCGAGCAGGACGTTGAGGCTGCCCGAGCCCGTGATGTCGTCCGCCCCGCTGCCGCCGAGAACGATATTGAAGCCGCCGCCGCCGTCGCCCTCGTCGTCGCCGCCGCCGAGATCCATGATGTCGATGCCGGCGCTGCCCTGGTGATCCTCGTCTCCCGAGTCGCCCACATAGACCGTTGCGGTATTCCTGTCGTCAGCCATCGGTCTCGTCCCTCAGCTCGCCCCGGCGGCAAATCGCCGAGGCCGGGAATGCGCTGAACCCTGCTCGCCCCGTGCTCCCTAGCAGCGCTCCTGTTCTCCCGTCACGCCCGCCTGCGCCGGCCAACGGCGAGGGCGAGTATCAAAATAGTCTATCGTATGAATCGTATTATCATATAGCGATTTCAAAATGGCTCGCGCACTCGTGTGCGGCGGATCTGGAACGGTCACCGTCCGACGCAGAGGCATCGGTGTCCGCCGACAGCGGCGCCGGGCCTACAGGCCGTCCTGCTGATCGTCCATGCTCGTCCCGTCGTAGAACACGAAGTCCGTCTCATCCAGGTCGGTCGAGGTGAAGCCCTGAAGCGTGATGGTGCCCCCGCCCGGTACCGTGATGACGGTATCGCTGCCGCTCTGCGCGACGGTCAGATCGCCGAAGCCCGTAATGCCGGTGAACGCGCTCAGGTCGATCATGTCTTCACCGTCGGCGAAGTCGGTGATCGTGTCGCTGCCGTGGCCCGTGGCGAAGACGAACGTGTCGGCGCCGGCGTTGCCCGTCAGCGTGTCGTCGCCGCCGAGGCCGGTGATCGTGTCGTCGCCCGCGCCGCCCTCCAGGGTCTCGGCCGCGGCGGTGCCGGTGTAGGTGTTCTGGTAGAAGATGAAGTCCGACACGCTCATGTTGCTGGCCGAGACCCCCTGGAGCGTGACCGAGCCCCCGCCGTGTGCGGAGAGGTCGATCACGAAGTCGCCGCCGTACTGATAGAGGGCCAGGTCGTTGACTGTCGTGACGCTGGCGAACGCGCTCAGGTCGATCTTGTCGGTGCCGGGGGTGAAGTCCGTGACCGTGTCGTCGCCGCTGTCGGCGTTGAACACGAAGCGGTCTGCGCCGGTGCCGCCGGTCAGCCTGTCGTCGGTGGTGCCGCCCTCGATGGTGTCGTCGCCGTCGGTGCCGGCGTAGTCGTCGAGGATGAAATGGGCGGCGGTGAGGTCGGTCGAGGTGACTCCCCGCAGCGTGATCGTGCCGCCGCCGAAGTCGCTCAGGTCGATCTTCGTGCCCGATTCGTCGATGTCGGTCGTCGAGGGGTCGTCCTCGATCGCCGTGATCTTCCCGCTCAACTCCGCCCACGTGACCGAGGAGGCGAAGGGGGTCAGGTCGATCTTGTCGTCGGCGGTGCTGAAATCGGTGATCGTGTCGTCGCCGCTCTTCTCGTTGAACACGAAGGTGTCGGAACCGGTGCCGCCGGTCATGGTGTCGTCGCTGGTCCCGCCCTGGAGCGTGTCGTCCGAATCGTCGGCGCCGACGATCCGATCCAGCACGAAGTGATCGGCGGTCAGGTCGGAGACCGACGTGATGCCCTCCAGGGTGATCGTGCCGCCGCCGTAGTCGCTGAGATCGATCTGCAGCCCGGTCACCACGCTGTTCTCGTCGGTGACCGTCGTGATCTTCGTGCTCAGGTCGTCCCAGGCGACGGTCGCGGAGAAGCTCGTCAGATGGATCTTGTCCTTGCTGGTATCGAAGTCGGTGATCGTGTCGTCGCCGCTGTCCTCGCCGAACACGAAGGTATCGGCGGCGTCGCCACCGGTGAGTTCGTCGTCGCCCTCGCCGCCGACCAGAATGTCCTCGCCTGTGCCGCCGCTGAGCGTGTCGTCGCCCTCGCCGCCCATCAGCAGGTCGTTGCCTTCGCCGCCGGTGAGCGTGTCGGCGCCCTCGCCACCGAAGAGGTGGTCGTCGCCGGCGCCGCCGCCGATGGTGTCGTCGCCTTCCGCGCCGAAGATGCGGTCCGCGTCCCGGCTGCCCGCGTAGGTATTGTCGTCGCTGTTGCCGACGACGAAATTGATCGTGCCGCCGGTGGGCAGATCGAACATGTCCTCGGTCAGGTCGGTGGAGGTTACGCCCTCCAGCGTGACCGAGCCGCCGCCGAAGTCGCTGAGGTCGATCTTCGTTCCCGATTCGTCGACATCGGTCGTAGTGGAATCGTCCTCGACGGCCGTCATCGCCGCCTGCAGCTCCGCCCAGGTGATCGTCCCGCCCAGGCCGGTCAGGTCGATCACGTCACCCTCGGTGGTGCTGAAGTCGGTGATCGTGTCGGCGCCGTGACCCTCGTAGAAGTAGAAGGTATCGGCGCCGGTCCCGCCCGACATCGTGTCGTCGCTGGTGCCGCCGACGATGTGATCGTCCTCATCGTCTTCGCCGTGGAGCGTGTCGAGAACGAACATATCCTCGGTCAGGTCGGACGACGCGACGCCCCGCAAGGTGATCGTGCCACCGCCGTAAGCGCTGAGGTCGATCTTCGTGCCCGATTCGTCGACGTCCGTCGTGGAGGTATCGTCCTCGACGTCCGTCATCGCCGCCTGCAGCTGCTCCCAGGTGATCGAGGCGTCGAACCCGGTCAGGTCGATCTTGTCGCCCTCGGTGGTGCTGAAGTCGGTGATCGTGTCGTCGCCACTGCTCTCGAGGAAGAAGAAGGTGTCCGCCCCCTTCCCCCCGGTCAGGGTGTCGTCGCTGTCGCCGCCGACCAGCTCGTCGTCCTCTTCGTCGGTGCCTACGAGCTGGTTGAGGACGAACATGTCCTCGGTCAGGTCGGAGACCGAGGTGATGCCGTCCAGGATGACCGTGCCGCCGCCCCAGTCGCTGAGGTCGATCTGCACGCCGGTCACGATGGTGTCGTCGTTGGGGTCGGTGACCGTCGTGATCTTCGCGCTCACCTGATCCCAGGTGATGGTCTTGTCGAAGGCGATCAGGTTGATCTTGTCGCCGTCGGCAGTGCTGAAGTCCTTGATCGTGTCGGTGCCGTGACCCTCCCAGAAATAGAAGGTGTCGGCGCCGGTGCCGCCGATGAGCGTGTCGTCGCCGGCGCCGCCGACGATCTTGTCGCCGCCCGCGCCGCCATCGATGGTGTCGGCGCCCTCGCCGCCGTAGATGTAGTCGGTGCCGGCTCTGCCGTAGATGGTGTCGGCGCCGTCGTCGCCGTACAGAAAATCCACGGAACCGGAGCGGTCGGCACCGTAGATGGTGTCGTCGCCGCTGCCGCCGCGGATGATGGCGAAGTAGCCGGTCGCCGTGATCGTGTCGTCGCCGGAACCGCCCAGCACGAAGTCGAGGACGCCCTGGGAGGTGAGGTTGTCGGCGCCGCTGCCGCCGAGGTTGACGTTCATGAACCCGCCGCCGGTGTTCGCGGTGTCGTCGCCGCCGCCCAAGTCCATGATGTCGATGCCGGCGCCGCCCTGGCGATTCTCGTCGCTCGAATCGCCGACCTGGACCACTATCGTGTTCTCTTTGTCGTCAGCCATCGGTCTCGTCCCCTAGCTCGCCCCGACCGCCTTCTGTCGAGGCACCATCTTTGTGAAACCTGCCTGTCTCCACGCCTGCAACCGGTTCGCACCTTGACGCGATGCTCGGTTACGGGAGCCAGTATGTAATTCCGATATGATAAATTCTAATACAGAATACTCATAATACGCATAATCGCAGCTTATACCAGAAGAGCAGGCATCCGAGCCGAATTCGCGTGATCGGAGCGATGGTCGAACGCCGCCTGACGGCGCGGCGTCAGTGCGGCGGCGGGGCCTCGTCGGCGGCGGTATTCTTGGTCAGCGTGACCACGTTGCAGCCCTCGGTGCGCTGATAGGCGACGCCGTCCATCATCTGCTGCACGAGGTAGAGACCGAGCCCACCGAGGTCGCCATCCTCGATGGAGGCATCGAGGTCGGGCTGCCGCGCGAGCGAGGGGTCGAAGGCGCGGCTGTCGTCCACGATCACCACGACGAGGGTCTCGCCTTCCAGCCTCACGATAAGCTCGATACGGTGCGATTCCTCGTCGTCATAACCGTAGCTGATGGTGTTGGTCAGGATTTCGTCGATGGCGAGATTGACGGCGTAGGCGATCTGCGACGCGAGCGTGTGAGACTCGCAGAAGGCGTCGATCTTGGCCGCGGCGGCGGCGATCTCCCGCAGGTCGTTGGCGAGGGAGATCTCGATGGAGGGGTCGTCCGGGACCTCGTTCATCCGCCTGCCGCGCCGCTCACTCCTCGCGCATGGAGCGGTAGAAGAAGTCCGTCACCGGCTTGACGAGGAAGCTCATGACCGAGCGTTCCTCGGTGCGGATAT
Organism: Rhodospirillales bacterium; assembly: GCA_028818855.1. Lineage (GTDB taxonomy): Bacteria > Pseudomonadota > Alphaproteobacteria > UBA828 > UBA828 > WTGU01. The sequence continues at coordinate 57,614 of JAPPMY010000077.1, forward strand.
GGGCCTCCACCGGCATGCCGGGGGTCAGCACCAGATGGCCGGCGAGACGGCTGGAGCCCGGCGCCTCCGCCGCCTGCGCCGCGCCGCTCCCTGCCCCGTCGTCCCCGGCCGGCCCCGCCATCGCCAGCTCGACCTCGTACCAGGAGATCCCGCTCTCGGCATCGCGCACCGCGTCCGCCGAGACCCGCACCACGTGGCCGTCGAACTCCGGCGTCTCACGCGCGGGAAAGGCCGAGAAGCGGAGCTTCGCCTCCTGCCCCGGATAGACCTGGTCCACGTCGATAGGGTTGAGGCGCGTCATCACCACGAGGCCGGCGTCCTCCGGCACGATCTGCAGGATCGGCTCGCCGGGGCGCACCACTTCCTGCGGCGCGAACACCGTGAGCCCGAACACCTCGCCCGAGACCGGCGCGCGCACCTCCAGGTTGCCGAGGCTGCCCTGGGCCGAGGCCAGACGCTCCCTCACCTCGTTCTCCCGCGCCTGGCTGTCGCGGGCTTGCTCCTCCGCCTGCTCGATGCGCCGGGCGTCGACCTGGAGGATCTGCAGCTCCAGCTCCGCGATCCTGCCGCGGGCGCGGGCGATGGAGGCCGCGACGGCGCCGGAGCGGCCTTCCAGGTTCTCGGCCGCGCGCTCGACGGCCATCAGCCGGTCGAGGCGCGTCAGGCCCTTGTCGAAGAGCGTCCGCTGCGCCTGCAGCTCGCGGTCGATCAGCGCCGCCTGATCCTCGAGCGAGGACGCCTGCGCCTGGAGGCCCACGATCTCTTCCCGCGCCTGCCCGATGCGCTCGCGAAGCTGCGCCACCTCGCCGACGCGCGCGGCCTCCCGCGCCCAGAAGAGCCGCACCTGGGCGTCGAGGATCTCCTGCACCTGCGGGTCGTCGGCCGCCATCGCTCTCAGATCGTCCTCCCAGACGATGGCTTCCGCCCCCTGAAACTCCGCCTCCAGTCGGTTGCGCCGGGCCGCAAGCTCGGCGTACTGCGCCTTGAGGATCGCCTCCTCCGAGCGCACCCGCGCGTCGCTGAAGCGGAGCAGCACGTCGCCCTCGGCCACGTGGTCGCCGTCGCGGACCAGGATCTCGCTCACCGTGCCGCCCTCGATGTGCTCGACCACCTGGTTGCCGCTCTCGACCTCCACCAGGCCGGAGGCGATGACCGCGCCCGAGATCGAGGCCAGCACGCTCCAGCCGAGGAGGCCGGCCACGAGGACCAGGACGCCGCCGAAGCCCAGCACCAGCGCGCGGCGCGCCGAGAAGCGGCTGGTGGCGGTCCGCGCGCTCACGGGGTGCCCTCGCGCGCCAGCCGGGTGACGGTGGCGACGCCGTCCTCGCCCGCCTCGGCGCGGTCCTCGTCGCCTTCGCCTGCGCCCGAGGCGGGAGCCGCCGCCCTCACCCGCGCGATGGCGGCGGCAATCTGCTCGTCGCGCCTGCGGGCGACGGGGTGGAGCGGCTCGACACCCTGCTGGGGCAGCGACGCGACCTCCTCTTCGGACGGGCGGGCGGGCGGCTCGGGCCGCTCCGGCGCACGCGTCGGAAGGGTCGCGACCTGGCCTTCGGCCTCGCCGGCCGCGCGCACGGGCTGGGGCGCGGGCTGGCGCTCCGGCGGAGGCAGGGCATCGCCCCCCTTCTTCACGTTCGCCTGCAGGCGGCGCACCGGCGCCTTGCGCCGCGTGGCGGGCGTCGGCCGCCCGTTCTCCATCACGTACACCTGATCGCACTGCGCGAACGCGCCGTGGCGGTGGGCCACGATCACGGCCGCGCCGCCGCGCTTCTTCTGGCCCTCGACGGCGCGGGCGAGCGCCATGGTGCCGTCGGCATCCAGGTTGGAATCCGGCTCGTCCATCACCACCAGCACGGGCGAGCCGTAGAAGGCGCGGGCCAGCGCGATACGCTGCCGCTGCCCGCCGGAGAGCGCGGCGCCGCCGGCCGAGACCTGGAAGTCGTAGCCCCCCGGCAGCCGCAGGATCATCTCGTGCGCGCCGGTGCGCTTGGCCGCATCGACGACATCCTCATCCCGTGCGGTGGGCGACATGCGGGCGATGTTCTCGGCCACGGTGCCTTCGAAGAGCACCACCTCCTGCGGCAGGTAGCCGATGTGCGCGCCGAGCGTCTGGCCGTACTGCTCAAGCTCCGCGCCGTCGAGGCGCACCGAGCCCGCTGCCGGGCGCCACACACCAGCAAGAGAGCGCGCGAGCGTGGACTTGCCGGAGGCCGACGGCCCCGCGATGCCCGCCGCCTGCCCCGGCTCCAGCCGGAAGGAGGCGCCCCGCACCGCCGGCACCTTGGCGCCGGGCGCTGCCACGGTGAGGCCGTGCACCTCCACGATCGCGCGGGGGGCGGGAAGCGACGTCCGGTCCTGCTCCGGCGGCGTCTCTTCCAGGAGCTGTGCCAGCGAGCGCCGCGCCGCCACCACGCGCTGAAGCTGCGGCCACTGCGCCACGGCCTGATCGATAGGCGCGAGCGCGCGGCCCAGCAGGATCGAGGCCGCGATCATCACGCCGAAGCTCACCTGGCCGTGGATCGCGAGCCAGGCGCCGAGCCCCAGCATCATCGACTGGAGGAAGAGCCGGAGCGTCTTCGAGGTCACGAAGAAGAACCCGCCCCGGTCGGAGACCGCGAGCGTGCGGTCGAGCAGCTCGTTCCTCAACTCGCCGGAGCGCGCGATCACCGCATCCTGCATGCCGAGGCCCTGAACGGTCTCGCTGCCGGCCCGCATCTGCTCGACGAAGTGGCCGGAGCGGTTGTGCGCCTCGCCGACCTCCTGCTGCAGCCGCGCCGTCCGCGCCTGGTTGAGCAGCGCGATGAGCAGCAGCAGGACGCCCGAGAACACCGCCAGCGCGCCCAGCATCCAGTGGAACATGAAGAGCACGCAAAGGAACACCGGCGTCCACGGCGCATCGAAGAAGGCGAACGGCCCGGTGCCTGAGAGGAAGCGCTGGATTGCCTCGAGATCGCGCACCCCGGTCGCCGGCCGCGACCGCTCGGCAGGGGCGATCGCGCGCGTAAGGATCGCCCTCAGCACCCGCGAATCGAGCCTAGCCTGGAGCCTGGCGCCGGCGCGGGCGAGCACGCGGCCGCGCGCGTGATCCAGAATGCCCATCATCAGGAAGAGGAAGGCCACGATGCCGATGAGGGTCACCAGCGTCGCCTCCGAACGCGAGGTCAGCACCCGGTCGTAGACCTGGAGCATGAAGAGCGGCCCGGTCAGCATCAGGATGTTGACGAAGACGCTGAAGAGGCCGACCGAGACGAAGAGGCGCCGGCTCTCCGCGAGCGCGCCCTTGATCTCCCGGTCGCCGTTCCGGCTCTCCGTCATCGATCCGCTACCTTATGACGCCGCCGCCTCGTGCATGGCGATCGGCGCTCCCCAGTTGCCTGCCTGTTCGCGCCTGTCGGTTCCGGTCGATCGAGTGCGTCTCAGTCTTGGATTGGGTGCCGTCGCGGCGCGCTTGGGCAACGCTCGGGCTGCGCCAGCGCAGGCGTAGTGAACTGGGCGTGCGCTCGATCAGATTCTCCCGTTTGCTTCATTTCTTTATGTAATAGATCGTATCATTGAAGTGAATAACTGCATATTCAAACATTTCGGCGGGTCTCTCAGCCGTTGAAACCCTGCCCCTGTCGTGGTGCGTTGCGGCGCGGGCGGGGCATGCGCAGAATGGCGCGAGCGGGCCGAACCGGCCCCCGAGAAAGGGAGAAGAGCCGCTCATGGCAGGCACGATGATCGACATTCCCGTCGCCGGCGGCGGCGTGTTCAGGGGCTATCTGACGGTGCCGGAGTGCGGCAGCGGACCGGGGCTTCTGATCGAGCAGGAGATCTTCGGGATCAACGCGAGCTTGCGCGCGGTCGCCGACCTCTACGCCGAGGAAGGCTATGTCTGCCTCGTGCCCGACCTCTTCTGGCGGATGGAGCCCGGCGTCGATCTCGGCTACGGGGAGGAGGACTTCGCCAGGGCCTTCCAGTTCTACCAGCGCTTCGACGTGGACCAGGCGCTGGTCGACATCGGTGCGGCGCTGGAGGCGCTCCGGGCGCGGCAGGAGTGCACCGGCAAGGCCGCCGCCATGGGCTTCTGCCTCGGCGGCAAGCTCGCCTACCTCACGGCTGCGCGCCACAACGTCGATGCGGCGGTCTCGTTCTACGGCGTCGGCATCGAGGAGGCTCTGGGTGAATCCAGCGGCATCGCCTGCCCGGTGCTCATGCACTTCGCCGGCGAGGATTCATTCGTGCCGCAGACGGCCGTGGACGCCGTCTCCGCCCACTTCGCGGACCGGCCGGAGGTGCGGATCCACGTCTATCCCGGCGTCGATCACGCCTTCTACAACCACGCGCGGAGCGAGGTCTACCACCGCCCCTCCGCCATGGTCGCTCATTCGCGGACCATCGCGCTGCTGCGCCGCGCCGTCGGCCCGGCCTACGACCTGGAATCGCTCTGGGAGAACCACCTGCACCACGAGTTCGGAAGTCGGAACACGGACGCGACCATGGCCACCATGGTGGCCGAGCCCTACGTCAACCACGTGCCCACCATGACCGGCGGCACCGGGGCGGACGCGCTCAGCCGCTTCTACGCCGAGCACTTCATCCCCAAGATGCCGAAGGACACGACGCTCACCCCGCTGTCGCGCACCGTAGGCGCCGACCGCGTCGTGGACGAGATGATCTTCAGCTTCACCCACAACGAGGAGATCGACTGGATGCTGCCGGGCGTCGCGCCCACGGGGAAGACGGTGAGCGTGCCGCTGGTGGCGATCGTGGCGTTCCGCGGCGACAAGCTCTACCACGAGCACATCTACTGGGATCAAGCCTCGGTGCTGGTGCAGGTCGGCCTGCTGGGGCCCGGCGGGCTGCCGGTCGCAGGCGCCGAGACCGCCCGCAAGGCCGTGGACGAGACGCTGCCCTCCAACCGGCTCATCCCCGGCTGGTCGGACGACGGCTAGGCCCGGCGACCGAACGCGGCCCATGAGCACGCTCGGCACCGCGCTGGAGCGCGTCGAGGACGCGGCGCTGCTTGCGGGCCGCGGCCGCTACATCGACGACATGCCGGTGGCGCCCGGCACCGGACACGCCGCCATCCTGCGCTCGCCGCACCCGCACGCCCGCATTCTCGGCATCGACGCGGCGGCGGTAGAGGCGATGGCCGGCGTCCACGCCGTGGTCACGGGCGAGGACGCGCGCGCGTGGTCCGCGCCCTTCATCGTGGGCGTGCGCCAGCCCATGGAGCACTGGTGCATCGCCACCGACCGGGTGCGCTACGCCGGCGAGCCGGTCGCCATCGTGGTGGCCGAGGACCGCTACCGGGCGGAGGACGCGCTGGCGCTGATCGACGTGCGCTACGAGCCGCTGGAGGCGGTGGTCGATCCCGAGGCGACGCTCGGGCCGGACGCGCCGGTGCTGCACGAGGCGGTGGGCAGCAACCTCATCAGCGAGCGCGCGTTCCGCTACGGCGAGCCGGAGGCGGCGTTCGCCGACGCCCGGCACACGGTGGCGACGACGGTGCGCTATCCGCGCAACTCGTGCACGCCCATCGAGTGCCTCGGCCTGATCGCCGCCTACGAGCCGGGCGAGGACGCCTACGACGTGCTCTCCCACTTCCAGGGGCCGATGACGCTGCATCCGGTCATGGCGCGGGCGCTCAAGGTGCCGGGACCCAGGCTGAGATTGCGCTCGGTGCCCGATTCGGGCGGCAGCTTCGGCGTGAAGCAGGCGCTCGTCCCGTTCATCGTGGCGATGGCGCTGGCGGCGCGGAAGGCCGCTCGCCCGGTCAAGTGGATTGAGGACCGGCTGGAGCATCTGCTGGCGGCGAACGCCGCGACCAACCGGGTGACGCGGGTGGAGGCCGCCGTGGAGGCCGACGGCCGCATCACGGCGCTCCGCCTCGATCAGCTCGAGGACTGCGGCGCCTACCTGAAGGCACCCGAGCCCGCGACGCTCTACCGCAACCACGGCAACCTCACCGGCCCCTACCGGATTGCCAATCTTGCAGTGAGGAACCGCGTGGTCGTCACCAACAAGACGCCCACCGGGCTCAACCGCGGCTTCGGCGGGCCGCAGCTCTACTATGCGCTGGAGCGCCTGATGCAGCGCATCGCCACGACCCTCGGCCTCGACCCGCTGGAGGTGATCCGGCGCAACCTGGTGCCGGCGGACGCCATGCCCTACCGCGCCGCCGCCGGCGCGGTGCTCGATTCCGGCGACTTCCCCGCCACGGTGGATCACGGGGCGACGGAGGGCGCGCTCGACGCGCTTCGCAGCAAGCGCGAGACGGCGCGGGCGGAGGGCCGGCTCTACGGCATCGGCTTCGCCGCCGTGGTGGAGTCCAGCATCTCCAACATGGGCTACATCACGACCGTGCTGACGCCCGAGGAACGGCGCAAGGCGGGGCCCAAGGACGGCGCAGTCTCCCACGCCACGGTCTCCGTGGACCCGCTCGGCGCCGTCACGGTAAACGCCGATTCGATCCCCCAAGGGCAAGGGCACCGCACGGTGCTGGCGCAGGTCGTGGGCGATGCCCTGGGTCTCGCGCCCGACCGCATCACGGTGGCGCTGGAGCACGATACGCAGCGGGACCCCTGGTCCATCGCCGCCGGCAACTACTCGAGCCGCTTCGCCGGCGCGGTCGCAGGCACCGCGCATCTCGCGGCGATACGGGTGCGCGAGCGCCTTGCCCGGATCGCGAGCCAGCAGCTGAACTGCCCGGCCGACGACGTGCGCTTCGCGGAGGGCCGCATCTTCGCCGCCGGCAACCCGGAAAACGACCTCGACTTCAGGCGTGTCGCATCGCTGCCCCACTGGTCGCCGGGCAGCCTGCCCGACGGCGTGCCGCCCGGCCTGCGCGAGACCGCGCGCTGGTCGCCGCCCGCGCTCACGCCGCCGGACGAAGGCGACCGGGTCAACAGCTCGGCGACGTTCAGCTTCATCTTCGACTTCTGCGGTGTCGAAGTGAACCGCCTCACCGGCGCGGTCGCTATCGACCGCTACGTCACCACCCACGACGCGGGCCGCCGCCTCAACCCGGCGCTGGTGGACGGGCAGATCAGGGGCGCCTTCGCCCATGCCGTGGGTGCGGCGCTCTACGAGGAGCTGGCCTATTCGGAGGAGGGCAGCTTCCTCTCCGGCACGTTCGCGGACTACCTGGTGCCGACCGCGTGCGAGGTGCCCGACCCGGTCATCCTGCACCACGACGTCTCGAGCCCGGTGACGCCGCTCGGCGCCAAGGGCGTCGGCGAAGGCAACTGCATGACGACGCCCGTCTGCATCGCCAACGCCGTCGCCGACGCGCTGGGCGCTGTGAGCCTCGACCTGCCGCTCACGCCTTCTCGCGTCGCCGCCCTGATCCACGGGCCGGAGCGGCCGTCGCCCAGGCCATGAAGCCCGCCCCCTTCGACTATCTGCGTGCGGACGACGAGGCCGAAGCGCTGGAGGCGCTTGCCGAGGCGGGCGACGACGCGCGCCTACTCGCCGGCGGCCAGACCCTGATGCCGATGCTCAACATGCGGCTGGTGGAGCCGGCGGTGCTGATCGACATTTCGCGGCTGCCGGGCCGCGCCGAGATAAGCGACGACGGCGCCCGTGTCGAGGTCGGCGCGGCGGTGACGCAGGCGCGCCTGGAAGCCTGGCCGGCGCTGCGCGTGCGTGCGCCCCTGCTGGCCCAGGCGCTGCCGCTGCTGGGGCATGTCCAGACGCGGAGCCGGGGCACGGTCTGCGGCTCCATCGCCTTCGCCGACCCGAGCGCGGAGCTGCCGCTCTGCCTGGCGACGCTGGGCGGCGAGGCGGTGCTGCGCTCGCGCGCGGGCGCGCGGGCGCTGGCGGCCCGGGAATTCCAGACCGGGATGCTGTCGACCGCCTGCCGCGAGGACGAGATGGTGGCGGCGGTGCGCTTCCCCACGGCCGAGCCGGGTGCGGGCTACGCCTTCACGGAGTTCGCGCGCCGCCACGGCGACTTCGCCATCGTCGCCGTCGCCGCGGTTGCGCGTGCGACCGGCATCACCATCGGCGTCGGCGGCGCGGCCGAGCAGCCGGTGGTCCGGGACTGGCCGGCGCTTGACGGCAGCGCGCTCGACGACGCGCTCAACGAGCTGGCGTGGTCTCTCGATGCCGCCGACGACGCGCAGGCCAGCGCCCGCTACCGCCGCGAGCTGGTGCGGGGCCTCGGCGAGCGGACGGTGCAGGCGGCAGAGGACGCGCGGCCATGAAGCAGATCGGCAGAGACAGCCGCGAGCGGGTGGGGCTCACCCTCAACGGCCGCGAGGCCACCGGCTGGGCTGAACCCCGCATGCTGCTGAGCGACTTCCTGCGCCACGAGCTGGGCGCCACGGGCACCCACGTGGGCTGCGAGCACGGCGTCTGCGGCGCCTGCACGGTGCGCCTCGACGGCGCCCCGGTGCGTTCGTGTCTCACGCTGGCGGTCCAGGCGGACGGCCGGCGCGTGGACACGGTGGAGGGTCTGGCGCCGGCGGGCGCGCTGAACGACCTGCAGAAGGCGTTCCGTCGTCACCACGCGCTGCAATGCGGCTTCTGCACGGCCGGCATCCTGATGTCGCTCGACGCCTGGCTCGAAGGCCGGCCTACGCCGGACGAGACGGAGGTCCGCGCGCTGCTGAGCGGCCATCTCTGCCGCTGCACAGGCTACTCCGGGATCGTGGCGGCGGCGCTCGAGGTCGCAGAGGCCAGGCGGAGCGAGGATGACTGACCTCGGCCGGGTGCTGATCGGGGCGGCCGAGCGGACCCCGCACGCGCTCGCCGTCGCCGATGGCGCAACGCGCTTCGACTACGCGGCGTGGCTCGACACCGTATCGCGCGTGGCCGGCGGCCTTGGCGGACTCGGACTCCGGCGGGGAGACCGGCTCGCGGTCGTCATGCAGAACCGCTGGCAGATGGCGGCGCTGCACTGGGCCTGCCAGCTTGCCGGCGTCGCCCCGGTGCCGCTCAACTGGCGCAGCAACGCGGACGAGCTGGATTACTTTCTGGAGGATTCGGGAGCGGCGGCGCTGGCCTTCGACGTGTCCGCCACGGCGGCGGTCGCGGGCTCCGCCCGTGCCACAACGCTCCGCCGTGTGGGTGTCGGCGGCGGGCCGGAAGGCACGCTCGATTTCGGCGATCTGCTGGCGGCGCCGGCGGATGCGGCTCCGAGGGCGAGCGAGGACGACCTCTCGCTCATGCTCTACACCTCGGGCACCACCGGGCGCGGCAAGGGCGTGCCGCGCACGCACCGGGCCGAGCGCGCCGCCGCGCTGGCCCACGTCGCGCAGAACTGCTACCGCGCGGGCGAGCGCACGCTGGGCGTCATGCCGCTCTACCACACCATGGGCGTGCGCTCGCTGCTCGCCGCCGCGCCCGTGGGCGGCGCCTTCGTCTGCCAGCACCGCTTCGAGGCGGCAGGCGCGCTCCGGCTGATCGAGGCCGAGCGGATCACCGCCCTCTACCTTGTGCCGACGCTTTACTACGACCTGCTGGAGAGCCCGGGGTTCGCCGACGCGGACGTCTCGTCCGTTCGCAAGCTGGGTTTCGCCGGGGCGCCGATGGCCGAAGGGCTGCTGCGCCGGGTCGAGAACGCCTTCCGACCCGAGATCTTCGTCAACCACTACGGCTCGTCGGAGATCTACACGTTCACCATCGACCAGAACGCGGCCGCCAAGCCCGGCTCGGCCGGTAAGGCCGGGCTCAACCAGCGCATCCGGGTGGTGGAGATCGGCGCGGGCGATCCCGAGCGCATGGTCGCCGCCGGGACGGAGGGCGAGGTGATCGCCAGCCTGGAGAGCGAGGAGGCCTTCGCCGGCTACTGGCAGCGGCCGGACGCGGACGCGAGAGCGCTGAGGCGAGGCTGGTATTTCACCGGCGATGTCGGCTATTGCGACGCGGACGGCGATCTCTTCGTGACGGGCCGGGTCGACGACATGATCATCACCGGCGGCGAGAACGTGCTGCCTGCCGAGATCGAGAGCGTGCTCTCGGTCCACCCGGCGGTGGCGGAGGCGGCGGTGGCGGGGCTCGCCGACGAGCGCTGGGGGCAGAAGGTGGCGGCCTTCGTCGTGCGGGCCGGGCCGGTGGACGGGGCGGCGCTCGACGCCCACTGCCGCGCGTCCACGCTGGCCGGTTTCAAGCGGCCGCGGGCCTACGTGTTCGTCCGCGCGATTCCGAAGTCGCCGGTGGGCAAGGTGCTGCGGCGCCTGCTGATCGCGGGCGCTTACGACGTGGACGACGACGCCGGCGCCGAGGCTGGCTGCGGGAGAGGCGCATGACGGCGGGCAACCCCTTCGACGGTCTCGACGGCTTTCGCGTGGAGGTGAACCATGCGGCGGCGCGGGCCGACATCGTGCTCGACCGCCCACCGCTCAACGTGGTCAGCATGCCGCAGCGGGACCAGCTTTCCACCGCCTTCGCCGCGCTCGATGCCGACGCGGGCGTGCGCGTGATCGTGCTCCGGGCCGACGGCAAGCATTTTTCGAGCGGCGGCGACATCCCCGGCTTCATGACGCGCACGCCCGAGCAGCTTGCGGTGCTGGCGCAGAACGTCGCCGCGCCCGAGCGCTGCCGCCAGCCGGTGATCGCGGCGATCCACGGCTACTGCTTCGGCGTCGCCTTCGAGCTTTCGCTCGCCTGCGACTTCCGCATCGTGACGGAGGGGGCGATGCTCGGCCTGCCGGAGCAGCGCATCGGCATGATTCCGGGTTCCGGCGGCTCTGCCCGGCTCGCCCGGATGATCGGCATCGGGCGCACCAAGGACCTGGTCATGCGGGCGCGGCGGCTCCCCGGACGGGAGGCGCACGCCTGGGGCATCGCGGTCGACTGCGTGACGGACGACAAACTGGCGGAGGCGACCGATTCGCTGGCTGAGGAACTCAAGGGCTTCTCCCCGCTCGCCCAGCGTACCACCAAGAAGCTGCTCAACGAGGCGGAGGACGCGCCGCTCGGCGTCGCCATCGCGCTGGAAGGCGAGGCCTATGGTAGGCTGCGCTCATCGGCCGACTTCGCCGAGGGCGTGGCCTCGTTCGCGGAAAAGCGCAAGCCGGTCTTCAAGGGAGAATAGCCTTGGACGACGCGCCGCCCCCCATGACGACGGATGCGGACACGGACGACGCGCCGGGCCCGGCGCCGGGCGGGCGGCTGCCCCGCTTTCACCTCGACCCGATAGGCGGGATCGCGGGCGACATGTTCGCCGCGGCGCTGCTCGATGCGCACCCGGAGCTGGCGAACGGATTGCGGGCTGCGCTCGCCGCGCTGAAGCCGCCGCCCTCGGTGGAGATCGCCATCGGCCCGCACGGGGACGCAGCGCTCACCGGCATGCGCTTCCGGGTGACGGCCCCTGCTGACGAGGGCCACGGCCATGTGCGGCTCAGGGATGTGCGTGCCCGGCTGAAGGCCGCCCGCATCGAGCCTGCCGTGCGCAAGCGCGCGCTCGCGATCTTCACGCTGCTCGCGGAGGCCGAAGGCGCGGTGCACGGCGTGGACCCCAATGAGGTCACGTTCCACGAAGTGGGCGCTTGGGATGCGACCCTCGATATCGTGGCCGCCGCCTGGCTGATCGAGGCGCTGGGCCCGGCGCGCTGGTCCTGCGGCGTCATCCCCCTGGGCTCAGGCCGGGTGCGCTGCGCCCACGGCCTGCTGCCGGTGCCGGCGCCCGCCGTGGTTCACCTGCTGCGGGGGCTGGCTACGCACGACGACGGCATCGCCGGCGAGCGCGTCACGCCCACGGGCGCGGCGATCCTGAAGCACCTTGCGCCGGAGCAGGCGCCCGCCGGAGAGGCGGAGACGCTGGCGGGCGTCGGAACGGGCTTCGGCAGCCGCACCCTGCCGGGCCTCAGCAACGTGCTGCGCGTGCTGGCGTTCGCGCCCGTGGCCCCGGCGGCGCTGCAGGAGGCGGTCGCCGTGCTGCGCTTCGAGATCGACGACCAGACGCCGGAGGACTTGGCGCTCGGCCTCGACCGCCTGCGGGCGCGCGCGGGCATCCTCGATGTCGTGCAGTGGCCGGTCTACGGCAAGAAGGGCCGCATGCTGGCGGCCGTGCAGGTCCTGGCCGAGCCGGCGGCGCGCGACGCCGCGCTCGACGCGGTGTTCGAGGAGACCACCACGCTCGGCGTGCGCTGCTCCCACGTCTCCCGCAGCGCGCTGGCGCGGGACACGGCGCACGCGAGCGAAACGGGCGGCACGGTGCGGGTGAAGCGCGCGCGGCGGCCGGGCGGCGCGGTGACCGCCAAGGCGGAGCTTGCCGATCTTGCCGGCAGCGCGGGCCACGCGGCGCGCGAGGCGCGCAGGCGGAGCGCCGAGGCGGCGGCGCTCCGGCGGGGCGACAATGGCTAAGGCGATGCCGCCGGGCGTCGGCAGGCTGAACGCCGTGCTGGGCGGCATCGGCCGGGCCGCGGTCGCGGTCAGCGGCGGGGTGGACAGCATGACGCTGGCCCTCCTCGCCGGGCGGAGGCCGGGGGCGAACTGCGCGATGTTCCACGCCGTCTCGCCCGCCGTGCCGGCGGAGGCGACCGCGCGCGTGCAAGCCTTCGCCGCGCGCGAAGGGTGGCGGCTCACGGTGCTGGACGCGGGCGAGTTCGACGACCCCGCCTACCGCGCCAACCCGGCCAACCGCTGCTTCTACTGCAAGACCAACCTCTACGGCGCGCTGGCGGCGCGGACGGACGCGATCCTGCTCTCCGGCACGAACGCGGACGATCTCGGCGACTGGCGGCCGGGGCTCGAAGCTGCCGAGGACCACGGCGTGCGCCACCCCTTCGTCGAGGCCGGCATCGACAAGGCGCAGGTGCGCGCCATCGCGGACGCGCTGGGCTTCGACGACCTTGCGCGGCTGCCTGCGGCGCCCTGCCTTTCCAGCCGTATCGAGACGGGCTTGCGCGTGGAGGCGGACGACCTCGCCTCGATCCACGCGGCGGAGCGCTACCTCGCGCGCCAGCTCCGGCCCGAGACCGTGCGCTGCCGCAGGCGCAAGGCCGGCATCGTCATCGAGCTTGACGAGGCGACGCTCGCCGCGCTGAGCGAGGGCCGGCGCGATGCGCTGGGCGCCACCGTCGCCGGCATGTTCGCGACGTGCGAGCACGCCGGGCCGGTCAGCTTCGCGCCCTACCGGATGGGCAGCGCCTTCGCGAGGCCCGCGCAGCCGGCGTGAGCGCGCCCACCGCCATCACCCTCGACCTCGAGCGCCGCGCCCGTCTCGGCATCGAAGAGGCCGTGCTCTGCCAGGGCAAGACGCCCGGGCAGGTGGCGGACATCCTGCTGCGGGCGGACGAGGCGGGGCGGAGCCTGCTGCTGACCCGGCTGGGCGAAGGCCAGCGGGAGGCGCTGCCCGCGGCGCTCGCGGCGCGCATCGACTACGAGGCGCTGTCGCGCACGGGCTTCTACGGCACTGTCACCGCGCCTGCGGGCGCCGCCCGCGTCGCCATCGTCTCCGCCGGGACCTCGGACCAGCCGGTGAGCCGCGAGGCGGCCCGCACGCTGGCCTACCACGGCCACGCCGCGGCGGAGATCGGCGACGTGGGCGTGGCCGGGCTCTGGCGGCTGATGGCGCGGATCGACGAGATTCGCGCCTTCCCCATCGTCATCGTCGCCGCCGGCATGGACGCGGCGCTCCCCTCGGTGGTCGGCGGCCTCGTGCCGGGGCTGGTGATCGCGGTGCCGACGTCCACCGGCTACGGCATCGCCGACGGCGGGACCACGGCGATGCGAGCGATGCTCGCCTCCTGCGCGCCGGGCGTGACCGTGGTCAACATCGACAACGGCTACGGCGCCGCCTGCGCCGCGCTCCGCGCGCTCCCGCTGCTCGCGCCGGAGGGTTAGCGCACGAGCCGACGGGTGGACGAGCGGCGGCGGCGGGCCCTGGCCACGGCCCTCAGTCGCCTGCCTGCGGAGCGCCGGCGAGGGAGCGCACCAGCCGGACCAGCTCCGCCTGCCGCGAGAGCCCGTGCTTCGCGAACATGTGCTTCACGTGCGAGCGGATGGTGCTCTCCTTGCGGCCCGTCGTTGTCGCGATCTGGCTCACGCTCATGCCTCGGGCCAGCAGCACCGCGACCCGGCTCTCCATGCCTGTGAGATCGAGGACCTCCCCGACCACGGCGGGATCGATGGCGGCCCCGTTCGCCGGGTCGACGAGCAGCACCAGCGCCGCCACCTGCCAATCCGGGAAATCCGCCTCCCGGCGGGCCACCGGGCTCACGTGCAGCACCAGCGGAGGCAGGGCGCCCGAACGCCTCACGATCGTCGAGCCGCCGGTGCCCTGCGCTCCGAGCGGCGGCAGGGCACGGCCCAGGAGCGCCTGCAGCTCGTCGTTGTCCTGCGGCGTGCGGGCGAGCAGGAACCCGCCCGCATCGAACAGCCCGTCGCCGGTCCGCAGCGCGTCTCGAGCGCGGTCGTTCGCCGCCACGATCCGCCCGCCCGCGTCGAGCTGCACGATGCCGAGCCCGGTGCGGTCGAGCATCTCCGTCAGCGTCGCACCCAGGGCATCGTTACGCGCCAGGGCGTGCTGGACGTGCACGGTCTGGCGGACATGCGGCATGAGACGCCGGATCCAGTCGCGCTGCGCGGATGACCAGCCGTCCCCGTCCAGCGGGTCGTTGATTTCCCACAGGATGCGCGAGCCCCGGGGCCCGTCCAGGCGCACGTCGATCCCGTTTCCGGCATGGGCGACGGTTCGCAGCGCGTTGTAGGGCTCCGAGGTCTTCCGCTCTTCCTCGGTATAGAAGTCGGCGATGCGTGACAGCCGGTAGAAGGGCAGACGGCGCAGGCGGGGTATCCTTTCGTCCCGGGGATAGTGGGTCCCCAGCCAGAGACGCTCCAGGTCCCGGCGCCTTTGTCCGCGATGGTAGATCCACATGAAGTTGGTTCGGTAGTCCCCTTCCGCCTCTCCGTCACCGCACGCCAGGGTGTTGCCATGCGTGCCGATGGCCTCGTCGATCAGCGCCGAGGCGCGCGGCCAGCGGGCGGGGTCCAGCGCCGCCTCGTGCAACGAGGCGAGGATGCGCTCGAACGCGTTCGGTTCGCTTCTGACCACAGCCTTCACCGCCGCGCGCTCCGCAGATCCGATGCCCCTTGTTTCGCGAGACGTGCGGTCCCTCCTTGCGGACAGTCCCGGCCGCAAGCCTGCGTGCCCACGTCGGCACGGACGCTCGCTGCGCTGCTACCGTATGAGAGGCCGCACGCCACCATGCGTTCACACACCCCCAATTTGGTGAGGATAATGGAACTGTGAACCTCGGTTCTTCCCCAATATTGGGGAGGCGCGGCAATATTGTTGCCTGCACGTCCGATATCGCGAGGAGGCGGACGTTGCGCGAGGACTGCCTCGCGAGGATACGCACTTCGCGGCGCGGTCGCGCAGTCCGGGCCTCAGGCCCGGCTCCCTGGCATCCGCCCGCGATGCAGGGCTTGAAGAGCGCGTCGCCTCTGCCATGATCGGGCGCGCGGAATTCGGGAGGCGGCGATGAAGATCGTGGTTGCGGGCGCGAACGGGCTCACCGGGCGGATCGTGCTGAGGATGCTCAAGGAAGCCGGGCACGAGCCGGTCGCCATGATACGGGATTTTTCTCAGCGCGACGAGCTGGAGGCGCTCGGCGCGGAATGCCGGATCGGCGACCTGGAGAAGCCGGTGGGCTACGCCGTGCGCGGCTGCCGGGGCGCCATCTTCGCCGCCGGCTCCGGCTCCAAGACCGGGCCGGAGAAGACCATCGACGTGGACCAGCACGGCGCCATGGCCTTCACCGAGACCTGCGTGCGCATGAACGCGCGGCGCTTCGTCATGCTGAGCTCGATCGCCGTCGACAAGCCGGAGCGCGGGCCGGAGGGCCTGCATCACTACTTCAGGGCCAAGGCGATCGCCGACCGGCACCTGCAGACAAGCGGCCTCAACTACACCATCGTGCGTCCGGGCTTCCTCACCAACGAGCCGGGCACCGGCGCGATTACCACGGGCGACGACCTCGGCCCCATCAGCAAGGAGACGCACTCCGTGACCCGCGAGGACGTGGCGCGGGTCCTGGTCGATTGCCTCGCCCTCGACAACACCATCGAGAAGACCTTCGAGATGATCGGCGGCGAGACCCCCATCGCCGACGCCCTCAAGGCGCTTTAGCGGGCCTCGGCGGGGAGCCCCCACCTCTCCCCAGCCCTCTCCTCCCCGGCGGGGAGGAGAGGGAGAAGGGGCGGCGCCGCTTTCGTTCCCCCTCCTCCTGGGAGGAGGGGGACAGGGGGAGGTGGGGCACGCGTGCCCGTCGAGTGCGGGGACCGCAGCGATATCCCTGAGTCAGCGGCGCTTCAGCTCGTGTCGAGGACGATGCAGGCGGCGGCGTTGAGGGAGGCATGCACGCCGGGCGGAACGACGCAGGTGGCGTCGTACTCCTCGACGATGACGGGGCCCTCCCGCGCTGAAGCGAGGTCGGCGCGGGCGATCACGGCGGCCTCGCGCCAGCCGTGCTCCGCGCCGAAGTAGGCGCGCCGCGTCGCCGATCCCGCCCCTGACGCGGCGGCCTGCTCGATGCGCGGCGGCGGCGTGGTGGAGCGGCGGCCGCGGCCCAGCACGCGGAGCGTGACCAGCTCCACCGGCTCCTCCGGCCCTGCGCGGTGGCCGTAGGTGCGCTCGTGCTCCGCGCCGAAGGCTTCTTCCAGCGCGGCGAGCGCGTCGTCGTTCAGGGGGCCGTCGGGCACGGCGACGGTCAGCTCGTAGGTCTGGCCCTGGTAGTGGAGGCTCGCGTGCCGCTCGATGGCGGCGGCGGGGCCGCCGTAGCCGTCGGCCGCGAGCCGGCGCATGGCCTCCTCGGCGAGCGCGTCCCACGCCTCGTTGAGCGCGGCCTTGTCCAGGCCCCGCAGGAGCGCGCGGAAGGTGCGCGAGAGGTGGTGCTCGACGTCCGCCGTGAGCAGGCCGAAGGACGAGAAGAGGCCGGGCGCCGGCGGCACGACCACGCGACGGATGTCGAGCGCCTGCGCCATGGCCGCGCCGAACACCGGGCCGTTGCCGCCGAAGGCCACCAGCGTGTAGCCGCGCGGGTCGCGGCCGCGCTCGGTCGAGACCGCGCGGATCGCCCGGATCATGTTGGAGGCGACGATGCGGTGCGCGCCGTAGGCCGCCTCCTCGACCGAGACGCCGAGTGGGTCCGCGACCTGTCGTTTCATCGCGTCGATCGCCTTCGCGGAATCGATGGGGAGCGCGCCGCCCACGAGGTAGTCGGGGTTGAGGTAGCCGAGCGCCACGTTCGCGTCGGTGATTGTAGGCGCGGTGCCGCCCTGGTCGTAGCAGACGGGGCCGGGTTCGGCGCCCGCGCTCTCAGGGCCGACCTGCATGGAGCCGCCGGCGTCGATGGCGATGAGCGAGCCGCCCCCGGCGCCCACCTCGGCGAGGTCGATGGCCGGCATGCGCACCAGGTAGCCGGCGCCGGTCATGAGGCGGGAGCCGGTGAGGATGCCGCCGCCCACCTGAAACTCGGCTGAGCGGCTGATGACGCCGCCCTCGATGAGCGCCGCCTTCGCCGTGGTGCCGCCCATGTCGAAGGTGACGAGATCCTCCTGGCCGATGTCGCCGGCCATGGCGAGCGCGCCGACCACGCCGCCGGCGGGCCCGGACTCCACGATGTTGACGGGGCGGTGCGAGGCTTCCTCCGCCGAGGTCAGCCCGCCGTTCGACTGCATGATAAGCAGGTGCGCGCCGGGGCAGCGCTCCCGGATCGCTTCGCCCAAGCGCTCCAGATAGGTGCGCACGATGGGGCTGATGTAGGTGTTGATGACCGTGGTGGACGTGCGCTCGTACTCCTTGATCTCGGGCAGCACGTCGTAGCTGATGCAGACGGTGCAGCCCGGCGCGCGCGCGCGCACGATCGCCTCCAGCGCGCGTTCGTGCGCCGGATTGGCGAAGGCGTTGATGAGGCAGATGGCGATGGCGTCGACGTCTTCGGCCAGCAGCCGGTCCACTGCGGCGCGTGCGTCGTCCTCGTCGAGCGCCTTCTGCACGCCGCCCGCCGCGTCGATCCGCTCGTCCACCACGGCTCGGAGGTAGCGCTCGACCAGCGGCGCCGGCTTCTCCCACGCGAGGTCATAGAGGCGGGGCATGCGCAGGTTGCGGATCTCCAGCACGTCGCGGAAGCCGCTTGTGCCGATCAGCCCGGTGCGCGCACCCTTGCGTTCCAGCAGCGCGTTGCTGGCGACGGTGGTGCCGTGCACCACCTCGGCGATGTCGGCGCCGTCGATGGCGTGCTCGGCGACGAGGGAGGCGACGCCTTCCATGATGGCCCGCGCATAGTCGTCGACGCTGGAGGAGACCTTCCGCGTGGCCACCGTGCCATCCTCGGCCAGCAGGACGATATCGGTGAAGGTTCCCCCGATATCGACGCCGATGCGCCAGGCGCTCACGCCCCGCTCTCGGGCGCGCCGTTCGCAGGCTCGGGCATCTCGCCGCGCGAGACCGCAGGCGGCTCGGACCACTGGCGTGCGGCCCTGAGTTCCGCCCGGCGCGCCTGGGTCGCGGCCTCATCGACCTGCCACCGCGCCCGGTCCACGATGACGCCGTAGTCGTCGCGCGCGGCGGCTTCGCCGATCAGCTCGTTGCGGAGGTCGCGCAGCACGGCTTGGGGATCGCGCTCCAGCGGGTCGCCCCAGCCGCCCGCGCCCGCAAGCTCGTGGCGGAAGACGTCGCCCCCGAGAATGGTCTCGGTGAGCTTGCTGGGCAGCGGGCGCTCGCCGTTCCCCGGGTTCATCACGTTGCGCGAGGGCTGGCCGGGGCTGCCGCCGTAGAGCCCGTAGGGCCGGAAGGTGCGGCGGTCCGAGCGCACCTGCAGCAGCCCTTCCGTCTCGAGGAAGCGGTAGTCGCGGCGGAAGGGCGTGCCGCCCCGGTAGCGGCCGGCGCCGGCGCGGTCCG
>JAPPMY010000291.1 GCA_028818855.1 Rhodospirillales bacterium
GCCGCCAAAGATCAGCGTCACGATGTCGAAATACGCCACAGCGCACATTCCTCGCCAAGGTTGACGGCGGCGCGTGGGGGCGCGATAAGGCGCGCCCCGGCGGAGCGTTCCTGACATGAAGCGGGTCTTTTCCGGCGTACAGCCGACCGGCAATCTGCACCTCGGCAACTACCTCGGCGCGATCAAGAACTGGGTCGCGATGCAGAGGGAGTACGACTGCATCTACTGCATCGTCGACCTGCACGCTATCACGGTGCCGCAGGATCCTGGCGAGCTGACGGCGAACACGCGCGAGGTCACGGCCGGGCTGCTGGCTGCCGGCCTCGACCCCAAGACCTGCATCATATTCAACCAGAGCAGCGTCGCGGCGCACGCGGAGCTCTCCTGGATCCTCAACTGCTTCACCCCGCTCGGCTGGCTCAACCGCATGACCCAGTTCAAGGAGAAGGCGGGGAAGAAGCGCGAGAACGCGCTCCTCGGCCTCTATGCCTACCCGGTGCTCATGGCCGCCGACATCCTGCTTTACCACGCGACCGCCGTGCCGGTGGGCGAGGACCAGAAGCAGCACCTGGAGCTCTCGCGCGATATCGCCGGCGCCTTCAACCGCGCCTACGGCGTGGAGTTCTTTCCGCTGCCGGATCCGATGATCTTCGGTGCCGCGACCCGGGTCATGAGCCTCCGGGACGGGCGCAGCAAGATGAGCAAGTCGGACGGCTCCGATTACGCGCGCATCAACCTGACCGACGACGCCGACACGCTGGCGCTCAAGATCAAGCGGGCCAAGACCGATTCCGAGCCGGGCCTCTCCTTCGACCCCGAGCGGCGGCCGGAGGCGGCGAACCTGCTGAGCATCTACGCCGCGCTCGCCGGCGACCCGGTCGAGAGGGTCGTCGCCGAGCACACGGGCATGGGCTTCGCCGCCTTCAAGGGCAAGCTCGCCGACCTCGCGATCGAAACGCTTGGTCCCATCGCCGAGCGCATGCGCGAGCTGCAGGCGGATCCGGGCTACATCGACGGGGTGCTGGCCGACGGTGCGGAGCGCGCGCACGGCATCGCCGATACCGTCCTCGCCGACGTGCGGCGCATCATGGGGCTATTGGAGGCCTAAGCATCGCGACGCCGCGGTTTGCGGCTTATTTCCCCTGATTCGTGCGCGATTCCAGACTTTTCGCTTGCGAACCTTGAGCGGGAGGCGCATGTAGCGGGCGCACCCCCTTACTGTTCATGCGACTCTTCCGATGGAGATCTACCTCCCGATCGCCGAGCTTTCAGCCAATGCGCTGATTCTGCTCGTGCTGGGCGGCGGGGTCGGCCTGCTGTCGGGCATGTTCGGCGTGGGCGGCGGGTTCCTGATGACGCCGCTCCTGATCTTTCTCGGCGTGACGCCGTCGGTCGCGGTCGGCACCGGCACGAACCTGATCATCGCCTCATCGGTCTCCGGCACCATGGCGCACTGGCGCCGCGGCAACGTCGATTTCCTGATCGGCGGGCTCATCTCCGCAGGCGGCGTCGGCGGCGCGTGGCTCGGCGCCTTCATCTTCAGACTGCTCAGCGACGCCGGGCAGATCGACCTGGTGGTGTCGCTCTCCTACGTCGTGTTCCTCACGGTGGTCGGCTGCCTGATGGGCGTCGAGAGCATCAGGGCGACGGTCAGGCGCCAGCGCACGGTCCGCCGCAAGGCCCACGTCCACACCTGGATCCACGGGCTGCCGCTCAGAGTGCGCTTCCGCCGCTCGGGCCTCTATGGCAGCGCGATCCCGCCCTTCGCGCTCGGCTTCCTCATGGGCATCGTCGCCTCCATCATGGGCGTCGGCGGAGGCTTCTTCATGGTGCCGGCGATGATCTACCTCATCGGCATGCCGACTGCGGTCGTGGTCGGCACCTCGCTGCTCGGCATCATCGTGATCAGCTCGGTCTCCTGCTTCGCCCACGCCGTCAACAACAACAACGTCGACATCATTCTGGGACTCCTGCTTGCGGTCGGTGCCGTCATCGGCGCGCAGTACGGCACGCGGATCGGCGGGCGCATCCGGGGCGAGCACCTGCGCGGCCTGCTGGCGCTCATGGTGCTGGCCGTCGGCGGCCGCCTGGCCTACTCGCTGGTCGTCATGCCCGACGATCCCTTCGCGGTCGCGCCGTTGTGGCCGAACTGATGAGACGCTGGCCCCGATACCTCGCCTGGGCGATCGTCGCTGCAGCGCTCGCAGTGGAGGCGGGGACGCACGCGGCGGCGCAGGAAGAAGGTTCCGACGAGCCCTTGCTGATCGCGCTCTCCACGCAACGCATCGAGATCGATTCTAACTTCGCCGGCACCTCGATCCTGCTTTTCGGCGCGACCGACGTGGTGGGCGACGTCGTGGTCTCCGTGCGCGGCCCCGAAGAGCCGGTGGTGGTCCGCCGCAAGCGGCAGTCCGCCGGCGTCTGGATCAACCAGGAGGCGATCGCCTTCCGCAACGTGCCCGGCTACTACTTCGTCGCGGCGTCCCGGCCGCTGGAGGAGATTGCGCCGGCCGAGTTTCTCGACCGCAAGCAGCTCGGCTCCCAGCGCTTGCTGCTGGAGGCGATCTGGTTCGACACGTCCGGCGATGCCAACGAGTTTCGCGCCGCTCTCCACCGGGACAGGGAGCGCGACTCGCTCTACAGGTCCGAGCCGGGGACGGTCGAGTTCATCGACGAGCGCCTGTTCCGCACCACCATAGACCTGCCCGCCCACGTGCCGACCGGCGACTACGTCGTGGAGGCGATGCTCATGGTGGGCGGCGAGGTCCTCAGCACACGAACCGAGGCGCTCAGCATCGAGAAAGCCGGCTTCTCGGCGGACATTTCCACCTTCGCGCGGGCGGATGAAGCCCTTTACGGCGTCATTGCTATCGCGCTCGCGCTGGTGGCAGGATGGCTGGGCAGCTTCGCCTTCCGCAAGGGCTGAGGACGCGGCGGGGGATCGATGCCATGAGCGAGCAACCGACGCCAGAGGCGGGCGGGGTCCACGTCGCCGGGCAAGTCACGTTCCTCGTCTGCGTGGCTGACGACGGCCACTCGGAGGTCGCGGCGCGGTTCGCCGCACTGCGCGCGCGCAATTCGGGCGGTCATGTCGTGCTCCTGCATGTCATGCAGCCGCCGGAGTTCCAGCACTGGGCCGCGGTCGGCGAGCTGATGCGACAGGAGACGCGGGAGGAAGCCGAGCTTCTGTTGCAGGGCATGGCCGCCAAGGTGACGGAAGTGACCGGCGCGGCGCCGAGCACGGCGGTGCGCGAGGGCGGCATCGGCGACGAGATCCTGGGCCACATCGCGGAGAACGACGCGATCAACCTGCTGGTCGTCGGCGCTGCTCCGCCCGATCAGGGGCGCGGCTCGCTGATTTCCTGGCTCGCCGGGCAGCTCGCCGGCCAGCTCAACATCCCGCTCGTGGTCGTCCCCGGCAGCTTGAGCGACCAGCAGTTGCAGGACCTCACGTAGCCTGCTCCACACTCGGGCCCTCAGCCGCCGGCAATGCAATCCGGCACTGTGGATAAGGTGTGCAGTACCGACAGTAATCCTTGTAATTCAATGGGTAGTCCGTCGGGCTTGACCAAGGCCGCTCTCTGAAGCACCCTCCGTTCGCCCATCGTGGGCAGGGTTGGAGAAGGCATGTTCATCCAGACCGAGCGGACCCCGAACCCGGCGACTCTGAAGTTCCTGCCGGGAGAGGCAGTGATGTCGTCAGGGACTGCGGACTTCCGCGATGTCGAATCGGCGGAGCGGTCGCCGCTGGCGCGGCGGCTCTTTCAGATCGAGGGCGTCGACGGGGTCTTCTTCGGCGGCGATTTCGTCTCGGTCTCCAAGTCCGACGACGCGGACTGGCAGTTGCTGAAGCCGGTGATCCTCGGCGTGATCATGGAACACTTCGTGGCTGGCCATCCGCTCCTCCTCGACGATGCCGCGGAGACGGCAGAGGACCTGGCGGACGACGGTGCCGACGCGGAGATTGTCGCCCAGATCAAGGAGCTGCTCGATACGCGGGTGCGCCCCGCCGTCGCGCAGGATGGCGGCGACATCACGTACCAGGGCTTTCAAAACGGCATCGTGATGCTTCAGCTTCAGGGCTCGTGTCAGGGCTGCCCTAGCTCGACCATGACCCTGAAGATGGGCATCGAGAACATGCTGAAACACTACATCCCGGAAGTCGTGGAGGTGCGGGCCGTCTAGCACGGCTCGTGCATTCCCGGCGAAGCCGGGGGAGGGGAGACAAGGCGGTTTGAAGAGTGCCGAAGGGCGAACCACTGCCCACGCGCGTGGGGGGAACGCTCTTGAATCCGGGTGGCGCCCGTCCGTGGCGTCGCATGCCAGGGAGCCATCGGACGCCCGGAGGGGCGCTTGCCGGTCGGCGCTCGGCGTGCTCGGGGCCGTAGCGGCCACGGCGCTCGGCGTTTGCGTGGCCGACCTCGTTCGCGTCGACTCGGCTGCTGCCAGCACGCCGATGCACCTGGGCTTCATAGTTGCGCAGTCGGAGCCCCTGTCCGGCTCTGCGACGGAGGCGTTGGCGCCCGCAGCCCTCATGCCGGAGGCGCCGGGCCGTATCAGGCTGATATTTTCGCTGTCGGACGCGACGCTGGCCGGGAAGCCCGGGCCGGATGTGGCGCGCAGGAGCCCTTCGTCGGTCCCCGCCCCGCCCCGCATTCCGCAGAAGACCGCATGGAAGGAGGCGGTCGCTGCGCCGGTCACCCCGGTGTTTCGCCGCGCTCCGGACGTCTGGCAGTCCGCGCCGACGCCTGCGCCGGTGATGAAGCCACCGCTTGAGGTGCGCGAAGGCACGATCGAAGCCGTGCCCTTGGTCGTGCGGAAGCCCCGAGCCCCGAGCGTGTCGGTCTCCGCCATGGTCGCGAGCTTCGCGGCGTTCGGCTACGACCTCGACCAGGTGCGGGCCGCGGCCAAACCGGTTCCGCGCCTCTATCTGAACGAGCTGCCGCCCGACCTCGCCAACGTCTCGTCCATTGCGACGAAGAAGCGCCTCTTCGTCCAGTCGGTTCTGCCGATCATTCTTCGGGTGAACGAGGAGGTCGCCACCGCGCGCTGGCGGGCCGAGCGGCTGGGAGAGAAACTCTCGTCGGACGGCGCGCTCTCGGACGCCGACCGCGCGTGGCTGATCGACATGGCCGAGCTGTACGGCGCCGCGCCCTATGACGTGCCCGGGCTGCTGAAGCGCATGGATGTCGTGCCGCCGTCGCTGGCGCTGGCCCAGGCGGCGGAGGAGACCGGGTGGGGCACCTCCCGCTTCGTGCGGGAGGGCAACGCTCTCTTCGGCCAGTACACGTACAAGCCGGCGATGGGCATGATGCCGGAGCGGCGCGATGCCGACCGCCGTCATCGCGTGCGAAGCCACGACAACTTGCTCGCTGCGGTGCGGGCCTACGTCCACAACCTCAACAGCCATTGGGCTTACGAGGATTTCCGCGACCGGCGGGCCCTGCGGCGCGCCGCCGGCAGTCCGATGGACGGTCACGACCTGGCCGGGACGCTGGGCCAGTATTCGGAGCGACGCGCGGACTACATCAGCAGCATTCGGCAGATCATTCGCCAGAACCGCCTGCGCGACTTCGACCGGGCTTGGTTGAACAACCGCCAGTGGACGGCGTTGATCGGCCCGGTGGGCGAGAAGCCTATCTGATCGACGGGAAGCCCGCTGCCGGTGAAGCGGCCTACGGCGCGACGAACTGAAGCCCGAACCAGTGCCAGCGCCCGCCGCCTGCGGGCGCCGTGCAATTGAGGCGAACCCGGCCGGACGGGAACGGTCCGTCGAACTGCACCTCCACCCGGCCCCCCTCGCGGTGCTCGAGCGCGGCAGCGACCCCGCCTGAGGGATAACAGGCGAGCGAGGCAGGGTTCGCGAGGGGCGGCTCGATGGTGAAGCCGACTGCCGTCAGGTTCTCCGCCAGGATCTGGTCCGCCGGCGTCACGGCGCGCGCTCCAAGCGGAACCGTATCCACGATCAGCCCGAAGCGGTCTATGGCGCCGTAGCTCGCGTTCAAGGCGAAGCGCGGGAGGTTGAGCCGGTCGGTGTGCGCCGCGACGACGCCCGAGTGCTGTCCGAAGGCCGCCGCGAAGCCCAACTCTGCGACGAGCGCGCGCACCGCCCCGTTCCATTCGCCATAGGGATAGGCGAAGAGCGTTGGACTCACGCCAAGCTCCTCCTGGAGCCTGCGTTGCGCATGCAGCAGGTCGGCCCGGTTCGCGTCCGCGTCGGCCTGCCACATGTGTCCGTGCGCGGCGCTGTGGTTGCCGATGGTGACCCCTGCCGCGACCAGCTCGCGCAGCTCGTCCCAGCTCATGATGCCGGCGTGGCCTTCGTCCACCGGGTCGGTGGAAACGAACACGGTGAACGGCATGCCGGCCTCCTCCAGCCGGGGCCACGCCTCGACGAAGGTGGACCGCGTCGCGTCGTCGACGGTGATGCCGACGGTACGCTCCGGCAGCGGCCGGCCGGCGTCGATGGCGGCGAGGATCTCGGGCACCGGCAGCACGGTGTAGCCGCCGCTCGTCAAGTGCTCGATGTGCGCCTCGAGCTGGGCGAGCGTGACGCTGGTCGACGGGTACTTGTCCTCGCCGAAGCGGTGATACATCACGAGGACGGCGGAATCGGCGGCGATTGCGGCAGCGCCGCCGGTCGCAACGACGATGGCCACTGCGAGCGCGATGCAGGCGGCGCGGCCAGCGAGGAGAAGCGAGCGGATCGTCATGCGGCCATCAACCCCGTGCGCGCCGCGCTGTCCCACAGCAGGGGATAGCGGCGCGGCGCGAACATCTGATAGTGCCACCATTCGTTGAGATAGTGATCCCAGCCGGCCGATGCCATGAGGCCCAACAGCAGCATCCGGTTGCGTTGGGCTGCCGGGGGCGGCGCGTCGCTGCCGTGGAAGGCGCGCGGCGTCAGATCGTCGAAGCCGGTGCCCATGTCGAGCGGGATGCCGGTCCCGCGATCCATCAGGCTCAGATCGACCGCGACGCCCCGTGAGTGCGGCGAGCCGCGGCGCGGATCGGCCAGGAAGGTGGGGTCGGGGCACTGATGCCAGAGCGCCCATTGCGCCTCCACCGGGCGATAGCCGTCGAAGATGACCAGCTTCAGGTCCTGGGCGGCAGCGAGATCGACGGCGCGTTCCAGCAGCGTTGCGGCATCCGGGTGGAGATAGCAGGCCGCCCGGCGGTAGATGGGGCGGCCGGTGATGTTGTCGTCGCTGGCGTAGGCGAGCGCCAGCGACACGTCGAAGCGAGGCGGGGCGATTTCGACCAGTGCGGTCATGGCATGGCAGTGTCGCGGATGAAGGGAGCGGAACAATAGCACCGGTCCGCGTGCCGGTGCATGGTTGCGGCCACCGGCTGCCGGGTGCTAGAGCCGCCGCGTGCGCAAGAACGGCGGCAACCGGCGGATGGCCCCGCGCAGATGACGCTACTCGGGTTCGACACGGCGACGGAGACGTGCTCGGCCGCGCTCTGGGCGGACGGCGCGGTGATCGCCCACCGGCGCGGCGCGGCGGGCGGCAGGCACGCCGAGACGCTCGTGCCCATGCTGCGAGAGACCGCGGCCGAGGGCGGGACGACGCTCGCAGAGGTTGAGCGCTTCGCCGTCACGGTGGGCCCCGGGTCCTTCACCGGGATTCGGATAGGGCTGGCTGCGGCACGCGGTCTTGCGCTGGCGGGGAAGCGGCCGTTGATCGGGCTCACCACGCTGGAGGTTCTGGCTGCGGGCGTTCCCGAAGGCCAGCGCGAGGGAGCGGTTCTCGCCGCTCTCGACGCCGGACGGGGGTGTCTCTACGCCCAGCTCTTCGATCGTTCGCTGCACCCGCTTTCCGAGCCAGAGGCACTGGAGGCCGAAGTGTTACCCGAATTCGTGAGGGCGGCGGTAACCGGCGGACCGGTCGTCGTGGCGGGCACCGGGCAGGAGATCGCGCTTGGGCTGCTGACGCCCGGGCTCGAAGCGCGGCCTGCGGCCGGTCCGTCCACGCCCGATGCAGGCGTGCTGGTGCGCTGCGCCGCCGCCCGTGCCGAGACCGGGGGTGGAGACGAGATGGCTACTCCCGTTCGGCCGCTCTATCTGCGCGGCGCTGGCGCGCGGCCGAAGGCTCCGGTCATTGGCGGGAGCGGCCTGCGTGGGTGAGCCGCTGACGGACGCCGCAACGACCATCGCGGAGATTCGCGAAGGCGATGTCGCCGCCGTTGCCGCGCTGCACGCCTGCTGCTTCGACGAGGCGTGGCAGCCTGCGCTGATCGGCCGCATCGCGCATGCACCTAGTGGCTTTGGGCTCCTGTGGCGGAGCGAGGACGAGCCGCTGGGCTTCGTGCTCGGCCGCACGAACGACGCGCGCGCCGAGGTGCTGTCCCTCGGCGTGGCGCCGGCCGCGCGCAGGCGCGGCATCGCCCGTGCCCTGATGCGTGCCGCGATCGAACGAGCGAGCCGGCGCGGCCCCCGCGAGTTCTACCTGGAAGTTGCGGAGGACAACGCCCCGGCGCAGCGTCTCTACCGTACGATGGGGTTCGCTCCGGTCGGCCGCCGCCCCGGATATTATACCCGGCCGGAGGCGCAGCCCGTAGACGCGCTCACGTTCCGCCGGGTGATCGTGCCGGGCTAGATATCGCGGACCAGGAAGACGGAGCCGGGCATGCGGAACTCCATGCTCTCGTAGAATCCGACGGCGCTGAGCCAGGAGGCCACGACGATGTTCCTGCCGCCACGCGACTTCGTGCGCCGGACCAGCTCGTCCATCATCTGACGCCCGGTGCCTTGCCGCTCGGCCCCCGGAGCGACGGCGACATAGCTCACGAAGCTGGTGAACCCGTCGAAGACCGATACCGTGACACCGACGATTGCGTCGCCCTCCTCGGCGACGAGGCAATCGGCATTGGCCATGCCCATCGTCGTTGAAATCCGCTGCGGCAGTCCTTCTGCGGCGCAGAGGCCCTGGTCGACGAGGATCCGACAGGCGGACTCCAGATCGTTGCCGGTCATGGTCCGGATGACCCGTTGTCCGTGGGGTGCTTTCTCTTCGTCCGGCATCGTGCCCCGCGGGGCGGAGGCCCCTCGTCCGCCTCAGGCGGGCCTGGGCGCCCAGAATCGTTTCCTGATCGGCGGGGCGAGCTTGCCGCTGATGGCGCGGGAAACCCCATCGGCTATCGCGGCCTGGCACGCTTCCGCCAGCTCCTTGCGGGAGCGGAACTGCTCGATGGTCACCGGCTGGTGGAACTGGATGGCGATGGTGGCGTTGCCGAGGCCCGCGACGTTCCACAGGTGACTGGCCAGCTCCATGTCGCCGTACCAGGCGTAGAACGGCCGATACGGGCGCCCCATGGGGATCCCGTTCAGCCGCGTGTAGGCGATGGAGACGGGCTGAACCACGAGCGGCTTGCCCCTGATCGGCTTTTCGGCGATGCCAAAGAAGGCGCTCTTGAACGGCAGCACCCTGTTGCCGTCGTTGCTGGTGCCCTCGGGGAACAGGATCAGGTTGTCGCCGGCCTCGAGACGCGCGGCCATGTTGTCGCGGTGATGAGCGGTGCGCGAGGCGCGGCGCTCCACGAACACGGTCCGCTGCAGAACGGCAAGAAAGCCGAACAATGGCCAGCCGCGCACCTCGGCCTTGGCGACGAAGCTCCCGGGCAGCAGGGCGCCAAGGGCGGTGATGTCGAGGTAGGAGGTGTGGTTGCAGACAAAGAGGGTGGGCACGGTGCGCGATGCCGTGCCGTAGCGCTCGATCCTGAAGCCGAAGATGCGGCAGACGCCCCGATGCCAGACCATGGGCAGACGCTTGGCGAGCGGCGCCCGGATCGCCATGAGAACCAGTTGAAGCGGCACCAAGCAGAGGGTCCAGCCGAAGAAGCGGAGCAGCACAGCGAACGCGATCATGTCAGCTTGTCCCGGTAGCGCTGGTGCACGAGGTCGGTCTTGACGACGATGCTGACATCGACGCTCCCCCATTGCCGATCGATCACGGCGCCATCCCCCACGAAGCCGTTGAGCCTGAGATAGCCCTTGATCAAGGGCGGCACCGCCTTGAGCGCGGTGCGCCTGTCCAGCGCGTCCTTGGCGATCAGGTCCATGTTCACATAGTGCTCGTCGCGGGCGCGAGGGCAGAGCTCCGGTGGCGCTCGATGGTTGTGATAGAGGTAGGAGAGCGGCTCCGCGTGCTCCTGCGGGTCCGTGCCGGGGAAGCTGGCGCAGCCGAACATGATCGGCACCTCGTAGTGAAGCACGTAGGCCGCGTTGCCCCGCCAGAGCAGGGTCATGGTGGTGCCGTTGCGGTAGGCGGAATCGACGCAGGATCGGCCCAGTTCCAGCAGCTCGCCGGGGTGAGCCACGATCGCGTCGATGTCGTATTCCCAGGACGAGTAGAAGCCGCCGTGGGCGTCCGCCACCGAGCGCCGGAGCAGGCGATAGGTGCCGACCACCCTGTCGCCGGCGCCGCGGTCGTGGTCGATCACCATGAGATGGTCGCAATAGGTGTCGAAGCGGTCGAAGTCGC
>JAPPMY010000010.1 GCA_028818855.1 Rhodospirillales bacterium
CCGGCCTTCATCTCCTCGCGGGGCCAGACGATGGTGTAGTGGTGGCCCTGGCCCTCCAGCGAGCGAACCAGGACCTGGCTGTCGGCGCGGTGATAGCCGCCGAAGCGGCGGATATCGAAGCTCCAGATGTCGTAGGGCGGCTCGCCGTTCAGGATCCACTCGCCAAGCGCCATGCCGGCGCCGCCGCAGCCGGTGAGTCCATAGGCATTGAAGCCCGCGCTCACGAAGATGCCCCGCACTTCGGGCGCCTCGCCCATCACCGGGTTCTGGTCCTCGGTGAAGGATTCCAGGCCGTTGAACCAGCTCTTGATGCCGGCGGTCTTGAGCACGGGAATCCAGTCCAGCAGTCCCTCGAGCCGCGGCATGAAGTGGTCGAGGTTCTCGGGCATGAGCTTGAACTCATGGTCCTTGGGGATCGGATCGGTGAACGGGATCGGATCGGGGTCGTACTGGCCGACGATCAGCCCGCCGACCTCCTCGCGGATGTAATGCCAGAGGTCGGGGTCCCGCGTCGTCGGCAGGTCGCGGGTCACGCCCTCGATCGGCTCGGTGATGAAGTAGCAGTGGTGCGAGGGCTGGATCGGGACGTTCACGCCTGCGAGCCGCCCCACTTCGCGCGACCAGATGCCGCAGCAGATCACCGCGATCTCGCAGCGGATCATGCCGCGTTCCGTTCTCACGGCGGCGACACGTCCGCGCTCGATCTCGAATCCGGTGACCGCCGTGTCCTCGAACAGACGGGCGCCGTATTGGCGCGCCCCCTTGGCGAGCGCCATGCAAGTATCCGACGGGCTCAAGGCGCCGTCGCTGGGGATGTAGAGCGCGCAATCCACGTGATCGATGGTCATGAAAGGGAAGAGCGCTTGCGCTTCCTTCGCCGAAATCAGCTGCATCTCGACGCCGAAGGAGCGCGCCGTCGTGATCGCCCGCTCGTACTCGCGCCGACGGTCGATATTCGACGCCACCCGCATCCCGCCCGTTCGGTGCCACCCGGTGGCTTGGCCGGTCTCCGCCTCCAGCGACGCGTAGAGGTCCGCGCCGTAGGCCATGAGCCGGCCCGCATTGGGGTCGGTGCGGAACTGCGCGAAGGCACCGGCCGCATGCCAGGTCGAACCGGAAGTGAGCTTGGCCTTCTCCACCAGGACGACATCGTCGCGGCCGTGCTTGGCCAGATGATACGCGGTGGCACAGCCGATCGCCCCGCCGCCGATAATCACGACGCGCGCCTGGCCGGGAAACCCCTGGGTCATCGACTGACGGACCTCCGCCTCTGCGCCTGGCGGGCGTGAGTGTATCAGCGGCGTGCCTGGATCACGAAGCGGGGCGGGGCGTCAGGCGTTGGCGCGCAGAATGTGGTGGGCCGCGTTGTGACCGGGCGCGCCGGTGACCTCGCCGGCCGGGTGCGTGCCGCCGCCGCAGAGATAGAAGTTGCGGACCCCGGTATCGTAGCTGAGCCGCCTGTTCAGGAACTGGCTCGGCACGACGTCGAGATGGCGGATCGCGCCATCGGTGATGCCTGTGCGCTGCTCGATGTCCCAGGGGCTCATGAACATCCATTCGCGGATGGCGGAGCGGAAGTTGGGAACGAACCGCGTCACGTAATCGATGACCCCCTCGCCCACCTCCTCACGGCGGTCCTCCCAGGTGCCTGTCGCGAGACGCGGCGGCGCATAGAGACCCCAGATCGAGCAGATGTGGCCGTCCCGATCGGTCAGCGTCTTGTCGTAGAAAGTCGGCACCTGAAGGTGGCAGATCGGCTCGCTGCAGGGTTCTCCTGCGCGCATTTCGGCACCCGCCCGGACGTAATGATCCAGGCTCGGCGCGATCAGGATGTAGGAGACGGGCGGGCCGTCATACCCGTCGAGATAGCCCGAGACGTCCGGCGGCTCGTCCATCACGCAATGAAACTTGAAATAACCGGTCTCGGTCTTGAGCCTCTCCACGCGGCTCAGCAGATCGGCCGGCAGGTCCTCGGGCGCGAAGAGGGTGCGGTAGGTGCGCTTGGGATCGGCATTGGAGAGCACCATGTGGGCGCGGATCTCCTCGCCCGAGGCGAGGCGCACCCCGGTGGCTGCGCCGCCCTCCACCAGCACCCGCTCGACCGGGGCGTCGCAGCGAATCTCTCCGCCCTGCTCTTCCACCGCCTCGGCCATATAGCGGGTGATGGAGCCCATGCCGCCCTCGACGACGTAGAAGCCGTGTCCCCCGGCGGCACCGAATTGGAAGAAGACCTCTGCCCAGGCGCTGCCATTGGCGTGAGGGTCGGCCATGTCCTGCACGTAGAGCATCATCGCGCGCACCCGCTCGTCCTCGAAATAGTCGGCCGCGAGGTCGACGAGCGAGGTGGTGAGGAAGCGCTCCAGCACGGCTTCGTCGCCGCTCGCCCTGGCACGCTCCCAGACGTCGGAGAGCGTCGGCGGGTCGGTCAGCATGTAGGGCTGCACCAGCCCGGTCGCCCGGGTCCACAGGTCGACCCATTCCGGAAAGCGCGCCGCGTCGCGCGCGCTCAGCCGCGCGATGGATTCCACCGTGGGTTCCATGTCGTAGTGCAGAAACGCGTGCGAGCCATCTTCGTAGGGCAGGAACACGGGCGGGTCGATCAGGTGCATGGTCAGCCCGCGCGCGTCGAGACCCATGTCGTCGCGCACCTTCTGCTCCAGCTTCCACATGACGTAGGAGCAGGACGAGACGCGGTAGCCCTCGAACAGCTCTTCGGTCGCGCAGGCACCGCCGACGAAAGGCCGTCGCTCGCAGAGCAGCACCTTGCGCCCGGCGCGCGCGAGATAGAAGGCGGCGACCAGCCCGTTGTGTCCCGCGCCGACGATGATCGCGTCGTATTCTGCGTTCGGCATGGCGGTGTCCTTCTCCCTGCGGGCGTTGGGGGCCCAGCTTGCAACCGGCAGCCGCACGAGGGCAAGCACGCCGCCTCGCTCCAAGACGCCCGATGACTTAGCCGATGGGTCGGGTAGACTGGTAGAGCATGAGAATCACCAGGGAGAGGAGAAAGAGGATGCTCGACTATGTGACGCTGAAAGACGAAGGCGGCCTCGAGCCGTGGCCCCCGCTGGACGAGCTGCCCTTCTGCAAAGTCCTCGAGGGCGATCCCCAACACGAAGGTCGCTTCGACCTGGGCGGCTTCGGCACGCGGACGATGGCGGGTGTCTGGCAGTGCACGCCGGGCAAGTTCGAGTACACCTATCCGGGCGACGAGATCTGCACCCTGCTTCAGGGCAAGATTCACGTCACCGAGCAGGACGGCACGACCCACACCTATACCGCTGGTGACATCTTCTACACGAACAAGGGTGAGAAGGTGGTCTGGGAAGTCGAGGAGACCATCCGCAAGGTCTTCTTCATCCACGATCCCGAGGCCGAGCAACTCGCAGCCTAGGCGAGGGTCTCACATCCCGGCGGCGCTGCACCGCGTGCTCATGCGCGGGGCGTGCCTGCCGCTGCGTGGTCGTTCGGTGCATGCAGGAGGGCGCGCCGCCGCGGCGCAGCCCGTATACGCGGCAGGGAGGCAACGATGGCTCGCGATCCCCGTTATGACATTCTGTTCACGCCGATCAAGATCGGCCCGAAGATCGCCAAGAACCGCTTCTATCAAGTGCCTCACTGCAATGCGATGGGATACACCGAGCACCACGGCGACGTCGCGCATCGCCGCATGAAGGCCGAGGGCGGATGGGCGGTCATCTGCACCGAGCAATGCAGCATTCATCCCAGCTCCTGCGCTGCACCCTATGGCGAACGCCGTCTCTGGAACGACGATTATGCGGAGCAGCTTCGCGGGTGGGTGGACACCATGCACGAATACGGCGCGCTCGCGGCCGTGGAGCTGGTCCATAACGGGCTCGGTTTCTCCAACCGCAAGACGAAGGAGCTTCCGCTGGGGCCCTCGCCCAACATGGTGCACTACAACTGGGACCCCATCATGGGGCGCGAGATGGACAAGGCCGACATCCGCGAGTTCAGGCGTTGGCAGGTGGAAGCGGCGATGCGCGCGGTCAACGTGGGTTACGACATCGTCTACGTCTATGCCGCCCACGACATCGCGTTGCCGCAGCACTTTCTTTCGCCCCACACCAATCACCGCACCGATGAATACGGCGGGAGCGTCGAGAACCGCGCCCGCCTGATCGGCGAACTCATGGAGGACACCAAGGAGGCCGTGGGCGACCGGGCTGCCGTGGCGCTCAGGCTCGCCGTCGACGAGAACCGGGGCGAGCACGGCATCACCTGGCAGGAGGAAGGTCAGGCGGTGGTCGAGATGTTCTCCGACCTACCGGATCTCTGGGACGTGAACATCAGCGACTGGTCCTACGACTCCGCCACGTCGCGGTTCACGGACGAAGCCTACCAGGAGCCCTATGTCGCCTTCGTCAAGCGGAAGACGACGAGGCCGGTCGTAACGGTCGGGCGCTATACCTCGCCGGACACGATGGTCTCCCAGGTCGGTCGCGGGATCACGGACTTCATCGGCGCGGCGCGCCCATCGATCGCCGATCCTTTCCTGCCGAAGAAGATCGAAGAGGGACGGAACGACGACATACGCGAGTGCATCGGCTGCAACATGTGCGTGGCCGCGGAGAACACGGGCAGCCTTTTCCGATGTACCCAGAACCCGACCGCCGGCGAAGAGTGGCGGCGCGGCTGGCATCCGGAGAGGATCGATACGAAGGGGTCCGACAACGGCGTGCTCATCGTCGGCGGCGGCCCGGCCGGCCTGGAATGCGCCCGCGCTCTCGGGCAGCGGGGCTACACGGTTCATCTCGTCGAGGCGGAGCCGGACGTCGGCGGCCGTGTCATTTGCGAGAGCGCCCTGCCGGGCCTCGCCGCGTGGGGGCGTGTGCGCGATTATCGCGTCGGCCAGATCGAAAAGATGAAGAACGTCGAGGTGCATACCGGTTCCACTCTCTCGGCGCAGGACGTGCTGGACTACGGCGCCGAGACCGTGATCATCGCGACCGGCTCACACTGGCGTGGCGACGGCGTCGCGTACACCAACACCCACCCAATCCCCGGATACGACGGGAGGAAAGTCTTCACACCCGACGACGTGATGAGCGGAAAGGCTCTCGAAGGCCCGGTCGTGGTGTTCGACGACGACCACTACTACATGGGCAGCGTCATTGCCGAGAAGCTCCGCGCGGCGGGCCACGAGGTGACCATCGTCACCCCGCTGATGGAGCTCTCACGCTGGACAGAAAACACCCTCGAAATGGAGAAGATCATGAGCCAGGTCCTCTCCATGGGAATCGAGCTCGTCACCAACCACAACATCGCTCACATCGGTGACAACAGCATCGAGATCTACAACGTCTATCACGAGGAGAAGCGGCAGCATCTCGGCTATCAGTCGCTCGTCCTCGCCACCTCCCGCCTGCCGAACGACGCGCTCTATCGCGAGCTTGCGGCCGCACCGGAAAAGCTGGAGGGGGCCGGCATCGCCACACTCGCCCGTGTTGGCGATTGCGTGGCGGCCGGCACGATCCAGCACGCGGTCTACGAGGGCCACCGCTTCGCCCGCGAGCTCGATGCCGGCGCTATCGCCGACGTGCCCTACAAGCTGGAACACGTTCAGCTGGAGCGCGCCATGGCCTGAACGGGGTCGCTGCATCGAGTGGGAGAGTCTTCGGGCTTCATCGCTCCCAGCCGGTGCACCCGCTTACCTCATCCCGCGACCGCCCTTCCCGAAAACCGTGCAAGGACTAACGTGGGGACTTGTACATAAGGCGGGGCAGGTCATCGAGCGCCGTAGTTCCGCCACGGATTGGCGTGGTTGAGGACATCGAGCACCTCTACACCGTCCGGCGCTGGCAGATCGGCGCCGACCGCGCGGATGCGCTCCCCTTCGACGAGGATGTCCGCCGGCGCGAAGTCCCGTTCGGCGGCACGGAAGACTTGGCCGCCCCTGATCAGCTTGGCCGCAGCGGTCATCGATCGGCCCGGCGGACCACCGCGATGAGCAGCAGATTGACGCCGGCCACGGTCTTCGTCAGGTCGATCTCTTCGTGGTCGTTGTGGGTGATATCGCCGCGGCACGGCGTAAAGATCACCGTCGTCGGTAGCATCTGGCTGGTCGAATTGGCGTCGTGGCCGGCCTGGCTCTCGATCTCGCGGTAGGGTTGACCGATGTCGGAGGCGGTGTCCGTGAGCGGTCGGATGCAGTCGTCGTCGAACGCGACCAGCACGTCGTCGAGGCCATGAACGGGATTTCCCATGAGAAGCTCTCCCTGAGAATCGAGTGTGGCGCTGATCAACCCGCTGGACGAGGTTGTCGGCCTTTGCCGCCCGGTTGACCGCATGTCCGATCGCATGAGCGGCATCGTACCGTGGGAGCGGCGCGCAGCGGCGTCCCCGCTCGCGAGAGGTTCAGACAGAGCCCGTCTCCGTCGCCGTGCATTCCGGGCTTAGTGAGCGAATTCGCCTCGGCGGCAGTTGGATTCCACATGGTTCCGGCTAAAGCCTTCCCATCATCGTTCCGCACACGACCAATGGGAAGGCACAGGAATGTGCGAATTCGTGCAGATGGCAGAACAAGAAAAACCCCCGGATTTCCGGGGGTATGGAGTACTTTGGTGGAACCTCTTGGTTCCTAAACTGGTGGAGCCAGGGGGAGTCGAACCCCCGACCTCTTGAATGCCATTCAAGCGCTCTCCCAACTGAGCTATGGCCCCCGCAATTCCGAACGCGCCGCGCGGCGGGGACGACCCTAGGCGTTCCGCCGTTCGATACGCAAGATCGCACAACAATTTAGTCAGGGGCGGCCGCGGGTCAAGGTTCGGGCTGGGCGGTCTTCGCGTCGTCGATGCCCTCGACTAGGTCGTCGTCATCGTCGTCCGCGTCGATGTCGCCCAGAATCTCCTCGGTGTCGTCGTCATCGGTGCTCTCGTCGCCGGCGCCCTCGGCCGCGGCCTCCTGGGCGGGGGGTGGCGCTGCTTCCGGCCGCGGCGGCGGTCGTCGCCGGTTCGGCCGCGCCGTCTCCACCTCGACCTGGGTGCCGCAATTCGGACAAACGATCGGATTTCGGTGCAAGTCGTAGAACTTCACGCCGCAGCTCACGCAGGTGTGCTTGGCGCCCCATTCCCGCTTTGCCACGCCCCAGCCTCCATTCTTATTCTTGGGCCAACCGCAGTCATCGCCAATGCCAGTTTGGCGCTTTTCTGTCAAAACCATTTTTTACTTGAAATTGCGCCGCTTGACGCGTCCCGGCGCTGTGCTAGAGACAGGCGGTGTCCGACGCCACGCCAATGCCACGCGCGCGCCGCGAGGATTGCGCCGGAGAGCCCGAGTTGCACCCCCTGACCTCATCGGCCGGCGGCCCCCTGAAGGGGACCTGCACCGTGCCCGGCGACAAGTCCATCTCCCACCGCGCGCTGATGCTGGGCGCGCTCGCGGTGGGCGAGACCTCCGTCAGCGGCCTTCTCGAGGGCGAGGATGTGATGGCGACGGCGGCTGCGCTTCGCGCTCTCGGGGCGCGTATCGAAAGGACCGGTGACGGAGACTGGCGCGTGGAGGGCGTCGGCGTCGGTGGCCTGGCCGAGCCCGATTCGGTGCTCGACCTCGGCAATTCCGGGACCGCGGTGCGCCTGCTTGCGGGGATCTGCGCGAGCCACGGGTTCACCACCTTCATGACCGGCGATCGCTCGCTCAGGCGCCGGCCCATGGGCCGGATCATCGAGCCGCTGGAACGGATGGGAGCGCAGTTCGTCGCCCGCAGCGTCGGCCGCCTGCCGCTTGCGCTGCTCGGCGCCGCCCAGCCGCTGCCGATCGAGTACCGGCTGCCGATGCCGTCCGCGCAGGTGAAGTCGGCGGTGCTGCTCGCCGGCCTCAACGCGCCAGGCGAGACCCGCGTGGTCGAGCCCGCGCCGAGCCGCGATCACACCGAGCGCATGCTGCGCCTCTTCGGCGCGCGGGTCGGCGTCGAGGAGGGGGCGGACGGCGCCAGCACGATCTCCGTTGCCGGCTACCCGGAGCTTGAGCCCTGCGCGCTCACCGTGCCGGGCGACCCGAGCGCTGCGGCCTTTCCCCTCGCCGCCGCGCTCATCGTGCCGGGCTCCGACCTCGTGATCCCGGGCGTCGGGATCAATCCGGCCAGGATCGGGCTGCTGGAGACCCTGCGCGAGATGGGCGCGGCAATCGAGATGGGCTCCGTTCGCGAGCAGGCGGGCGAGCCGGTCGCCGATATCGCGGTGCGGTCCGGCCCGCTCCGCGCGGTCGAGGTGCCGGCCGAGCGGGCGCCCCGCATGATCGACGAGTACCCCGTCCTGAGCGTCGTCGCCGCCTGCGCCGAGGGCACCACGCGGCTGGGCGGCCTCGCCGAGCTGCGGGTCAAGGAGAGCGACAGGCTGGGCGCCACCGCCGCCGGACTTCGCGCAGCGGGTGTAGGCGTGACGGAGCGCGACGACGGGCTCGACATCGTGGGCCGCGGCGGCCCGCCGCCCGGCGGCGGCATGGTCGCGACCCACCTCGATCACCGCATCGCGATGGCCTTCCTCGTGCTCGGCATGGCGAGCGAGAAGCCGATGATCGTGGATGACGGCTCGATGATCGGCACGAGCTATCCGGACTTCGTCGCCGACATGAACGGCCTGGGAGCCTCGATTGACACCGGCTGAGCCGACGCCGCTGGTGATCGCGGTGGATGGGCCGGCGGCGGTGGGCAAGGGCACCCTCGCACGCCGCCTGGCCGGGCACTACGGGCTGCGCCACCTCGACACCGGCTCGCTCTACCGGGCCACGGCGCTTCGGGTTCTGCGGTCGGGCGGCGACCCGGCGGGGGAGGCGGAGGCCGCAGCCGCAGCGAAGGGCATCACCGACGATGACCTCGGCGATCCCGCGCTCCGCGACGAGGATGTCGGCCAGGCCGCATCGGTCGTGGCCACGCACGGCGCCGTGCGCCGAGCCTTGCTCGGCTATCAGCGCGGGTTCGCGGCCCGCCCGCCGGGCGCCGTTCTCGACGGCCGCGACATCGGCACGGTCGTCTGCCCGGACGCGCAGGTGAAGTTCTACCTCGAGGCGACCGCCGAAGTCCGCGCCCGCCGCCGCCTTTGTGAGTTGCGGTCGCGCGGCGTGGAGAGTATAGAATCCCGCGTTTTGGATGAAATAATCGCCCGCGACGCCCGCGACCGCCGGCGCAGCGCCGCTCCGATGAAGCCGGCGACAGACGCATGTCGGATTGATACCAGTGCGCTCGGACCCGATGAGGTGTTCGTGCACGCGGTGGCCATCGTCGACGCGCGTCTTTCTTCCACGTAGCGACGGGTATCGAGACCCGCATCGCGGGGCGCGTTCACCCATCAACGACCGCGGCGTGCGCTGAACAAGCCTAGTGCGAAGGCGCCCGCCGGCGATGCTGGAGATCAAATGACGGCCGAGAGCACACAAGCGACCGAGCAGGCGCCCGCCGCCAAGGAGACCTTCTCCGACATGCTCGACCAGTTCCTCGACGACACGCCCCGCTTCGAGGGCGGCGTCGTCAAGGGCACCATTCTCGCGATCGAGAACGACGCGGCCCTGATCGACGTCGGGCTCAAGGTCGAGGGCCGCGTGCCGCTCAAGGAGTTCGCGGCGCCCGGACAGGCGGCCGAGGTGAAGGTCGGCGACGAGGTCGAGGTCTACATCGAGCGCTTCGAGACCGCGCGGGGCGAGGCCTCGCTCAGCCGCGAGCGCGCGCGCCGCGAGGAGGCTTGGGAGAAGCTCGAGCAGGCCTACAAGGACGGCGAGCGGGTCACCGGAGTCATCTTCGGCCGCGTCAAGGGCGGCTTCACCGTCGATCTCGACGGGGCCGTGGCGTTCCTGCCGGGAAGCCAGGTCGACATCCGGCCGGTGCGTGACATCGCGCCGCTGGTGGGCACGGACCAGCCCTTCCAGATCCTCAAGATGGACCGCCGCCGCGGCAACATCGTCGTCTCCCGCCGCGCGGTCCTGGAAGACACCCGCGCCGAGCAGCGCAACGAGCTGATCGCCAACCTGCACGAAGGGCAGGTGCTCGAAGGCGTGGTCAAGAACATCACCGACTACGGCGCCTTCGTCGATCTCGGCGGCGTCGACGGGTTGCTGCACGTGACCGACATCTCGTGGCGGCGCGTCAACCATCCGGCGGACGCGCTGCAGATCGGGCAGACGGTCAAAGTCCAGGTTATCCGCTTCAATCCCGAGACCCAGCGCATCTCGCTCGGCATGAAGCAGCTCGAAGCAGATCCGTGGGAGGGCGTCAAGGCGAAGTATCCGGTCAGGACGAAGTTCACCGGCCGGGTGACGAACATCACCGACTACGGCGCGTTCGTGGAGCTGGAGCCCGGCGTGGAGGGCCTGGTCCACGTCTCCGAGATGAGCTGGACCAAGAAGAACGTGCATCCCGGCAAGATCATCTCGACCAGTCAGGA
>JAPPMY010000233.1 GCA_028818855.1 Rhodospirillales bacterium
TGCTCGAGTTCACGCGGGCGACCAAGGCGCGCATCCTCTGGGTCACCGGGCCGCCGGACTACCTTCATCGCCCGGCCGTCCACGAGGTGCTGAGCCGCACCGACGCCAAGCTCGTGTTTCTGGGCAGCAAGCATTCCGAGGCTTATCGGACGCAGGGGGAGAACGCCGTCTACTACCGCTCCATCTCTCCCGGCGTGCGCGAGGAATACCGCAGCGTCGAAGAGATGTCGCCGGAAGATCCGCCGACCGCGGTCGTGACCACGCATCCCAAGCACGATCTCGACTGGCTGCTGGATCTGTGGATCGAGCGGATCCGTCCGCAGGTGCCGGGCGCCCAGCTGCAGGTCTATTCGGCCGCGTTCAAGCGCGCGCAGACGGGCGACACGCTGGCCGACGAGCTTATGCCGATCTTCGAGAAGGCTCGCGATGCCGCCGATCACGGCGTGGTCATCATGGCGCCCGCCGGCGACAGGGACATGGCGAAGGCCTACGCCATGGCGCGGGTGCATCTCTATCCCGGCTCCGAGCGCGAGATGTACTGCTCGACCCTTGCGGAATCCCAGGCTGTCGGCCTGCCGGCGGTCGCGCGGCCGGTGGGCGCGGTCAAGGAGCGCTTCACCGATCGCCAATCGGGCTTCCTCGCGCCCGACGACGATGCCTTCGTCGAGAACGCGCTCGCCATGCTGAAGGACGACGAAGCCTTCGAGAAGGCGAGCAAGACGGCACGGCGGACAGGCCGGAACCGGAGCTGGGATACGGCAGCAAGCGAGTTCGAGATGCTCTTCCGCTGACGAGCCTCTTCGCCGCCTGCAACCCTACATCACGCCGTATTTCTCCCAGGCTTCGGTGGTCGAGAGACCGCCCTCGATCTCCTTGGCGATGATCGTTTCCATGCGGCGCTTCTCCAGCGCTTTCTCCACGCATTCGGCCGCGACCTCGCTTGGCACGACGAGCACGCCGTCGTCGTCGCCCACGATCAGGTCGCCCGGCTTGACGGCGACCTCGGCGATCCGCACCGGCTCCCGGTATGCGACCACCCGGCCCCGCCCGCGCTGGTCCTGCGCGTAGGAGCCGCGCGCAAAGACCGGCAGCGTCATCGCCCGGATCTCCCGCGAGTCCCGCATGTAGCCGTCGAGCACGGCGCCGGCCGCGCCCTGCGCCAGCGCGCGGGTCGTCATCAGCTCGCCCCAGAGCGCGAAGGGCGGGGCGCCGGCAGCGGCGACGTACACCTCGTCTGCCCCGAGCGAGTCGAGAGCCTCGAACATGAGGCCGAAGCTGTGGTCGTCCGGCGTGGCGGCGACCTCAAGCAGTGGCATCGCCCGGCCGACGAGCCGCGCGCCCGGCACGGCCGGCTGTATGGCCGGCGGCAGGAACTGATGGCGGCGGCCGAGGGTGTCGAGCACGTCGCCGAGCTGCGCGGTGGAAAGCTCTGCCCGCACCGTGGCGAGAAGCGTGTCGGGAACCTGGGTCATGGCGTTTCTTCCTCCGGCGGGGTGGGGCGCTTGCGGCCGATCAGCGTCGCGATCACGGGATGGTAGCGCGCGCCCAGCCCGCTTTCGATGGCCTCGGCGAAGAGAGCCTTCACCAGCGCGGCGCCCTCGGCATCGACGCCCGATTCCTGGGCGAGATCAAGCGCGTAGTCGAGATCCTTCATGGCGTACGTGACAGGGAACGCACCTTCGGGGAAGCGCTCCTCGAGGATCGCCTTCATGCCGTGATTCTGGAGCGCGAAGCTGTTGCCCGAGCTTCGGCCGACGGCTTCCAAGAAGGTCCCGGGCTCGATCCCCTGGCGGCGCGCGATCGCGAGTCCCTCGGCCAGCGCGCGGACGTTCTGGAAGAGGATCATGTTGTTCAGGATCTTCACCGCCTGCCCGCTGCCGGCCGGCCCGCAGTGGGTCACGTCCTGGGCGATGTGGCCGAGCAGGGGGCGCAGCCGCTCCACCAGCGCTGCGTCGCCGCCCACCATAATGCTGAGCGTGCCGTCGATGGCGGCCTGTCGTGTGCGCGCGACCGGCGCATCGGCGAAGGCGATATAGCGGGGGGCGAAGGCGCCCTCGATCTCGCGGGCGAGCGCCGGCGGGGCGGTGCTGGTGTCGACCACGGTGCGCCCTGGGGGCAGGTGCTCGATCAGCCCGCCCTCGCCGAGGCAGACTGCGCGCACCTCGCGGCCCGAGGGCAGCGAGAGGAAGATCAGATCGGCCGCCTCGGCGAGCGCGGGGAGGGAGGGGGCGACCAGCGCGCCCTCTGCCGTGAGGCGCTCCAGCGGCGCGGGGTCGAGATCGTAGGCCGTGACCGGGCCGTCGTGCTTTCGCGCGAGGTTGCGGCACATGGGCTCGCCCATGACGCCCGTGCCGATGAAGCCGATGCGCTCGGCCGTCACCGGTCGCGGCCCTCCCGCGCGAACCGGGTGGCGCCGGCGCCGGCGAGGCGGCCGAAGACCGCGCCCGAGACCAGACCCGTGCCGCCGGGATAGTTGCCGTAGAAGAGCCCGCCCACCAGCTCGCCTGCTGCGAAGAGGCCGGGGATCGGCTCGCCCGCGACCGCCTGCACCCTGGCTTCCGGGTCGATCGCGAGCCCGCCGAACGTGAAGGTGATGCCGCAGGTGACGGCATAGGCCTCGAACGGCGGCGTCTCGATCCGGTTGGCCCAGTTTGATTTTCGGGGGGCGATGCCCCGGGTGCCGCGGCCGTCCTTCACCGTGGGGTCGAAGGGAACCTCCGTCATCACGGCATCGTTGTAGGCCCGCACGGTTTCGAGGAAGCGCGCGCCGTCGATGCCCTCCATCCGCTGGGCGAGATCCTCCAGCGTGTCGGCCTTCGCCCTGGTCACCTGCCGGATGCGGTACTCGTCCCGCAGCAGGTGGGTCACCTGCGAATCGAACACCTGCCACGCCACCTGGCCCGGCTGCTCCAGCACCCGGCGGCCGTAGGCGGCGTAGGTGTAGTTCCGAAAGTCCGCGCCCTCGTCGACGAAGCGCTCGCCCGCCGCGTTGACGATGATCGCGAAGGGGTAGCTGTGCTTCTGGAAGCCGTCGCCGACTGCGAGGTCGCCGAAGGCCGGCGCGTTCCGGTCCCAGGCAACCGCGTGGCAGCCGGACCAGTGACCGGCCGGCATGGCGCCCGCCTCCAGCGCCATGCGGATGCCGTCGCCCTGGTTGAAGCGGGTCCCGCGCACCTTCGCCAGGTCCCAGCCTGGCCCGAGATAGCGCGCCCGCCACGCGGCGTTGGCCTCGAAGCCGCCGCAGGCGAGCACCACCGCATTCGCGCGGACTTCCACCGTGCGC
The DNA here is from genome assembly GCA_028818855.1 of Rhodospirillales bacterium. Taxonomy (GTDB): domain Bacteria; phylum Pseudomonadota; class Alphaproteobacteria; order UBA828; family UBA828; genus WTGU01. Next base: position 3,284 of record JAPPMY010000233.1, read on the forward strand.
CCCTCGATCAGCGCGCGCACGCCGCGCACGCCGCGCACGCCGGCGTCGTCGGCGATGAGGGAGAGGGCCTGCGCCCGGTAGTGGACGGCGACCTGCGCTTCCGCCGCGGCCCTGTAGAGCGCGTCGACCAGCCCCGGCCCGCCGCCCCAGGCCTCGACCGCGAGCCCGCCCCAGAAACGGAAGCGCCCGTCCGCCCTCTTGAAGGCCTGGCGGCCGTAGCTCGGCTGCAAGCGCACGCCGAGCTTGCGCAGCCAGAGCAGGGTGGGGTGGCTGCGGGTCACGAGCTGCTCGACCAGGTCGGGGTCGGCGCGGTACTGGGTGAGCCGCGCCATGTCGTCGTAGTAGTCGGCCTCGGTGTAGGCGCCGAAGTCGGTTTCCGCCAGCTCGCGGTCCGAGAGATCGGGTATCAGGGCGCGCAGCGCGTCCGCTCCGTCGAAGACCACCCGCATGGCGCCGGCGGTATACGTGCTGTTGCCGCCGCGCTCTTCCTCTGGCGCGGCCTCCAATAGACGGACACGGGCGCCGCCCTCCGCTGCCGCGAGCGCCGCCGCCAGCGCGGCGTTGCCACCGCCCACGACCACGACATCGGCCGTCAGTGTCTCGGTCATCCGATTTGTGCGACAAGGTTCATGTCGAGATCATTCCCGTTGACGGTGGTCGACACGCGCGCCATGTGCGTTGTATCGTGTCAACATGCCTCGGGCCAAGCATCCGAAGAAGGAGGTCGAGGGTGCTCTACGAGATGCCGAACGTGACGGTTGGACGGTGACACCGACGCAGTCCGGGCATCGCTGGGGCGTGATGAGATGCGGCGTGGTTGGTCCCTTCGGTTGTCAGATATCAATCTGGTCTACGCCCCGCAACACCGGCAACCACGCCAAGCAGTTGCGACGGTTCATTGCGCGCTGCCCGCACACGGGGGCCGAGCGATCGGGAGACGGCTGACATGTCTACATTTCACTTCACGCTGATTGTGGAGGGGCCTGACCTTCAGGATGAGGCGTGCATCGACGCGTTGTTCGAGGCCGGGTGCGACGATGCGGCCATCGGCCGAAGCGATGGAGTCCAGTTCGTCGACTTCGATCGGGAGGCCCGAACCCTCGACAGGGCCATCCTGTCGGCGGTGGACGATCTGGAGACGCTGCAGGGGGTCGAGGTCGTTCGCATCGCCGACGCCGGTCTTGCCTCCCTGGCGGATATCGCCGCCCGCCTCGGCCGTACTCGGGAAAGTGTTCGATTGTTGGTGAGCGGTGCGCGCGGTCCCGGCGGCTTTCCGAGGCCGGTCACCGACCCGCGCGGCCGCTATCGCTTGTGGCGCTGGTCCGACGTGGAGCGCTGGTGCGTGCAAGAGTTGGGCGAGGCATTGCCGATTTCTCGGGACGAAGTCACCGCGGCCTTCAGCGCCGCGTTGGAGCTCCGCCATTTTCGGCGTGCAAAGGCGCCCGCGTGCCCGATCACGCTTCGGGAACTGGTCGGCATGGAGGAGCTGCAGGCGTCTTCGGAATAGGGAAGGCCGGGTCCGGCGTGGGCCTTCCGCGAGGGGCCAGTGTACTATCCCGCCAGCCACGCACGGGAGGGAACGAATGAGCGCAGCCGCAGCCGAGGGAAGTCAACCCGCGCCCGAGCTTCGTCTGGTGTGGGAGCCGCTGGAGATCGGCTCCACCCGAGTGAAGAACCGGATCATGATGACCGCCCAGACCACGCTCTTCGGCAGGGACAACGTCCTCGGCGACCGGCACATCGAGTTTTTCCGGGAGCGTGCCAAGGGGGGTGCTGCGCTCTTCATCACCGAGCAGCAGGCCGGCCACCGCATCAGCAAGGGCTCGTTCTTCGAGGGCTGCTCGGCGTGGGAGAAGCGCGCCATTCCCCAGTACGCCAAGCTCGCTGAGGCGGTGCACGAGCACGGCGCGCGGCAGTTCGTCCAGCTCTTCGGCTGCGGCGTGCACGACAAGGGCACCATGATCATGGACGAGTGGCACCCGCTCTGGGGCGTCTCCAAGATGCCCTCGATCGTGCACCACGAGATGCCGATGGTCATGGAGCAGGAGCATGTCGACGACGTGGTCAAGGGCTTCGCGGAGTCGGCGCTCAACGTGAAAGTGGCGGGCTGCGACGGGGTGGAGCTGCACGCGGCGCACAGCTACCTGCTCGGGCAGTTCCTGAGCCCCGCCTTCAACGACCGCACGGACCGTTACGGCGGGTCCGTCCGCGACCGCTGCCAGGTCATCCTCGAGATCGGCGAAGCGGTCCGCACGCTGGTCGGCGATGATTTCACGGTGGGAGTCCGCCTTTCCTTCGACGAGTTCATGGGCGATGCCGGGATCACGCCCGATCAATCCGAGGAGCAGCTCGAGGTTCTCTCGACCAGCGGCTTCTTCGACTTCTTCAACATCTCGGGCGGCGGCTACTACACGCTGCACCGCGCCGTCTCGCCGATGAACATCGAGAACGGCTTCATGCTGCCCTTCGCCAAGCGGGCCAAGGCGGTGGTGGGCAACCGGGCCAAGGTCTTCGCCGTCGGGCGGATCATCGACCTGCAACAGGCGGAGCGCGCGCTTGCCGCAGGCGACACCGACATGGTCGCGATGACGCGCGCGCAGATGGCCGAGCCGCACCTGATCAAGAAGACCCGCGAGGGCCGGCAGAAGGAAATCCGCCGCTGCATGGGCGCCAACGAGTGCGTGGCCCGCCTCTTCGACAACCGCCAGGTCACCTGCGCGGTCAACCCGAGCGTCGGCCGCGAGGCCAAGTGGGGCAGCGAGACGCTGAGACGCGTGGCGCCGGAGGAGGCAAAGTCCATCGTGGTCGTCGGCGGCGGCATCGCAGGGATGAAGACGGCCGCCGTCGCGGGAAGCCGCGGCCACCGGGTCGTGCTGCTGGAGCGCGAGCAGCGCCTGGGCGGCCACGTCAACCTGCTCATGGCGTTGCCCACGCGCAAGGAGTGGGGCACCGCCATCGACAACCTGATCCGTGCCATGGAGGTCGCGGCCGTGGACGTCCGGCTCGGAGTGGAGGCGACGCCCGACGTGATCGAGCGGGAGACCCCTGATGCCGTGGTCGTCGCCACCGGCGCGCGCTGGGACTGCGACGGCCGCAGCCAGTTCCGCCCCGGCCAGATGCGCCTGCCCGGCACGGAGCAGGAGAATGTTATCGACGTCGGCACGGCCACCGCACGGGCGTTGGCGGATGCGCGCGCGCTCGGGCAACGGGTCGTGATCCTGGAGGAGACCGGCTTCTACCTGCCGTTGGGCCTGGCCGAGATCCTGGCGGCGGCGGGCATCGAGGTCGAAATCCTGACGCCGAGGGCGATGGTCGGCGAGGATGTCATGCGCACCCTCGATCTCTCGTACGTGATGCCGCGCCTCGAGGAGGCCGGCGTGCGCTGCAGCGGGCACATGAACGTGGAGAGGATCGAGGGCAGCACGGTTCACGTCCGCTCGGTCTGGGGCACGCGATCGCGCGCCATCGAGGGCGTGGACACCGTGGTCATCTCGATGCTGCGCTCGCCCGACGACGCGCTCTTCCGGGCTCTGGAGGGGCGGATCGCCGACCTGCACCGGGTCGGCGACGTGGTTGCGCCCCGGCGCCCGATCCAGTCGATGTACGAGGGCGAGGAGCTGGGCCGCGCGCTCTGACTCTACTGCCGCTCGCGGCGGCCGGCGCCTGCCGGCGAATCACTCCGCCGCGCGCTGGCTGAGCCGCGATTGCAGCGCGGCGCAGAGCGTCCGCAGCACTTCGAGGCGGGCATGCCTCTTGTTGTTGCCGGGGACCAGAGTCCAGGGCGCCTCCGGCGTGCTCGTGCCGGCGATCATGTCGTTGGCCGCGTCCTCGTAGGCGTCCCACTTCGCGCGGTTGCGCCAGTCCTCCTCGGTGAGCTTCCAGCTCTTGTAGGGGTTCTCCTTGCGTGCGAGGAAGCGGCGCTCCTGCTCGTCCTTGTCGATGTGAAGCCAGAACTTCATGAGCAGCGTGCCGTGGCTGATGATCTGCTCCTCGAAGTCGCGGATCTCGGCGTAGGCGCGCCGCCACTCCGCCTCGGTCGCGAACGACTCGACGCGCTCGACCAGGAGCCGGCCGTACCAGCTGCGGTCGAAGACCGCGACCTGCCCGGCCTCCGGCAGCCTGCGCCAGAAGCGCCAGAGGTAGTGATGGGCGCGCTCCTCATCGCTCGGCGCGCTGACCTGGTGGACCCGGTAGCTGCGGGCATCCAGCGCCGAGACCATGCGCCGGATGGCGCCGCCCTTGCCGCCCGCGTCCCACCCCTCGAAGACCAGCACAACCGAGAGTCCGTGCAGGAGGTTCTGCGCGGCAAGCCAGTAGAGATCGGCCCGGAGCCGTGCCATCGATTTGTCGTAGGCCTTGCGGCCGATAGCCTTGCTCTGGTCGATGGTGGCGAGCGGCTTGACCCCCCGTACCGTGGGGCCCGCCGCCGCTGCGCTCACGGCCGGCGCGCGGGCGCGGAAGCCCGCATCCGGCGGGGGCAGGCCGGCGAGACGCGCTTCGAGCGCCCGCCGCACCATCCCCAGCACCGTGATCGAGCGGTAGCGCGCATGGCGGCCATCGACCACGAGCCACGGCGCTTCGGCGGTGCTCGTGCTGGTGATGATGTGCTCGGCCGCTTCGTTGAAGTGCTCGTAGCGGTGCCAGTTGCGCCAGTCCCACTGCGAAATCCGCCAGTGGTCGCGCGGATGCTTCTGCAGCGCCTCCAGGCGCTTCTGCTGCGCTTCGCGGTCGAGGTGCATCCAGAACTTGAGGATCAGCGCGCCGTCGTCGGCGAGGGTTCGCTCGAACGCCGCAATGCGCGAGAGCCGCCGGTCGAGCGCGCTCGGCCCGATGCGACCGTAAGCGCGGTCGAGCAAGGGGGCGGAATACCAGGCGCTGAGGAAGAGCCCGAAGCGCCCGCGTGCCGGCAGGTCGCGCCAGTAGCGCCAGAACTCGGGCCGCTGACCTTCCTCCTCCGTCAGCCGATCATAGGCATGGGTGATGATGCGACGCGGATCGAGCCATTCCGTGAGCAGGTTGACCGTCTCTCCTTTGCCGGCCCCGTCGACGCCCGCGAACAGCACGATGACCGGAAAATCGGCTTCCGCCAGCGCGCGCTGCGCCTCGACCAGCGCCATCCTGAGCGCCGCCGCCTGCTCTTCGAACGCGGACTTGGATATCTCGCTCGCCCGCTCGCGCTCCACCTCTTCGAACACCCGAGCGCTCATCGCCGTCTCCGCCGAAGTCGATCTCCCATCACGCGCGGGCCGCATACCCGTGGCACGGGTGGCGGTCTCGTAGCCGCTCTATCCTCTGCGCGCTGCCCCGAACGGTAGTACGACCGCGCCTTCATTTCGACAGGGATTTGTGCCCGGCCCTCCGGGAGACCGACCGAGCGGGCGTCAGACCTGAGCCCTATGCCTACTGCTCGGCCTCTTCGACAGTCCTCTTCCTGAGCGTGATGACGTTGCGGTGGTCCCTGCGCTCGTACGCCACGTCGTCCATCATCTGCTGCACGAGGAAGAGGCCGAGCCCGCCGAGCGCGCGCTCTTCGAGGCTCGTATCGACATCGGCATCCCGTTCCGTCGAGGAATCGAAGGGCCTGCCGTCGTCCACGATCACCACCACGAACGTTTCACCGTCCACGCGGAAGGTGAGGTCGATCCGGTGCTCCGCGTCGTCGTCGTAGCCGTAGCTGATGGTGTTGGTCAGGATCTCGTCGATCGAGAGATTGACCGCGTAGGCAATCTGCGCGGAAACCCCTTGCGCTTCGCAGAATGCGTCGACCTTCTCTGCCGCAGCGCCGATCTCCCGCAGGTCGTTGACCAGCGACAGCTCCATGATGCCGTCGGTGTCGCCAGCGTTCATCGGCCAAACGCGTCGCGGCGCCCGCAGGGCTTCGTCTCGGCCTTCGTCCAGTTCACCTATACGCCTATACGCCTATTCGCTGCGAACCACCAATCGGTTTTCTTTGTCTGCGCCGCGGTCCTGGCGCTTTACCGCTTATGGACCTGTGCCGGCGTCACTTGATCGAACCCACCCTCGCATCGCACACTTGCACACGAGAGAACGGGCCGAGCGCGCCGAGGCGCGTCGCAAACGGGGAGGAACGCCTGAGATGTCCAACGACGCCGAAGCCGCGCTGCTCGATCGAGACCGCGCGCACCTGCTCCATCCGCTGCACAGTCAGGCCACCCATTCCACGGGCAAGGTCTGGGTCGGGGGCGAGGGGGCCTTCCTCGTCGACGCGAACGGGGACAGCTACATCGACGGCCTTTCCGGCCTCTGGAACAACACCGCCGGCAACGGCTGCCGCGACCTGATCGAGGCAGGAAGCAAGCAGCTCGCCGAGATGGCGTACGCCTCCGGCTATGCCGGCAGCTCCAACCCGCGGGCGATCGAGCTGGCCGAGAAGCTCGCGCGCATCACCTACCCCAACATCAATCACTTCTATTTCACCTCGGGCGGCGGCGAAGCGACCGACAGCAACATCAAGATGGCCCGCTACTACTGGAAGCTGAAGGGGAGGCCCGAAAAGACCAAGGTCATCTCCCGCATCTGGGGCTATCACGGCGTCACGCTGGCCGCCATGTGCGCGACCGGCATGAGCATCTACTGGCCGATGTTCGAGCCCCGCATGCCGGGCTTCGTCCACATCCCGAGCCCCTATCCCTATCGCTACGAGGCGCCGGAGGGAGCGGAGAGCCAGGGCATCGCCGCCGCCGACGAGCTGGAGAAAGCGATCCTCGCCGAAGGGCCGGAAACGGTCGCGATGTTCATTGCCGAGCCGGTGCAGGGCGGGGGCGGCGTGATCCCGCCCCAGCCGGATTACTTCCCGCGCATTCGCGAGATCTGCACCAAGTACGACGTGCTCATGGTCTCGGACGAGGTCATCACCGGCTTCGGGCGCACGGGCACGATGTTCGGCCTGCAGCACTGGGGCGTGGAGCCCGACATGATCCAGTTCGCCAAGGCCATCACGTCCGGCTACTTCTCCTTGGGCGGCATCGGGATCAGCGACGAGATCGCCAATACCATGCACGAGAGCGGCAAGCCCTGGATGCACGCCTACACCTACAGCGCGCATCCCA
>JAPPMY010000187.1 GCA_028818855.1 Rhodospirillales bacterium
GAGGACATCGTCGAGAAGATGAAGGAGATGGGCCTCTTCGGCGCCACCATCTCCGAGGAGTACGGCGGCCTCGGCCTGCCGGTCACCACCTACGCCAAGGTCATCGAGCGGCTCTCCCACGCCTGGATGTCGGTGAGTGGCCTCATCAACTCGCACCTCATCATGGCCGCCGCCGTCGAGCGCTTCGGCACCGACGAGCAGCGGAGCGACTACCTCCCCCGCTTCGCGAGCGGCGAGCTGCGCGGAGGGCTCGCGCTGACCGAGCCCGACTGCGGCACCGACCTGCAGGCGATCCGCACCACGGCCCGGCGCGAGGGCAACAACGCCTACGTCATCAACGGTGCCAAGACCTGGATCACCAACAGCATCCACGGCTCCTGCCTCGCGCTTCTGGTCAAGACCGATCCCGGCGCCGAGCCCCGCCACAAGGGCATGAGCCTCTTCCTCGCCGAGAAGGGCGAGGGCTTCCGCGTGAGCCGCAAGCTGCAAAAGCTCGGCTACCGCGGGATCGACACGGCCGAGCTCGCGTTCGAGGACTACCGCGTGGATGCCGACAAGCTCATCGGCGGCGTGGAGGGCAAGGGCCTGCAGCACGCGCTGAGCGGGCTGGAGCTTGGCCGCATCAACGTGGCCGCCCGCGGCGTCGGCGTCGCCCAGTCCTGCCTCGACGAGGCGGTGCGCTACAGCCAAGAGCGCAAGACCTTCGGCAAGGCGATCTGCCAGCACCAGTCGATCCAGATCAAGCTCGCCGACATGGTGACCCGCACCGAGGCCGCGCGGCTGCTCACCGAGCGCGCGGCGCTCGCCTACGAGACCGGCCAGCGCTGCGACATGGAGGCCGGCATCGCCAAGCTCTTCGCCACCGAGGCCGCGCTCGAGAACAGCATCGAGGCCATGCGCATCCACGGCGGCTACGGCTACTCCAAGGAGTTCCCGATCGAGCGGATGTACCGCGATGCCCCGCTGCTCTGCATCGGCGAGGGCACCAACGAGATCCAGCGGCTGATCATCGCGCGCCAGCTGATCGAGCGTAATCCGGCGTGAGCGGCGACGCTGCCGCGCCGGCGCCGGCAGCCCCGGTCCGGCCGCTCGAAGGGCTCACCGTCGTCTCCATCGAGCAGTACGGCGCCGCCCCCTTCGGCACCATGTACCTCGCCGACCTCGGCGCCGACGTCATCAAGATCGAGAACCACGGGGCCGGCGGCGAGATGGGCCGCCACGTGCTGCCCTACGCGGACGGCGGCGACAGCCTCTTCTACCAGACCTTTAGCTGCAACAAGCGCTGCCTCGCGCTCGACCTCAAGAAGCCGCGCGGGCGGGAGATTCTCGAGAAGCTCGCCCGGCGCGCCGACGCCCTCGTCAACAACCTGCGGGGCGACCTTCCGGGCACGCTCAGGCTCGACCATGCGAGCCTCGGCCCGGTCAACCCGCGCCTCGTCTGCGTCCATCTCTCGGCCTACGGCCGCGACAATGAGCGCGCCGCCTGGCCCGGCCTCGACTACGTGATGCAGGCCGAGGCCGGCTACCTCTCCATGACCGGCGAGCCCGACAGCGTGCCCACCCGCTTCGGCCTCTCCGTCGTCGACTTCATGGGCGGGCTGACCGCGGCGCTGGCGCTGGTCTCCGGCGTCATGCGGGCGCGCGCCACCGGGCGGGGCATGGACATCGACACGCCCCTCTACGACGTGGCGATGAACAACCTGAGCTACCCCGCCACCTGGCACCTCAACGAGGGCTTCGAGCCGAAGCGCGTGGCCCGCTCCGGCCATCCCTCGCTGGTGCCGAGCGAGCTCTACCGCACCGCCGACGGCTGGCTCTTCGTGATGGCCAACAAGGCGAACTTCTGGCCCGCCCTCTGCCGCGCCATGGAGCGGCCCGAGTGGATCGAGGACCCCCTGATGCGGGACTTCGCCGCGCGCTACGAGAACCGCGGCGAGGTCGTGCGTCGGCTGGAGGCCGTGTTCCTCACCCGCACCACCGAGGCGTGGCTGGAAAGGCTCTCCGGCGTGCTCCCCATCGCGCCGGTCAACGACGTCGCCGGCGCGCTCGCCAGCGACTTCGCCGCCGAGCGCCGCATGGTCCAGGAGGTGCCGCACCCCGAGCGCGGCACCATGCGCATGGTGCGCCAGCCGATCACCGTGGACGGCGCCGTCATGCCGCGCAGCGCAGCCCCCGCCCTCGGCGCCGACACCGCCGCCATCCTCGCCGATCTCGGCTACGGCCCGGACGAGATCGAGGCCCTGGAGGCCGACGGCACCGTCCTCCGCGCCCGCCCCGCGTAGTCCGCAGCTTTGGCCGTGCCGAACGGCAACCGCCTGATATACAAGCGCTTGCGTCACCCTTGGCCCGACCATTCTTGACAGGCAAATGGGGGCACGGATAGTAGGCCGAACGGCGCCCTGAGAAGGCGCCGCGCAGCAGGCCGGCGCGCGACCGCCACGTGCGACCGTTGGGGCGGCCGGCTTCGAACGATGGGCGGAGGGGGGGGACGGCGATGGTTAATGCCGAGGGGCGCGAGGCCCCGCCGCGGCGCGCGGAACAGCGCATCGAGCCCTTCCTGCTCTCGGTCCTCTCGCACCGGCTGGAGGCCATCGGCCGCGAGATGGTGAACACCGTCATGAAGGCAAGCCGGTCCGCGGTCATCAAGAACTCCCGCGACATGTCCTGCGGCCTGCTGACCTACGACCACCGGCTGCTCTGCGTGGAAGACGTCGTTCCGGTGCACGTCATCGCGCTGGAGCTCACCACCATGCCGATCACCGAGTTCTTCGACGACATCAAGGAGGGCGACGCCTACATCAACAACTGCCCCTACACCGGCGCCACCCACCACGCGGACATCACCGTCTGCGTCCCCGTCTTCTGCGACGGCGAGCCGCTCTTCTGGGCGCTGTCGCGCTCCCACCACGCCGACATCGGCGCGCCGATTCCCAGCACCTACCTGCCCGAGGCCGCCACCATCTACGAGGAGGGCGTGCACCTCCCCTGCGTGCGCGTCCAGGAGGACTTCAGGGACAAGCACGACATCATCCGCATGTGCCGCACCAAGATCCGCGTCGGCGAGATCTGGTACGGCGACTACCTCGCCCAGATCGGCGCCTGCCGCACCGCCGAGCGCCGCCTGAAGGAGCTGGTCGAGCGCTACGGCAGGGAGACCATCAAGGCCTTCATCGAGGACTGGATGGACTATGGCGAGCGCCGCGCCATCGCCGAGATCAAGAAGCTGCCGAAGGGCACCTGGTCCTACGAGACCTGCCACGACCCGGTGCCGGGCGTCGTCGACGAGGGCGTGCCGGTCAAGGTCTCCGTCACGGTCGACCCCGACGCGGGCGAGGTGACCGTCGATGCCCGCGACAACATCGACTGCGTGCCCGGCGGGATCAATCTCTCGGAGGCCTGCGCCTCCGCGTCCTGCCGCATCGGCGTGTTCTACAACCTCGACGCCAGCATCCCGCACAACCAGGGCAGCGCGTCCCGCATCAACGTGCTGCTGCGGGACGGCTGCGTGGTCGGGCGGCCGAAATACCCCGCCGGCACGTCGGTCGCGACCACCAACGTCAACGCACGCCTCATCACCGCCGTCACCTGCTGCTTCGCGCAGATCGGCCAGCCCTACGGCATGGGCGAGTTCGCCTACTCCCAGAGCAGCGGCGAGGCGGTCATCTCCGGCGCCGACCCACGCAAGGACGACCACCCCTACGTGAACCAGGTCTTTCTCGCCTACGGCAGCGGGCCGGGCCTCCACGGGCATGACGGCTGGCTGCTGAGCGGCGCAGCCTGCGACGGCGGGCAGATGCGCCTCGATTCCATCGAGATCGACGAGAGCATGTACCCGATCATCGTCACCTCGCGGCGGATCGCCAAGGACACGCTCGGCCCCGGCGAGTGGGACGGCGGCCCGGCGCTGGAGGGCGAGTTCGGCCCGCTCGCGGGCGAGATGACCGCCTTCTGGGGGAGCGACGGCGACGTGGCCCCGCCGCGCGGCGTGCAGGGGGGCATGGATTCTGCCTGCTCGTCCAACTGGAAGCGCCACCGCAACGGCCGGCTGGAGAAGCTCGAGCCCTTCGCCTCGGACGTCTTTCAGCCGGGCGAGATGGTGCGCTTCGTCACCTGCGGCGGCGGCGGATACGGCGATCCCTCGGCCCGCGATCCGGGGAAGGTCGCGGCCGCTGCCAATCGCGAGTGGATCAGCGCGGAGCGCGCCGAGACCGCCTACAGGGTTTCGCTCAGGCTGGCCGCGAATGGCGTCGACTATGTCGTGGACGAGGACGCGACGGCCGCTCTCCGCGCCGCAGACGACGCGCAGGCGTAGGCATGGCGTTCGACGTCTGCATCGACATCGGCGGCACCTTCACCGACTGCGTGATCACCGAAGACCGCGGCGAGATGCGGATCTTCAAGTCGCCGACGACGCCGGGCCAGTTCGCGCGCGGCGTCATGGACGTGCTGGGTCTCGCGGCCGCCCACTACGGGCAGGAGCCCAGGGCCTTCCTGGCCAACGTGGACTCCATCGTCCACGGCACGACGGTGTCCACCAACGCCCTGGTGGAGGGACGGACCGCGCGCGTGGGCCTCATCTGCAACGAGGGCCACCCGGACGTGCTCACCCTGCGGGAGGCGCAACCCAAGCGGACCTTCGACTGGCGCCTCGACTATCCCGACCCCTTCGTGCCGCGTCATCTCACCGTCGAGGTCGCGGGCCGCATCGACGCCGACGGCCAGGAGTACGCGCCGCTCAGCGAGGCGGACGTCCGCGCCGCCATCGCGCACTTCCGCACCATGGAGGTCGAGGCCGTCGCCGTCTGCCTGCTCTGGTCCATCGTCAACAGCGCGCACGAGGACCGCATCGGCGAGATCTTCCGGCAGGAATGGCCGGAGATGCCGGTCACCCTCAGCCACCGGCTCAACCCGATCCCGCGCGAGTACCGACGCACCATCTCGGCCGCCATCGACGCCTCGCTCCACCCCATCGTCGGCGCCTACGTGGGCGAGCTGCGCGATAGCCTGGCGGCCGCTGGCTTCGGCAAGGAGCTTCTGCTCGCCAACTGCATCGGCGGCATGATGCCGCCCGACGAGATGCTGCGTAAGCCGATATACAGCGTCATGTCGGGCCCGACGCTGGCGCCCATCGCCGCATCGCATCTGACCGAGGAAGAGGACGTCATCGTCATCGACATGGGCGGCACCACCTTCGACGTCTCGGCCATCCGCGCGGGCCGCCTCGTCGTCTCGCCCGAGGCGATGTTCGGCGAGGACCGTCTCGGCATCCCCAAGGTGGACGTGCGCTCCATCGGCGCAGGCGGCGGCAGCATCGCCTGGGTCGACGTGGGCGGGCTGCTGCACGTGGGCCCGCGCAGCGCAGGCGCGATGCCGGGGCCGGCCTGCTACGGCAAGGGCGGCACCGAGCCCACGGTCACCGATGCGAACGTGATCCTGGGCATCATCGACCCCGACTATTACCTGGGCGGGCGCATCCGGCTCGACCGCGCAGCCGCCGAGCGCGCGGTGGGCGGCGTCGCCGACGCGCTCGGCATCGACCTCGTGGAGGCGGCCTACGCCATCCACACCACGAGCAACCACCACATGATCGCAGCCATCGAGGACATCACCGTCAACGAGGGCATCAACCCGCGCGAGAGCTACCTCGTGGCCGGCGGCGGCGCGACGGCCTGCCACGTCGGCGAGATGGTCCGCGAGCTTGGCATCGAGAGCTTCATGATCCCGAAGCTCACGGCCGGGCTCAGTGCGCTCGGCGGGCTCATCTCCGACATCAAGTGGGAGGAGACCGCGACGCTCCACACCGATGCGGCGCGCTTCGCCGGCCCGGCGGTCAACGCGCTTCTCGCGCGGCTCCGCGAGAGCGGCGACGACTTCCTGGCGCGCGCGGGCGTTCCCGCCGAGCGCCGCCGCTTCGAGTACGCCTTCATGGGCCGCTACCAGTACCAGTCCTGGGAGATCGAGGTGCCCTTCGCCCTCACCGGGCCGGGCATCGCGGAGGGCGACATCGAAACCCTGGTCGAGGGCTTCCATCGGACCCACGAGCGGGTCTACACGATCCGCATCGACGAGGACCTGGTGGAGTTCACGACCTGGAAGGTGCGCGCGATCGGCGCACGCTGGGCGGGCGACGCGGTGAGCCGGAGCACCCTGCCCGCGCAGGACGGGCCGCTGCCGCAGAAATCGCCGAGGCGCATCTACGTTCGCGAGCTGGGCGGGCTCGCGGAGCTTCCCGTCTACGATGGCGGCGCGCTCGGCTCCGGTGCCGCGATCGCGGGCCCCGCCGTCATCGAGGAGGAGACGACGACCGTGCTCCTCCTCCCCGGCATGACCGCAAGGACCGACGCGCAGGGCAACTACCGGGTGGAATTCTAGCCCAGCGACCGCCCGACCTAGCCGCCGCTGGGGCGGCCCCTGCGCCTACACCTCCTCCTGCCTCCGGTTCCGGATTACCCCCTCCAGGGTCGCGGCGCGCCTTAGTGATCGTGGCCGTGGTGGCCGCCCAGGGTCACCGTGTACTGGAGAATGACCTGGTCGTCCTGCTCGCCCGACGCGAGCGATTCCCGGTTGTATTGCAGGCGGAGCTGGCCGAACTCGTCGCTGGTCCAGTCGCCCATGACCGCGATGGCGCTCGGGTCGTGGCCGGCTTCCGCGGCACCGGGCGGCGAGAGCCGCGAATAGCGGGTTCCGATCCGCCACTGCGGCGCGAACTTGTAGACCGCCTGCGCGTACCAGCCGGCGCTCGTGCCGTCGAAGTCGTAGGTGCTCTCGTCCAGCGAGAAGACACCGTCGTCCTCCTGCCAGAGATACTCGCTCTGGAAGATCAGCTCGCTCTGCCGCGCATTGCCCGTCGGCGCCCAGGCGAAGCGAACGTCGACGCCGAAGAGGTCGCGATCGCCGGTGAACAGGCCGTCGGTGAAGAACGAAGCGTGGTCGATCGCCTCATCGGCGTGGTCGTGGTCGTCGTGATCGTCCATGTCGTCGTGGTCGTCGTGATCGTCGTGATCGTCGTGGTCGTCGTGATCGTCCATGTCGTCGTGGTCGTCGTGGTCGTCGTGGCCGGCGTGGTCGTCCATCTCGTCGCCGTGGCCGTGGCCGTGCGCGTGGGCGCTGGTGCCGCCGACCTCGCCGCTCAGGAACGACACGCCGATGCCCCATGACGAGTCGCGGCCCATGTCGCCGCCCACCCGCGCGAAGGCCGAGAGCACCGCCCGTCCGTTGTCGGAGCCGCCGAAGGGCCGGTCGTCGCCGCGAAACAGTCCGCCGCCGAACTCCGTGTGCAGGGCGCCGGGCAACGCGAGAGAAACCTGGACGCCGTCGTCGTTGTAGGCGCCGTCCATGAAGGCCCGGTAGGGCAAGGGCCGGTCGGCAAAGTCGTCCTCGTGCGCGTGACGCTCGTTGAGATAGCCGAACGACCAGAGCTTGCGGCCTGCCGTCACGGTGATCTCATCGGGCAGGCCCGAGCCCGGCAGGGTCCGGAAATACGCCTCCTCCAGCTCGAGTTCGGCCGCCTCGCCGGGATGCGCGCCGATGCCGAGCACGAGAGCGGCGTGCACCGCATCGCCGATGTCGCTCACGAGGCTCAGCTCGCTGTGGCCGAGCGAAACTCCCTCAGGCCCACGCTCGCTCTCGTGCCCGAGCTGGAATCCGGCGATCTCCGATTCATCGGCCGAGTACGTGGCGAACATGCCCCGGAGCGTTGCGGCGATCTGGGGAGAGATCGCAGCCCCATGATCGTCGTGCATTGCCCTCTCACCGCCGTGATCGTCGTGATCGTCGTGGCCGTGTCCATGATCGTGCGGATCGGACATCTCGCCGGCTTTCCCGGACTGCAGCGCTTCGAGCCGCTCCTCCAGCGCCCGGATGCGGGCCTCGTATTCCTCCCGCAGCGTCGCAATCTCGACGGCGAGAATGGAAGCCATCGGCGTGTCGCCATCCGATTGCGCCTCCGCCTGCGGTGATACCAACGCTGTCGCGATCGCGGCGGTCGCGGCGGTGGCAGCAATGCCCATGGTGCGTCGCATGTCCTGATCCCCCTTCTCTGAGCGAGCAACGGTCAAACGAGCGTCGGCTTGACGATCGTTCCTTCGGCTGGATGTAATAATGTAACCCTACGTTATCATGTAACGCAATTGCCTGTTGCGTTCCGCAATGGTGGCTCTCGACGCAGGTGGCGTGAACTCCCTCGCGCGATGGTGGCGGAGCGGCACTCTTCCAGAGCGCGTCCGTTCTTGACGGACGCGCGACAGGCCGCGACCGCGGCCCGCCGCTCCTGCGGCGCGCTCCTAGTAAGGCGCTCCCGAGAGGGACATCATGACCGTCTGCTCGATGTCGGCGATCGCGCTGGCCAGTTCGCGGCCGATCAGGTCCATATTGCGAAGCTGGTCGATGCGCGGCCGGCACTGCTCCATGTCGCGATCGGGGAAGATGTCGTTGAGGATGTCGCACGCATCGACCAGGCCGATCAGCGCGACATCCCTGGGGTGGGGAATGTCGTCGGAGAACAGCACGTCCCCGATCCGCAGCTTCACCTCCTGCTCGACGTTACCGTCGATCGTGGGGTAGCGGCGGGTGCGGAACGCCCACATCACGCGGGCCTCGCGCTGCACGACGATGCCACGCGCAACAAGGCTCTGCAGCGCCTGCTCGCGGATCGCAGGCGCGTCCTCGACCGACAGCACCCTGATCCAGGTCCGCGTATCCGTCCCCTGCTCCTGCCCTGCGATCTTCGTCAGGATGGGGTCGAGGATGGGGTTCCCGGTGGGAGTCCGGTCCGTGATCACGAGCGACTCGGGGTCGGTGTCGATGCGATAGTCGAAAGCCAGGTCCATCAGCACGGCGCCGGCGATGGCGCAGCCGAGCGTGGCGTTCGGGATCGGGACGAACGAGCCGTCCTTGTCGTCCAGCAGGAGGAGCAGAATCTCTTCGGTGAAGGTCAGCATCGGTCGCGGTCCCTGACGGTTGCCTGGGACAGCCTAGCGCGGAAGTCTTTCCCTCGTCACGGCTTGCGTCGGCGCGGGGCGCCCGCCCGCGACGGGTGACGGGTGCAAGCGTTCAGTCGGCGGAAAACTCAGGCCGGAACGGGCGGGCGGCGATCCCCAGGATGTCGTGCGCCGGCGCGGAGTCGAAGGTCAGGTCCATGTTCATCCGCTCCAGGCTCGCCGTGCTGTAATCCGCGCCCGTCAGCGTGAGCCACGCGCGAAAGGCGAGCCGGGCGGGCCCGAGCGGCAGGTAGAGCAGAACCGGGCGCCGGCCCAGCGCGCGGAAGATCCGGCGAACCATGTCCCGGTAGGTCAGCGTTTCGCCGCCGGGAATGTCCAGGATTCTGCCGACCGCGCCGGGCGCATCGAGGGCGGCAACCATCGCATGCGCCACGTCGTCGGCGTGGATCGGCTGGCGCCGGCCGGTGGCAGGCCAGGCGACGGGCACGAAGCCGAACCGCCGTGCCGCGTCAGCGATCGCACTGACATTGAGGTCGAGCCCCGGATCGTAGATCAGGGTCGGCCGCAGGATCGTCCAGGCGATGCCCCGCTCCTGGCAGAGCCGGCCGGTCTCCTCCTCGGCCCGCCGAACGGCTTCCGCCTCGGCACGCTCGACGGGGTCGGAGCTATGCGCCTTGTAGGTGACGCCGGTCGTGCTCAGGGCGACCAGCCGCCTGCCACCCGTGGTTCGCGCGAGCAACGGCGGCAGCGCGGCGATGGGCGCGAGCGAGAGTAGATCCGCGTCGGCGGGCGCGCTCAACGCCCCCTTCGCCGGAAGAGCGCGCCAGGAGAAGCCCTGCGGCGTCTCCTGCGGCGCAGGGCTCGCGCGCCGGCTCAGGCATTGCCCCTCGCCGCCCCGCTCGGAGAGCCGGCGGAGAAGGTGGCGGCCGATCATGCTGGTCGCGCCGAAGATGACGGCGTGCCGTGCCTCCGCCCCCATTGGCGCTCCTTCAGCCGCCGGCCGCGTCCCGCACGGCGCGGGCGATCCTCATCGCCGTCGGCTCATCGAGGTCGGGGTGCATGGGCAGGCAGAGCACCTTGCGGCAGAGGCGCTCGCTCGCCGGCAGCGAGCCGGCGCCCTCGCCCCACTGCCGGTAGGCCGGCTGCAGGTGCATCGGCAGCGGATAGTGGATCGCGGTCGGGATCGCCTGTGCCGCGAGCGCCGCCTGCACCTCGTCGCGGCGGCCCCCCCCCCGGGCGGGAAGGGGCCCCCGGGGGGGGCCGGCACGCCCGGCCCCCCCGCAAACCCCCCCCCCCCCCCCCGCCCCCTCCCCCCGCGGCCCCCCCCCCCCCCCCC
>JAPPMY010000184.1:0-8271 GCA_028818855.1 Rhodospirillales bacterium
GCCGGGTTGCGGCGCGGGGCGAGCCGCCCGGTGCGCCGTCCCGCCGCGCCTCCCCTTCGCCGCCCCGCACCCACGCACCCACGCACCCCCTCTACGTCATGGCCGGACTTGATCCGGCCACCCATGCGCGGATTTAATCCGCGCACCCACTTGCGCCGCCGGCACAACGCCCCGTTAGGAGAGGCAGCGGCACCGCGTGGTTGGCCGGGACAAGCCCGGCCATGGGTGCGCGGATCAAGTCCGCGCATGACGTGGGGGGGAAGTGGGGGGATGCCGGGGAGTGCGGGGAGAGGCGGGAGGCGCGGCGATGCCGGAAGGCGCCCCCCCCCGCCCGCACGCCGCCGCGCGAACCCTCTTGCCCGCCACACCCATCGGTTGCAGCATGGCGGGATGCGCGGCGGCTGGGTCTACATCATGACCAATCGGCGCAACGGCACGCTCTATCTCGGCGTGACCGCCAATATCGCGCGCCGCGCCTGGGAGCACCGCGAGGGCGCGGCCGAGGGGTTCACCAGGCGCTACGGCCTCAAGCGGCTGGTCTATGCCGAGTTCCACGACGACATCGCCGCCGCCATCCAGCGCGAGAAGACCATGAAGCACTGGCCGCGGCGCTGGAAGATCGCCCTGATCCAGGGGATGAACCCCGACTGGGACGACCTGTACGAGACGCTGGCGTAGGGGGTGGGGCGTGCGATGCGCTCCCCGCGCTCCCCGCGCTCCCCGCGCTCCCCGCGCTCCCCACCCCTCGTCATGCGCGGACTTGATCCGCGCACCCATGGCCGGACTTGATCCGGCCACCCAACCGGTGCCGCCGCCCCTCCCGACGGAGCGTTGTGCCGGTGGCGCCGGTGATTGCCCGCATCGCCCCCGGACTCGATCCGGCCGCCCCTCCCGGCCGCCCCTATCGACGGGTCAGAACAGGCGCACGAACCTCACCTCCCCGAAGGTGCGCTCGTAGTCGTGGAGCTGGGCGTTGGTGGTGCGGCTCTCCTGGGTCACCGAGATCTGCGGCGAGAAGCCCTCGACGGTGAGCGCCCGGTTGTGCGCGAACACCCGGATCGTCCGCGTCAGGTCCCGGCGCTCGCCGCCGCCCTCGACGAAGGGGAGCCAGCTGCCCTCCCAGTCGGTCCAGCGCAGCGCGCCCGAGCCGCCCACGGTGAACCCCCAGGGGAGCGCCGCCGTGGCGCCGACATGCAGCCGGCGCGAGGCGTTGCGGAAGCGCTCGAGCTCCGGCCGCTCGCGCCCCCAGCCGAGCCCGGCGTCGAGGCGGAGCGTCGGCGAGGCGACCCAGAAGGTGCCGAGCGAGACGTCGGTGATCGGCCCGTCGCGGCCCTCCTCGGCGTCGTAGCGGCGCTCCCCGCGCTCCCCGCGCTCCCCACCCCTCGTCATGCGCGGACTTGATCCGCGCACCCATGGCCGGACTTGATCCGGCCAACCGACCACTGCCGCCGCCCCTCCCGGCGGGGCGTTGTGCCGGTGGCGGCTGTTGGTGCCCGGATCAAGTCCGGGCATGGGTGGCCGGATCAAGTCCGGCCATGACGGGGGGGGGTGCGTAAGTGCGGGGCGTTGTAGCGGTGGCGGCAGTGGTTGCGCGGATCGCGTCCGCGCATGGGTGGCCGGATCAAGTCCGGCCATGACGTGGAGGGGGCGCGGGGATGCGGGGCGTGGGTGAGGCGAGAGGCGGGCGACGGGGAGGCGCGGCGGGACGGCGCACCGGGCGGCTCGCCCCGCGCCGCAACCCGGCCCTGCGCTACCCGCGCTCCTCGCGCAACCCGGCCCCGCGCTCCCCGCGCTACCCACGCTCCCCGCGCTACCCACCCCTCGTCATGCGCGGACTTGATCCGCGCACCCATGGCCGGACTTGATCCGGCCAACCAACCACTGCCACCGCCCCTCCCGACGGAGCGTTGTGCCGGTGGCGGCTGTTGGTGCCCGGAACAAGTCCGGGCATGGGTGGCCGGATCAAGTCCGGCCATGACGGGGAGGGGGTGCGTAAGTGCGGGGCGTTGTGGCGGTGGCGGCAGTGGTTGCGCGGATCAAGTCCGGGCATGGGTGGCCGGATCAAGTCCGGCCATGACGTGGAGGGGGCGCGGGGACGTGAGGGGGTGTGGGCCGCCCCTCCCGGCCGCCCGTATCGACGGGTCAGAACAACCGCACGAACCTCACCTCCCCGAAGGTGCGCTCGTAGTCGTGGAGCTGGGCGTTGGTGGTGCGGCTCTCCTGGGTCACCGAGATCTGCGGCGAGAAGCCCTCGACGGTGAGCGCCCGGTTGTGCGCGAACACCCGGATCGTCCGCGTCAGGTCCCGGCGCTCGCCGCCGCCCTCGACGAAGGGGAGCCAGCTGCCCTCCCAGTCGGTCCAGCGCAGCGCGCCCGAGCCGCCCACGGTGAACCCCCAGGGGAGCGCCGCCGTGGCGCCGACATGCAGCCGGCGCGAGGCGTTGCGGAAGCGTTCGAGCTCCGGCCGCTCGCGCCCCCAGCCGAGCCCCGCGTCCAGGCGGAGCGTCGGCGAGGCGACCCAGAAGGTGCCGAGCGAGACATCGAGGATCGGCCCGTCGCGATTGTCCTCGTCGTCGTAGCGGCGTTCGGCGCGCGAGATCCGGGCGGTCAGCGTGGTGCGCGGGGTCAGCCGGTGCCGCCCCTCGACGCGGACCCCGACATCGTAATGCGAGGGGTCCTTCAGCCCCGAGCCGGTCCACTGGTGCAGACCGGTGAGCAGCAGGCTCGCCTCCGAGCCCCTTCCGATCAGCCAGCGCGGCCCGACATGGCCGGAGACCGTCATCCGGTCGAACCGGCTCTCGCGGTACTCCCGGCGCGAGACGTCGCCGCCGCCGCGCAGCCGCCATTGGGGCGCCACCGGGTACTGGTACTCGCCGCCGAGCCAGGCCGAGACGCCGATGCCCGAGGTGGTCAGCTCCTCGACGTCGCGGCGGAACGGCAGGCGCGCGCCGCCCACGTTTATGTAGATGATCCGCTCGGCCGAGCCCGCGCCGATATTGGTGTCGGGCAGCATCGAGGCGCCGACGCGCAGGCTCCAGCGCTTGCGCGCCCGCATGATGTTGAGGAAGCGGTTGACGTTGAGCGCGACGCCCGCCGGCGGCTTGCCGGCCAGCACCTGCTCGAAATGCCGCCTGGCGAGCGCGTCCTCCTGCTTGAGGAAGAAGGCGCGGGCGAGCTCAAGCCTGACGCGGATCAGCCCCGGCCGCCCGACCAGCATGGCGTGCAGCGCGCCGATCGCCTCGTCCAGCAGCGCGTCGCGTGAATCCCCGTCGATGCCCGGCCTCTGCGACGCCACGATCGCGGCGATCCCGATCTCGAACAGCACGGCGGCATCGACGGTGCGACCCCGCGCCAGGGGCCGCAATATCGCCAGCGCTGCCTCTGGCTTGCCCGCCCGGACCAGGGCCCGGGCCTCGGTCAATTCGGCGGGCGGCGGCGCGGCGGGCGCGGCGAGCGCGCCGCCGCACGGGGTCGCGGCCGCGAGGCAAAACGCGAGCGCGAGCGCGCGACAGAGAGAGACACCGGGCATGATGCGGACCTCGACGGGTAGGGGAGAAAGAAAAAGAGGGTGGCGCTTTCGGGCGCCACCCTCGTTACGCAACTCCGGGGATCGGGGTCAGGTTCCGATGGGAGCGAGACCCTGATCCCAATCGATTACTGCTTGTTGGCGCCGAACGCGCCGACCATGCGGCCGTCCAGTGCATACACAGAGTGGAACGTGCCGGTCGCAACCTTCGGAACGCCGCTGGGGTCAGTTGCGGTAACAGCATTGTCCTTGAGATTGCCGGACCACTGGCCGCCTGCGCGGGCCTCCACGCCGTCGATGGTCCAGACCGTTTGCTGGGCAGCGGTGGCGTCTGTCGTTCCGTCTGGGGTACCGATAAGCGCACCGGCATCGGTGATGTGAGACTTCATCAACTCCACGGACCAATCCCGCGACTCACCGTCCGCACCCATGAACTGGTCGATGGTGCCTTCAATCGTGTCGTCATCGAAGTCGGCTTCGAGCGTCGCCCTTGCCGTGAAGTGGCCGGCGTCGTTGGTTCCGCCGGTGAGGCTGAAGAGCGAGTACTTGCCGGCAGCCCCGCCCATGTACGTCGCCGTGCCGTTGAGGGCATCGAGGCCGGTGATATCGGCTGGAGCGGTGCCCTTGTCATCCACGAATGCGCTTGCGGTCCAGGTGCGGCCGTCCGCGGACTTGTGGAGCCACCAACCGTAGGAGGAGTAGTTGGTGTCCGGCATATCCGTGACCCGGGCCTCCGGGTTGCCGGGCCTGAACGTCCAAGCCGTGTCGCTTGCGGCGAACGTGTTGTCGGCATCAGTCCTCAGACCAAGAGTGAACCCTCTGGCGGCCTTCTCAGCCCCGCACGTCGTACCGTCCGTGGGCGTACAGGTGTAGGTGCCGGACACCCCGTGGAAGCTGCCGGAGATGGAGACTCTTGTCGCACCACTCGGGTTCGGACTCGGCAACTGAAACAGTTTCACGCCGGCCGTGTGGTCGAAACTTGAGCCGCCGACTCTAGCCGCGTGTGCGGAAGTGGTTGACGCGTCGATAGTCAGCATCCCGTTGGTCAGCGTGTACTCGTATTGTTGGGGGGTTCCTATTTCGGCGTTCCCGAACTTCCGCCCCATCGTCGAGGCTCCGACGTCCGAGTAGACGACCGCCTCGTAGGTGCCACTAACGTCAGTCCCGGAGGCCGTATACTGCTTGCCTTCCCAGCCGTGATTGGCCGCGACTGCCATATCCGTTGCCTCAAGCACCTGGTTCATATCGGTTACGTCACCGGCTTCCGTACCGCGATCGCTATCAAACCGTACCCTGATGTCGGCATCGTTGGTCCCGGTATATGCTGCCGTCCGTGTGCCTTGTGTGGCTGCGGTGTTGTCAAGATCACCAGTGGTGGGGTTCAGCGGCGCGGCACCGATGCCTCCATACATCCTTGAAGCCGTGAGCCTCATGGCCCTTGCGGCCTGATCGTTGGCGTCATCGTCGGCGAGGTCGCGGGCGTTTTGCGCCGTCTGAATCGGCATCCCCGCATTGTCCGCCTCTCTCTGATACGGAGCCTTTTCCGCATCGGTGAGGTCAGCGCCCCCGGTGATCGCAGTGTTCAAACCGGCGAGGGCCGTGTTGGCAGCGTCGATCTGATCCTGCGTGGGGGTCACGCCGGAAAGCGCCGAGAGCGCAGCCTGCAACGTGTCGGAAGCATCCGACAGCGCCGTCATCTGGTTCATCCGGCGCGTTGCGGTGTCGATCCCGCCCTGCGCCATGTCCACGGCATCGACGGCGTCAGTGAGCTGCGTCATGTACATGGCCTTGTCGGCCTCGCTCACATCGGCCGCGTCGGTCAGCGCCTGCCGGAGATCCGCGATGGCGGCCCGGGCGGCGTCGACCAACGCCTGGGTCGACAGGTCGGACGTGTCGATAGCGCCAGCGGCGTCCGCCAAAGCCATTTTCTGCGCGTCAGCGCGGGCCGCCATCTGGATCGCCGCGATCCGCGCGTCGACCCGCATCTGGAGCATCTCGCCCTGCGCCGCGGTCACATCGTCCTTCACCGCATCGTAGGCCGCCTGGGCGGCTTCTTCCGTGTCGGCCGCCGCGATGTTCGTGACTGCCATCTCGTACGGCGTCGGGGGTGGAGGCGGAGGCGGCATCTCCATCGTCGTGTCGTCCCCGCCGCCGCAGGCCGCCAGCCCAATGGCAAGGGCCGCGACGGCTGCGATCGTCGTCAGCTTCTTGTACGTAGACATCTCTTCGAGGCTCTCCTCTTATTTAAGAAAGTCTTTGAGAGGCTATGACAGAGCTACGCTGGAATACGCTGGAGTACGATTTCTATAGCTAATTCAAAACCCTGTTTTCCGTTCTTTCCTCTTGACACCGCGCCAGAGCTACGCTTGAATACGTTCCGGTTCGATGCTCGAAAGGTCCGCTTTGATTACGAACGGTGTAGCTTGTTCGAACGGTCCAGCGGCCTTGCGGGCGGCGGTGTACCCCTTCCGTTCCCGGGCGATGGGGCAAACGGAGAATCGACGGGTCAAGGCGGATCGCGGCATTTCGGTCGGCTGGCTCACCGTCGTCGTCCGTCGTCCCCCGGGAACGGAAGGGATGCGGTAAAGGGAGGGGCTGGATGCCGAAGCGCGCGACGCTTTCGATCAACAAGCGGACGGTGGATTCGCTGAAGGTCGAGGCGAAGGACGGGGTGTTCTGGGACCGCGATCTGCCCGGCTTCGGGGTTCGGGTCTATCCCTCGGGGAGCAAGATCTACACCGTGCAGTCGCGCGGGCCGGACGGGATCAGGCGGGTGTCGCTGGGCCGCCACGGGAATCTCACGCCGGAGCGGGCGCGGCGCCAGGCGATGGAAACCATCGACCGGATCAAGCGGGGCGAGGAGCCGGCGCGGGCGGCGGCGCCGGTGTTCACCGTGGCCGATCTTGCGAAGCGTTATCTGGAGGCGCATGTCGACGTGAACTGCAACGCGCACACCCAGGGCATCTACCGGGGCTCGCTGGACAACCACATATTGCCGGCGCTGGGGACGAAGCCGGTCTCGAAGGTGGGCCGGGCGGAGGTCTCGGCGCTGCATTACGGCCTGCGCGCGACGCCGCGGGCGGCGAACCGGGCGCTGATGGTGCTGTCGAAGATGTTCTCGCTGGCGGAGGTGTGGGGGCTGGCGCCGCCGGGCGGCAACCCGTGCCGCTACGTGATCCGCTTCAAGGAGGGGATGCGGGAGCGTTTCCTGACCGAGGACGAGTACCGCCGGGTCGGCGCGGCGATCTGCGCGCTCGAGACGCGTGGCGAGCTTCAGGCGCGCGCGGCGGCGGCGTTCAGGCTGCTGATGCTGACCGGCTGCCGGCTCGGCGAGATACTGAACCTGCGCTGGGACGACATCGACCGGAAGGCGGGGGAGATCCGGTTACGCGATGCGAAGACCGGCTCGCGCAAGGTGGCGCTGACGCCTGCGGCGCTGCGGGTTCTGTCGGGGCTGCGCCGGAAGGGCTACACGCGGTGGGTTTTCTGCGGCAAGAACCCGAAGCACCGTCTGTCGACGCTGACGCCCTACTGGCACTTCGTGCGGAAGGAGGCGGAGGTTGAGGACGTGCGGATCCACGACCTGCGTCACAGCTACGCCAGCAGGGCGCTGGCTCTGGGGCAGAGCCTGACGATGATCGGGCGTCTGCTGGGCCATACCGACGTGGGCTCGACCGCGCGCTATGCGCACCTCGCGCGGGACGCCGAAAAGATCGCGGTGACCCGTGTGGGCGACAGCATCGAGGCCGACATCCTGCGCATGGACACGGAGGCCGGGGCGGCGGACGAACGGGACGAGGCGGCTTAGGGAGGAACGGAAGCATGGCGCGGCTGAGACTGAAGTCGCTGTCGAACCGGATGGTCGACGGGCTGCCGGTGTGCGAGCGGGAGGAGTTCTACTGGGACCGGGACCTGCCCGGCTTCGGCATCCGGGTGTATCCGTCGGGATCGAAGGTGTATCTGGTGCAGGCCCAGGGCCCCGGGGGACGCCGGCGGCTGACGGTCGGCCGGCACGGCACGATCTCGGCCGACGAGGCGCGGCGGCGGGGCGCCGCGATATTGACCCGCATCCGGGCGGGCGAGAGCGCGGAGCCGGAGCCCGGGTCGGGGCCGACGGTGGCCGAGCTGGCCGAGCGCTATCTGCGCGAGCATGTCGAGGTCTACTGCAAGCCGGCGACGATTACTGGCTATACGCAGATCATCGAGAAGCGGATCGTTCCGGCGCTGGGACCCCTCGCGCTGCAGGAGGTGGAACGCCACCACGTGGCGGAGCTGCACTACAAGCTGCGCAAGACGCCGGTCGCGGCGAACGACGCGGTGGGGGCCTTGTCCCGCATGTTCAACCGGGCCGAGGCGTGGGGGCTGGTGCCGGCGGGTAGCAACCCGTGCCGGTTCGTCAAGAAATACCGCACGCGCAAGCTGGAGCGGTTCCTGACCGAGGACGAGTTCCGCCGGCTCGGCGCGACGCTGGACGAGATGGAGGCGGAGGAGAGGATCCCGGTGCATGCGGCGGCGGCGCTCAGGCTGCTGATGCTGACCGGCTGCCGCTGCGGCGAGATCGTGGGGCTGCGCTGGGAGGACGTGGAACTGGAACGGAGCGAGATCCGGCTCCGCGAGTCGAAGACCGGCCCGAGAACCGTATCGCTGTCGCCGGGCGCCGCGCGGGTGGTGGCGGCGCTCCCCCGCCCGCCCGGCAACCCGTGGGTGGTCGCGGGGGCGCGGCCCCGCGGGGGGGCGGGGGGGGTT
>JAPPMY010000184.1:8281-10272 GCA_028818855.1 Rhodospirillales bacterium
CCGGCGCGGCTTGGCTAACCCGGCCCCCACACCGGGGGGGGGGGCGCGGGGCGCCGGGGGGGGGGGGGGGGCTACCCGGCGCGCGCCCGGCAACCCGTGGGTGGTCGCGGGCCGCGAGCCGGGCTCGCGGCTGCCGCACATACATTACTACTGGTATCTGGTGCGGAAGCGCGCGGGGCTGGACGACGTTCGGATCCACGACCTCCGTCACTCCTTCGCGTCGAGGGCGCTGGCGCTGGGCGAGCCGCTGCCGATGATCGGCAAGCTGCTGGGCCACACCAAGATCCAGACCACGGCGCGCTATGCGCACCTGGCGATGGATTCGGTGCGCGAGGCGGCGGTCGAGGTGTCGGACAGCATCGCCGCCGACATCCTGCCCGACGACATGCCGCCGCCCCGGCGCTGGCGGTGAACGAGGGATTGCCCATCGGGCCCGCAACGGCAAGAGCACCGGCCGGGGCGTACGATCCCGTTCATGTCCGGGTCGGAGCCGGCCGGAAACACGGAACGACGAAGCCTTGAGACCGGCGGGGACGATATGCGATCGGCCGGGGCACCCGAAGGCGGCTACGCTGTCCGAGGTCGCGCGGCATGGCGACGCCGGCGATTTCGGGCAGACGGGGCATAACGCCGTGCGGCACGTTCTGTCGCGGTGGGCGAAGGGGTGCGGGCAATGAGCCGGTACGAGCGTCTGATACGGAGAATCCTGCACGGACGGGCGGATGCCAATATTCGCTTTGCCGAGCTTCGCGCGCTGATGCGGCATCTGGGTTTCGAGGAACGGATCCGCGGCAGCCACCACCTGTATCGCAAGGAAGGCGTCGCGGAGAAGCTCAACCTCCAGCGCGACGATGGAAACGCGAAACCCTACCAGGTGAGACAGGTTCGACAATTGATCCTGAGGTACAAGCTGGCGAAGGACGAGTGATGCACAAATTCGAGATCATTATCTACTGGAGCGACGCGGACGGGGCATTCGTCGCCGAAGTGCCGGAACTCCCCGGCTGCATGGCGCACGGCGACAGCCAGGAAACCGCGCTGAAGCACGTCAACGAGGCGATCGGGCTCTGGATCGATACCGCGAGGGAGTTCGGCGATCCGGTACCGGAGCCCAAGGGCGAGCGCCTGATGCTCGCGTGATCGCCGTCATCGCCGCCGCCGGACACCCGGCGGTATTCGCCCGCGCGGCGTCGAGCGCCGAGGGGGTTCCGCCCGGAAAACCGCTCGACCCGCCGACCGGTCAGCCGTGCAGCGCCAGCAGCAGCGTCAACCCCACCCCCGCGAGCGCCAGGAGCGCATATGCCCCCGTCCCGGAGGCCGGACGCTCGAAGGGCGGCCCCTCCTCCGCGATCGGAAACATCGCGTTCCCGATGAAGGTGCCGCGCCTCTTCCGCCGGCCGCGCCTGCTCATCGCCCGTGGTCTCCGTGTCGAAGGGCGCGGGACTATGGCGCCGGAACCGGCCGGGTTCAAGCGGGATTCGGACGGCTGCGGCGCGGCAGTCCGCGTCCGGAACCTTCGCCGTCGCTCGGGGTCGATCGCCGGTGTCTCCACCGGTGTCGCGGCGCCGCTCAGAACGCGAGGCGGTAGCGTGCCAGCAGCGCGGCCTCGTGCTCGCCCCGAACGTGTCCAGCGTCTCGCGAGGCGATGGCGGCGAGATGCGCCTCGCCGCCCGCCAGGGGCCGCGCGTAGACGAGCTCGAGATCGAGCTGCCGGCCCGACGGCTCCAGGTCCAGGGTGGCTTCCTCGACCGTGACGCCGCCGTCGGGCGTGCGGCCCGAGACCCAGCGCAGCCGCATGTCCCCGGCCTCGACGCGGAGCGGCTGCGAGAGCCGCACGGCCAGCCGACCGCCGGCGCGGTCGACTTCCTCGCCGATCAGCCCGACCGCGAACGAGCCGGTCCGCAGGGCGGACATGCCGCGCACCATGCCGCGTCCTGAACCCAAGTTGGCACTTTTCCGCTTCCCATGCCCTTCATCGTGTTGATTCAACG
>JAPPMY010000060.1 GCA_028818855.1 Rhodospirillales bacterium
CTTTTACGCGGCGGCCAAACCCCCCCCCCAACGGCCCCCCTTGGGCCGGCTATAATTCCCCGCGCTAACGCCGCGCCCCCCCCCCATCTGCCCCCCCCCCCCCCCCCCGCGGCCGGCTTAGGGGCCGTGCAATCGGTTCGTTTCCAATGTCCGCACAGGGAGCGCGCCCGATGAAACTCTTTCCTTCATTCAATGCCTTGCGCGCCTTCGAGGCGGTTGCCCGCCTCGGATCCGTATCGTTGGCGAGCAGCGAACTTTCCGTCTCGCCGGGCGCTGTGAGCCGCCAGCTCAAGGAACTCGAATCCTGTCTCGGCGTCGCGGTCCTTGAACGGAACGGTCGCGGTCTGCGCCTGACTTCCAACGGCAAGCTTTTGCAGAGCGGACTGCATCCGGCCTTCACTATGATCACCAACTGCGTGCTGACCACTCACCGCAACTCAGGCCGCAGGAGGTTGCAGCTGGCAACCGTTCCGCTCTTTGCGGCATTTTGGATGATCCCCCGCCTTCACCGTTTCGTTCGGGCCGAACCCGAGGTCGATATCGCGATTTCCGACAGGTTCGAACAGACCGCCGATGGTGCAAGCGGCACCGACGCCATCATCGAATGGGGATCCTTCGACAGCACCGACGACGTCATCGCCGAGAGGCTGACGGTGGAGACCGTCTTTCCGGTATGCAGTCCGGCGTCCCGGCCGAGTGACGGCCTTGCCGGAGCCACCCTCCTGCATCGTCAGGACTTCCCGAGCCGCTACGACTTTCCGAACTGGACCGCGTTCCTGGCGGCGGTCGAACTCGATGGGCCCGACGGTCTCGGTTCCCAATCCGGACCCGGCATCAGCGGCGGCCTGGTCCTGAATGCGGCACGCGAGGGCATGGGGGTGGCACTGGTCGTCGGCACCATCGCACACGACGACCTGGCCTCGGGCCGCCTCGTGCGCCCCATCCCCCAGAGCATGAAAACCGAGCACGGCTACTGGCTTCTGATCCGAAGGGCCGTGAGCGAGCGAAGCGACATAAAGGCGTTCCGCGACTGGTTGCGGGAAGAGCTTGCCGCTTCCGTGGGGCGGCCCCGCCCTGAGGACCGGGTCCCCGTAACCGATCCTGCGGTCCGAGCGGTGGCTTAGCCCGTTCTCATCGGGATCTGAAGCCGTCGGCGCCGGGGCTGCGGGGCCCGGCACTCGCAGCGGAATGCGCGCCTCGTTCCTCGCGCCGGTCGCCGTCTTTCGCCTGGAAACGCGGATGGCTGCGGTGCAGCGTGCCAGCGGCGGCGCTGGAGCGAGCCGTGAACGATCTCACCGGTTGCCGCTACGGCAACGATCGTCGACGGCAGGGGTCCGGCGGCTACTCCTCGATGAAAAGACGGATGACGACCCCTCCCATCACGTCACCGATCTCGAAGTCCCGGCGCGGCGATTCGGGGTGGGCATTGTGGCATGAGATGCACGCCTCCACGCTGGCTACGTCGGCATAAATGGCGACGATATTCCGCCGGCCCCCAAAATCCTCTTCGGCGTAGAAGCGCTCGCTGGGATTGTCCCGCACGTATTCGAGGCCCTGCTCCTCTACCGGCGTAATCGGGCCGTTCCCGAAGTTGATCGGCGTGAGCGAGCGCAACGCCAGCCAGAAGTCGTTGGTTTCCAGCTCTTCGGCGGCGAAACGGAACATCTGCGCCGGCAACGGCAGGCCCTTTTCGTCCCTGAAGTGCTCGGAGGCGGTGATCACGGATTCCTCGTTCGCGAGACGCTGCACGATATCCCGCGTGTAGACCGTACGGTTCGCATAGGCCAACTCGTAGAGCATGTCGGCGACCTGACGGTGCGGGATGCCGTCCCTGGCGGCCCCAGCACTGGTTGCCACCGCGAGAGCGATCGTGAATGCCATGACTGCTACCGACGGTACTCGCATTGGATTCTCCTGATTGCGGTTCGAGGGATGGCGTTCGACCGGGTTCGCGGGTCGTACGCAATGGACGACGGGTCGGGCCGCCGGGACCGCCGGCGCCGGTTTTGCACGACGGCATCTGTCCAGTCTGTCATGCACGCATGTTGTGCCGCCTGTCTAGACGTTGCAAGGCTCGGGCCTTTGGAGCGCTGCGGGCTGGAAGTGGAACCATTTTCGGAACCATTCCGGGTGCAGCAGCTCGGCCGTGTCGTCTGCCAGGTCGGCAGCGCCGACCCTCTCGTATGTCCGTCCGCCGCGCGCGAAGCTCACCACGATCTCGGGTCTTTGCTGCAGGCGGACGAGGAGGTCGTGGTAGACGATGGCGTAGCTGCCCTGCCGGAACCATTCGAGACCGGCATCGCCGCCGCTGTCCTTGATGACGGCAATATCCTCGAGATATCCGAAGGGATCCGGCGGGTGCGGAAGAACCAGGTGGTTGCTGACACCGCCCTCGAGCCGCAGGTTCGCGAACATATTGACCGCCTGGGCGGACTTGAGGCCCAGGTATGGCATGGCGCAGTTGGCGAAGAACAGCACGGTGACGTCGGTCCCGATGGCGATGGCAGCGCGGTTGCGCTCCGGCCCCCGCAGCCGCAGCAGGGGCTGTATCGAGCGGCCGTGGCGGACGACCAGGAGACAGAACGGCAGCACGAAGGGGAGCGCGAGAGCCGTGACCAGGGAATACTCCTCGAGCGAGGCTGCGAGCGCCAGCCCCGCAATCAGCAGCAGGCCGATGGCCGCGTATAGCGGGTTGATAAGCCGCATCCGGAGAATCCTGATGCCTCTCGACGCGGCGACCCTCTCGGCGCCATCGCCGCTCAGGAAGAGCGCGTGCAGGGAGATCGAGAGCATCGTGAAGCTGATGTACATCGCGTAGCCGCTGAGCGCGATAAGGATGTGGAAGAGAATACCCGCGACGATGCCGTAGTGGCGCAGGCGCGGAGTCAGGAGCATGAGGAAGATGGCACCTTCGACGATGAACGTGCCGTAGATCGTGGCGTGGTGGACGAGCGGAACGTCGAGCCAGCCGAGGGGCTCCGGCATCTGCCGCCACAGCGCGACCGCGCAGCTGGTCTCGGGGTTCAGGAAATCCGTGTTGATCTTGTGGAAGCCGCCGAAAGCGTACATGACCAGGAGGGCTCCCTGGCCGGCGACGGTGAAGTTGGCGAAGTGCGCGGACCAGCGGCTTCCCTTCGCCAAGGCGAAGAAGAACGAGGCCCAGTATCCGAGCAGAACGGCGCTGCGCACCATCGTGTGGTTGGAGTGTGCCGGCGCCTGCAGCACCGTGCTGACGGTGCTCAACAGCATTAGCAGCCAGAGCACGCGCGCGGAGCGCGGCCTGATCCCACTGCGGCGGGAAGCGATTGTATTCGAACGCGTAATTGAAGACGTGGAAGATGGAGAAGAGGGCGAAGAAGGAACCGAATATCTCGGTGCGGGCAGCGAGCCCGGAATCCTCGGCGGCGAAGCCTTCGCGACCGAGCAGGAACAGCGCGAGCCAGCGCCCGGACCGCAGGATCGGGTAGAAGAGGGTGGCGAGCCCGGGAAACGACAGCATCAGGCGGTTCGTGCGGTTGAACAGGCCCGAGGGCGTGGACAGCAGCGCGAGCGCGTTGACCGCGTCTGCGCCTTCGAGGCGGCGTCCCTCAGTCTCCACGATCATTCCCTGGTCGGGATCGAAGCCGTCTTCTTCCAGTTCGCGGCGACTGCCGGCGTCGTTGCGGAGATTGACAAGGTGCACCTTGCCCGCCGTCCGCCGCAGCCGCACGTAGCGGGTGCAGAACGAGCAGTCGCCGTCGTAGAAGATCGCTACCGGCATGTGTGTTGCCTATGCCCGGGTATCGCCGGCGTCAGCGGCGCTCGCCGGCACAGTCGAGCAGGCGCCGGCGCGCCTCGCGGTTGTCGGCGTCGGGTATGCGGTTGCGGACGGCATTGTGGCCGTTGCCGAGGAGCGCGCCGTCGGCGAACGCCATCTTCATCAGGCGCAGGACATCGTTTCGGTCATGGACCTCGGGATCGTGGAAGCCGGAGAAGCGGGAGCCCAGCACCCGTGGGCCGAGGCGCATGGTTTGGCCCGCCGGATCCCGCACGGTGGCCTGCACGGGCTTTCCGTCGGGGAAGAAGCCGAAGAAGAGCGCCGCATACAGGCTCCGCTCATCGCGCCCGCAGACCACGGCGAGACCGATCTTGTCGGGCACCCCCGGGAGCGGGGCTGCGAAGCCGATGACGAGGCGCGCATCGTCATCGACGAAGGTCACGATCTGCGTCGCCTCGGGCGTCGGCGTGCGAGCAGCATTTGCAGAGACGGCCGAGGTCAGGACGAAGACCCCGAGCGCCGCTGCGAGAACGAGTGCGAACGCTGTCCGTGATGTGCTTTCAGGCATGTCTTCCTCTTCGTTCAAGGCGGCATCAGTGTCGGTGCCGGGCCGGAAGCGGCGCCCGCCGCATCGGGAGCGCCGGTGCCGCGCCACCGTCTCGGCTTACCAATGTCGCAGTACAGGCACGATGCTGGCGTAGTCGTCCGTCCACACCTGAACCAGGTCGGACGGGCCGAGCGCGACCCAGCCCGGATCGAGTTCAAGCGCCCGCAGCGCGTCCTCGTGACGGGCGAGGACCGCCACGTCGGACGATTTGACCAGCTCGGGCGGCGTCACGCCCTCCGGCGCCCTGTAGCGCTTGATGCGCCCGGAGAGACCCATGCGTTCTGCCAGCGCCGCCAGCACGGGCTCCAGATCGAGATGTCGGTTGCTGATGTGAACCGCGATCACGCCGTCGGGCGCCAGGGTACGCAGGTAGATCCGGAACGCCTCCAGCGTGAGGAGGTGGATGGGGATCGCGTCCGAGGTGAAGGCGTCCAGCGCAAGGACGTCGAGCCTCGCCCGCGCGCGGTCGAGGAGCAGGCGCGCGTCGCCGACGGCGATGTTCGCATCGGGCGCACAGGTGCGGAGCGCCGCAAAATGCTCCCGCGCGAGTCGCACGACGACCGGGTCGATCTCGTAGATGCGCACCTCGTCGCCCGGGCGGGCGTAGCAGGCGAGGGAGCCGGTGCCGAGTCCGACCATCCCGATGGCGTTGGGCGAGGACCTGCGTGCGAGCGCCGCGAAGAGCTCGTGGTAGGGGGTGCCGATCCCGTAGTAGGTGGTGCGGCTTTCGATCGAACCGTCGGGCCGCCGCCACTCGGCGCCGTGCAGCGTGGTCCCGTGTATGAAGGTGCGCACGCCGTCGCTCTCGCCGATGCGGTAGACGCCGAAGAACGAGCGCTCCCGCACGATGTCGCCGTTGGAGCTGCCCGAGATCGTGGCGGGGGCGAGGAAGAGGATGAGGAGGGCGCCTGCGAGCAGTGCGGGCCGTGCCCGCAGGATCCCCAGTACCAGCGCGCACAGCGCGACAAGGGCGAGCGCGCCCATCCAGAGCCAGTTTTCCCTGCCCAATCCCTCGGTAAGCACGAAGGAAAGCCCGGCGACGACCACGACCAGCGCGACGGCCGCCACGATCAGACGGCCGCGGCGCAGATGGGACGAGGCCGCCGGTACGAGCGCGGCGACGAGAGCAAGCGCGATGGGGTGCTCGTAGACGTCGACGAAGACCAGCGGCGCCACCAGCGCGACCAGGAGCCCGCCGACGAGACCGCCGGTCGAGATCAGCAGGTAGTAGCGCGTCAAGTCGGCTGGGGGCGGACGCAAGCGGGCAAGGGCGCCATGGCAGTAGAGGGCGGCAAGGACGAAGATCAGCAGGTGCGCGAGGCCGAACGCGAACACCGTGCGACTCAACGGGTAGGCGACCGCGATGCAGATCAGGAGCAGCGGCAGGACGCGGGCCAGCAAAGCGTGGGAGATGAGCTGGCGCCGCGCGAAGGCATGGATGAAGGTGCCGAGGTAGAGCGCGAGCGGCAAGATCCAGAGCAGCGGCACCGACGCGATGTCGGTGGTGATGTAGCGCGTGACCGCGAGCAGCAGCGCGCTCGGCACCGCCGCCAGCGCGAGGATCCGCAACGCCGGCAGCGCGGCCGGGGCCGGTGCTGCAGGAAGGCTGCGGGCGGGGGCAGCGTCGGCCGCGTATCCGTCGCCCCGGGTGGACGCCAGCCACAGCACGATGAGGACGGGGCCGAGCCCGAGCAGGACCGCGCTCCAGAGCCACGCCTGGTTCTCCAGGCCGATAGCGGGCTCGAGTAGCAGCGGATAAGCCAGGAGGGCGCCGACTGAGCCTGCGTTGGAGGCCGCGTAGAGGACGTAGGGGTCGGCCGAGGCGCGGCCGCTGCCCGAGCGCGCGAGCCAGGCCTGGACCAGGGGCGTGAGCGAGGAGGCTGCGACGAACGCAACCCCGAGTGTGCCCGCCATGGTGCCGAGGAGCCAGAGCACCGGCGGGAGCGCGCCCGGCGCCTCGCCCAGCGGCCGGAGTCCTCCGGCAGGCGCCGTGACGGCGACCCCGGTCCAGAGGACGCAGAGGAGTGCGAGCTGCCCGGTGTGCGGGAGGCGGCGGACCAGGAAGTGGGCGAAGGCATAGCCTGCCAGGAGCGCAGCCTGGAAGAACACCATCGCCGTGTTCCACACCGCAGGCGCGCCGCCGAGAGCGGGCAGGACACCCCGCACCGCGAGCGGCTGGATCCAGAACACCAGCCAGGCGGCGGCAAAGACGGCAAGGCCGTAGAGCCAGACCGGCGGTGCGACTCGCACGAGCGGATCGGGCATGTCGAGCCCGTGCAGTGCGCTGCTGATCGAAGCTGGGTGCAAAGAGCTGCTGCGCGCGTCCAGGACGCCGCCGTATCGAGGTTCATCGCTTCGCCTGAACAAGGTCAAGGTTCGCAACATGGCTCTTTCTCGTATGTGCACGGGCGGCCGGGCGCGGCAACCCGACGGGCTCCCGTGCCGCGTGCTCAGCAGGGTTCCTGAAAATACTCGTCGAGCGTGCTCAAGATCGCTTCGGCCAGCGCCCTCCTGTGGCTGTCGCTCTCGAGGCGTTCCGCGTCCTGCCCGTTGGACAGGAAGCCGAGCTCGATCAGCACCGAGGGAACGTCGGGCGCCTTGAGCACGCGGAACTCCGCGAACCTGTGGGCGCGGGTGACCAGCGGCGCCACGCTGCCGAGCTCCGGCACCAGCAATTCTGCGAGCGCCGCCGAGCAGTTCATCGTGCCCTGCTGAGTCATTGAGGCCAGGACGGCGGCCACATCCGGATCGTGGCTCTCCGGTTCGTACGTGCCGGCCACGGCATCGGCCCTGTTCTCCAGCCGGGCGAGCTCGGCGGTCTCGGCATCGGAAGCCTCCTCGGAAAGGGTATAGACCGACGCTCCGCGCACCCGGGGGTCGTCCGCGCGGTCCACGTGGATCGAGAGGAGGACGTCCGCGCCGGCGTTGCGGGCGATCGCCACGCGCTGCCAGAGGCCCACCCTGCTATCGCCGTCGCGGGTCATCGCCACCCGGTAGCGGCCCGACGCCTCGAGAACGGCACGGAGTTCCCGCGCGAAGGTGAGCACGACCGTCTTCTCCTTCACGCCCTCCAGCGAGACCGCCCCGGGATCGCGTCCGCCGTGACCGGGGTCGAGGGCGATCAGGCGGCGCAGCGGCGGCGGCTTCCGCAGCGGCAGAGGTGGATATTCAGAAGGCTCAATGCGGACGCTGGCCAGGAAGGCGGCGGACGGCACCGGGGCGAGGTTCAGGATCAGCCGGTAGGGCGTCCCGGACACCGCATCCGCCTCCCGCCACTGCGCCCCACCCACGATCAGCGGCCCGGCCAGGTCGATCACGATACGCAACGTATCCGCACGGAAACGGCCGAAGCGTATCTGTACGACGCCGTCGCGGCCGAAGGCCAGCGTCCGCTCCGGCAGAGCCCAGTCCACGGGCGAGAGATCGATCACCAGCCGCTCAGGACTTGCCAGGGCGAAGACCTCGAACTCCACCGCCCCGGTCAGCTCGACGACCAACCGGGTTCCCTCGCCGTATGGGCCAAGGCGCACGTCCGTCACCGACGGCGCAGCCGACGCGGACATGGCCGCAAGCACCGAGAGCCATGCGCCCCCGGCCACCGCGGCGATCCGGTTCAGCGGCATCGTTCGGGCCGTTGCCGTCGCGTCCTGTTGCAAGACGTGCCTCGCGGATCGACAGGAGAGGGGATCCGGCCCCTCAGTTCAGCCAGTGGCTGACGCTCAACCGCTAAAGCCCTGCCAGACCACTCGACTGCTGGCCTGTGGTGGAGTCGTTCATGGCTTCAACGCGATCGCCATACACACCATTTGCCGAACCTTGCCAGCACATCGAGCGCTTTGCAGGCACCACCGCCTGCGCCACCTCCACCAGAGCACCGCCAATACGGTCAAGCTCGGCCTTCTGCAGGTGAACCGGGAGACGGACATCGCAGGTGCGCATCAGGACCTCCCGCGTCTGCGACAAGCCTTTCTGTTCTTCAAGAAACTTCCAATTCCAGAACGCCCTCGCGTTGTCCCGGGAGTGGCCGAAGATCTGGACGTTCACCCCCTTCTTTTCCGCAAGCTGCTGAAACACTGCCGCGTCCTCGGCATTGTCGAGCCCGTTGAGCAGGAATTGTATCGAATCTGGAGCACGGACCTCCTGAGGGAGGGGTTTGGGAACCTGGAACAGGCCGGAGGCAGTCAGTTTCGTCGCCAGATAATCGTGGTTTTCGCGTCCATTTCTCGCACGGCGAGGAACGTCAGGTAGCTGCGACAGGGCAACGGCTGCGCCGAGGTTGCTCATCCTCAAACCGAACAGTGGCAGCTTGTTTTGCCATTCGACGAAGCGGGCGTTGACGATCGCGTGCTTCTCCCAGTTGTGTTCATAGGCGCCCGACATGATGATGGCGCGTGCGACAAGGTCGGGGTCGCTGGCGATCAGCATCCCTCCCTCGCCGGCGTTGATCAGCTTGTAAGACTGAAACGAAAAGCATCCGACCCGACCCAGCGTGCCTACCTTCCGTCCCGACCAGGTCGTGCCCAGAGAATGGGCAGCGTCTTCCACGATCGGAACATCTCTGTCCTGGCACGCCTCCATGATCGCATCCATGTCCGATGTATGGCCCCGCATGTGGCTCAGCACGACAGCGCGGATCCCGGACGTGAGCTTTCTTCTGAAGTCATCCATGTCGAGGCGCAAGTCGGACCCTGTGTCTACAAGGACCGGCTTGCAGCCAGCGTGCACGATGGAGGAAGGAACGGCGGCGAAGGTGAACGCGGGCACAAGGACACTCTCGCCGGATCCCAGGCCCAGGGCTTTCAACGACAGGAATATCGCAGACGAGCAAGAGTTCACCGCCAGTGCGAACGGCACGTCCATGATTCTCGCGAATTCCTTCTCAAGGCGGGTTACGGGCGAGTCGGCGTCTGCCGTATATCGGAACAGATCGCCGCTCTGGAGCATCGCGAGCACTTCGGTCGCCGCTTCGGACGGAACAGGCTCGGCGTGTGGTATCGTCTTCATGCTGATTGACCTCTCATGAACTTGCGGCATCAGAGTTTCGAGTATCCGCAATCCCGAAAGAACGCGACGACCTCGTCGGTCAGGAACCCCCGTCCGCTCGCGAGTTGCGGCAAGTCGAACCCTCCTCCTGTGTTCGCTTCTATGAGGATGGGTCCGTCTGAGCCGATGGCAATGTCCATCGACTGGTAGCGGACAGGCTCGAACACGCACGCCGCCTTTTCCGCCAGGGTGAGCACGCGATCCCACATTGGCACCCGTTCGCCAACCAGGGCTGAGCCGGTCTCCGGATGTTCCCGATAATCTGTGGTTCCGAGAGCGCTCTTTGTCCGGGCCGTCATGACCGCACCTGTTTTCGGGCACACGTCGCATGCCAGGTTTCCGGAGCGCCAGAAGTTGTCAGCCACATTATTGCCTGACGGAAGCTTCAGAACCGCAAACGGAACCCACACGCCGTCATCCGTAAGGAGAATGCAGATCCTGACGGTTGCGAGCGCCTCGGTGTACCGGTCGAACCATGAGTGGTTTCGTTTCAAACTCTGCAGCAGATACGGCGTGTCTCCTATTCGCTCATTCAGGAGAGTTTCATAGTCCACTCTGCCTTGGTTCTTGATGTGGATACCCTTGGAATCGGCCTCGAGGCCCACCATTGCGCCCCAGCTGCAGATTCCCCGGTTCTCCTTTGCGAAGAACGGTGTCGCATCCGGACAGGCCACGAAGTCCTTGAACTCGGCGGCCGTGGAAATCTTGCGGGTGCCGGGGTAGCTTCGAGGGCCGCGGTCGACGACTGCCAAAGTTTGAGGCACACAAATGTCGGAGCCAGACAGAGGCGTGTGCGCTGTCACGCATCCCTTGGTGATCAAGGGCTCCAGCTGATCC
>JAPPMY010000124.1 GCA_028818855.1 Rhodospirillales bacterium
TGTTGGGCAGATAGGTGTAGCGCTTGGGATCGACGTAATCGATCAGCATCGGCGCATCGGGGTCGGTGACGTTCACGCGGCGGACCGCGACCGTGACGATCTCGGCGCCCGACGCGTCCAGCGCCGCCGCGGTTTGCTCGAAGTCCCGGTACTTGCCGGTGCCGACGATCAGCCGCGAGCGGAAGCGCCGGCCGGCGACCTCCCACGTGTCGTCGGCGGCAGCCGCAGGCGCAGCGTCGGCGCCGCCGCCGATGAAGTGCACGATCTCGAGCCGGTCGCCGGCAGCGACACTGGTCCGGTCGTAGGCGCTCCGGGGCACGATCTCGAGGTTGCGCTCGACGGCGATCTTGCGCGGATCGAGGCCCATTCCGGTCACGATGCTGTGGACCGACTGGGGCTCCTCGAACTCGCGGAGCTCGCCGTTAATCTGCACCTGCATGGGTGACGTTCCGTGAAAAATCCGCTTGCTGCCGCGATTCCGCGGCCTCTCCCTGAGTATTGGTGAGTAGCATGGCGATTTCAACCGGTGACGCCGGCCCCGGACACGCGGATTGAAGCGCGAGTCCCCGCCGTGCTAGACCGGTCATGCGGGCGAGCATCACGACCCGGTGCGGCCATGACTCACAATATCTTGATTCTGAACGGCCCAAACCTCAATATGCTGGGGTTGCGGGAACCTGAGATCTACGGTCGCGAGACCCTGGACGACATTCGCGCGATGTGCGAGGCACACGCGAAGGGTCACGGGGTCGCTGTCGATTTCAGGCAGAGCAACCATGAGGGCGAGCTGATCGACTGGATTCAGCAGGCACCGAAGGCGCACGCCGGCATCATCCTCAATCCCGGCGGCTACACCCACACGTCGGTCGCCATCATGGACGCGCTGCGCGCGGTCGACCTGCCGGCCATCGAGCTGCACCTCTCGAACATCCATCGGCGGGAGCCCTTCCGCCGGCGCTCCTACGTCGCCCAGGCGGTGCAGGGCTCGATCTGCGGCTTCGGCGCTGACGGCTACCTGCTCGCGCTCGACGGAATGCGCGCGCTCTTGATGGAGGACTGACGCGATGGCGGTGAAGCCTGTGCCGGATGCCCGGCCGGAGGACCCGGAGCCCGTGTTCGGACCCGATATCGAGCTGATCCGCGCGCTCGCCGCGGTGCTCGACGAGGCAGGTCTCACCGAGATCGAGATCGGCGAGGGCGCAAACCGCATCCGCATCGCGCGCGAGGCCGCGCCCGTCGCTGCGCCCGTGCCTGTCGCTGCCGCAGCCCCGGTCGCGGCGGTGCCCGTGGCGCAGGAAGAGCCCGCGGCGCTGCCCGCTGTGGAGGACGACCCCGGTGCGGTGACCTCGCCGCTCGTCGGCGTCGTCTACGTGGCGCCGGAGCCCGGCGGGCGACCCTTCGTCGTGGCAGGCGACGAGATCAACGAGGGCGACACGCTCTTCATCGTCGAGGCGATGAAGACGATGAACCCCGTCCGCGCCCCGCGCGGAGGGCGCGTCACGCGGATTCTCGCCGAGAACGGTGCCAGGGTCGAGTACGGCGAGGTCCTGCTGATCCTCGAGTGAGGCCGATGTTCGACAAGGTCCTGATCGCCAACCGGGGGGAGATCGCGGTCCGGATCATTCGCGCCTGCCGGGAATTCGGCATCAAGACGGTCGCCGTTCACTCCACGGCCGACGCCGAGGCGATGCACGCGAGGCTCGCGGACGAATCGGTCTGCATCGGCCCGCCGGCGCCCAGGGAGAGCTACCTCAACATCCCGGCCATCATCGCCGCCGGCGAGATCACGAATGCCGACGCGATCCACCCGGGCTATGGCTTCCTCTCCGAGAGCGCCGACTTCGCGACCATCGTCGAGGAGCACGGCTTCATCTTCATCGGCCCGACGCCGACCCACATCACGCTGATGGGTGACAAGATCCGCGCCAAGCAGACCGCGGCCGAGCTCGGCCTGCCGGTGGTGCCGGGCTCGGCGGACGCGCTGGAGAACGCCTCTGCCTTCGCCGAGGCCGCCGAGGAGATCGGCTATCCGGTGCTCATCAAGGCGGTCGCCGGCGGCGGCGGGCGCGGCATGAAACGGGTCGACAGCCGCGAGGAGCTGGCCACCGCGGCCAGCACCGCACGCGCCGAAGCCGAGGCGGCCTTCGGCAACGACGCGCTCTACTTGGAGAAGCTGGTAGCGGCGCCGCGCCATATCGAGGTGCAGGTGCTGGCGGACCAGTTCGGCAACGCGGTGCACCTGGGAGAGCGCGACTGCTCGCTCCAGCGCCGCCATCAGAAGGTGCTGGAGGAAGCGCCCTCG
Organism: Rhodospirillales bacterium; assembly: GCA_028818855.1. Taxonomy (GTDB): domain Bacteria; phylum Pseudomonadota; class Alphaproteobacteria; order UBA828; family UBA828; genus WTGU01. The sequence goes on from JAPPMY010000124.1 coordinate 2,303, forward strand.
CCGGCGCTCGACCCGCAGCAGCGAACGGAGATCGGCGAGCGCGTCTCGACCGCCGTGCGCGAACTCGGCTATCGCGGGGTCGGCACGCTGGAGTTCCTCTACGAGGACGGCGCCTTCTACTTCATGGAGATGAACACGCGCATCCAGGTGGAGCATCCCGTTACCGAGATGATCACCGGGATCGACCTCGTGCAGGAACAGATCCGGGTCGCCGCCGGCGAGCCGCTGGCCTTCGGCCAGGAGGACATCCGCTTCGAGGGCCACGCCATCGAGTGCCGCATCACGGCGGAGGACCCCGAGACCTTTCGCCCTTCGCCCGGCACCGTCAGCGGCTACCACACGCCCGGCGGGCCCGGCGTGCGCGTCGATTCCGCGCTCTACGACGGCTACCGGATCCCGCCCTACTACGACAGCCTCATCAGCAAGGTGATCGCCCAGGCCGGCGACCGCTCGGCCTGCCTGATGCGGCTCAGGCGCGCATTGGACGAGTACGTCATCCAGGGCATCGCGACCACGATTCCGCTGCACCTGCGGCTGCTCGCCAGCCAAGCGTTCGCGGACAGCGCCTACGACATCCACTGGTTCGAGCGCTTCGTGACGGAGACCAGCGCAAACCCCAGCGCCTAGCGAGAGACGGCATGACCACGGTCGAGCTCACGCCCGCACTGATTCTCAGGGCGTACGGCTGCGGTCTCTTTCCCATGGCCGAGGGCAAGGCGGAGCGGGATGTCTTCTGGGTCGACCCCGAGTCGCGGGGCGTCATCCCGCTGGACGACTTTCACGTGGCCCGGCGGCTGGCACGCACGGTCCGCGCCGGGCGCTTCCGCATCACCGTGGACCGCGACTTCCCCCGCGTGGTGAGGGGCTGCGCGCGCCGCACCGGGCGCAGGCCCGAATCATGGATCAACGGGTCCATCTTCGAGGCGTACTGCGCGCTGCACCGGCAGGGACACGCCCACAGCGTGGAGGCCTGGTGCGAAGATTCGCTGGCGGGCGGGCTCTACGGCGTGGCGCTGGGGGCCGCGTTCTTCGGCGAGAGCATGTTCAGCGCCGAGCGGGATGCCAGCAAGGTGGCGCTCGTGCACCTGGTCGCCCGCCTGAGGGCGGGTGGCTACACCCTGCTGGATACCCAGTTCGTCACCCCGCACCTCCGCCGTTTCGGCGCGGTCGAGCTGCCGCGGGCGCGCTACCTCTCGCAGCTCGCGGACGCGCTCTCGCGGCCCGCGACGTTCTATCCGGCCGGCTTCTCCGACGCGGCGGTGTCGCCTGCCGGCGCGGCCTCGCCGCAGGCCAGCACCCAGATGTCGTAGACCGGGTGCTCGAGCGCCGCCAGGCCCGGCGTGGACGAGAACATCCAGCCCGTGTAGAGGCGCACCGCGCTCTCGTCGTGGTGCACCTCGTCGATTTCCAGGAAGGCCGCGTTCTCCGGCGGCTCCTCGGGAGGCGCGGCGTGACAGGCGCGCACGATGATGCGGAGCGTGCCGAAGCGGACCGGCCTGTCGAGCGGCGCCTCCAGCTCGGACGTCCGCGCCACCACCTTGTCGAGCGCCTGGAGCACGGCGACCTCGCGCTCGGCCGCGGCGGCGCCAAGGCCGCAGGCCAGACTCGCCCCGAGCGCCGCGCCCGCGGCCAGGAACAGGAGACCGGGCTTCACCTACTCGGTACCGAAGGCGAATTTGCCGATCAGCTCTTCGAGCAAGAGCGAAGACTGGGTGAAGGCGATGCGGCCGCCGTCCTTGATGAGCGTTTCCTCCGCGCCCGGCTGAAGATCGACGAACTTGCCGCCGAGCAGGCCGTCGCTCATCACCGCCGCCGAGGAATCCGTCGGCAGCTCGACCGTCTCGTCGATGCTCATGCGGAGCACGGCGCGGAAGTCTTCGGTATCGAGGGTTCGCTCGACCACCGTGCCGATCTTGATGCCGCCGATGCGCACGTCGGACCCGTTGGAGATGCCGTCGACCCGGTTGAACGCCGCGCTCACCTCGTAGCCGCCTGCCGTGGCGACGCCGCTCTTGTTGTAGGCGAAAACGAGGAAGCCGATGGCCACCGCCAGCACCACCGCACCCAGCAGGGTCTCGACCAGGCTCCTCGACATGACGACCTCCTTCCCTGCCTCTGGCGTCCCGGTGCGGCCCCGCCCGGCCGGGGCAGGCCCGCGTCGAGTCGCAGTCTGCCACAGCGTACCCGGTCTCGGGTACCGACGCCGGATTGAAGTCAGGTGCTCCCGGAGAGGGCGATTCCGCGTGCCGCGACGAAATCCCTGTAGGGGGCGAAGGCCGCGTCCACCGCTGCGGGCGTGAGGCCGTAGTCCTCCAGGCTGTATTCGTGGCGGGGCTCGTGCCGGCGCTGCTCGGCCTGGAGATCGAGCCAGTCTTCCATGGCCCCGGCGGCGGCCTTCTCCAGCGGCCAGCCGAGCCGGGCATAGATGTCCCGCGCGACCGCCATCGGGTCCGCCACCAGATCGGCATAGCGCACGTCGACCCAGCGTTCCTCGAGCGCGGGGTTGGCGGCGCGGAACCGCATGGCGCCGTTGAGCATGCCGCTCATGAACGCCAACTGCTCGGCGCCGGTCTCGTGCGGCGGCCGCGGCTCTGTGGCAAAGCCGCGAAGCCGCTCCGCCAGGCTGTTCCAGGACGCCATGAACTCGACGGGCTCGCGATGGGTCTGGATGAAGACCGCATCGGGATAGGCCTCAAGCAGAGCCTCCAGCTCCCTGAGGTGGAACGGCGCCTTGAGCAGCCAGTGCTGCTGCCCTTCCGGCTCTCGCTGACGGCGCTGCCAGGTAAAGTTCTGCATGACGTACCGGTGATGCGCGTAGACCTCGCGGGATCCGGCTGCGGCCAGCCAGCGGCCATACTCTGGCACGTAATGCGCGATGGTGAAGGCCCAGGTCCTGAAGGCGAGCCAAAGAAGCATGAAGTCCTCCTCCGGCTCGCTCATGTCAACGCGGTGAAGCCCGGCGAGCGCGTCGATGGCCCCGGTGGCGCTCAACAACTCCTCCGCGTAGACCCGGCGGGGATCCTCTGCCGTCCAGGCGACGGTGCCGTATTCGCCGGTGGACAGGACCGGCTCGGTCAACTCGTAGCGGCGCAATGCCCAGAACTGCGGATCACGTGACAGGAGGCGATGCAGAAATGTCGTGCCGGTCCGATTGATGCCGGCGACGAAAACCGGGCGCTCGATCTCTTCTCGCTCGATTTCGGGGTGCTGCTGGCGCTCCCGCGCGAGCGTGGCGTTGTTGCGCAGGGCGCGGGTCAACCCATAGACAACATGACTGATCGCCGTCCCCCGCAACCCGGCGTCCGGCGATTTCAACGCCTCGATCAGTTGCTTGAGCCCCTCCAGCTTCCATGCGGGATAGGTCTCTTCGAAAGGAACACCCATGCGCCGGGCGTACGTCTCGGCCTGAGCGGCCAGGCCTTCGAAATCCAGGCGGGCCTGCGGGATGGCGTGGGGCCATTTCTCCTCATTTCGTCTGAGCCAGTCGTATGACCGCGCGTGCCGGATCAGCAATGCCGGCCACTTGATCGGGCGCGGGCAATCCTCCCGAACGGCACGATCGCTGATCGGCAACGTGTGGCGAATCTTGTCCTCGCTGAACCAGTAGGGCGCGAACTGGTCGAACAGCGACCATTGCCCGTGCAGCGGAGACTCCTCACCGACCGCCTGGCACGAACGCCTGAAGGACAGATATGAGACCTCCTGCCAATAGAACCCGAACTCCGCCACTTCAAGATCCTCATGCGGCGGCTCCGGGTCACAACAGTGATAGACGGTGAATCGCCGGTCAGGGTTCAGGGAGATCGCCGCACATATTTCGATGACCGTATCCACCGGCTCGGATTGCCTTTGTATGGTAAAGCCTTGCGGCGCCTTCTCCAGTTGAGTCGCCGCGGCAAACAGCCGGGTCGGAAAGTCGTTCGCGTGCGTATACCCTGTGCTGGGCAAACCCATCAGCGGCAGGCGAAAGATTGCGATCGGCACGCCGGCCGACTTCGCGAACAGCACGCCTTGCTCCGCCACCAGCTTGCTCCACGGATAGCCAACGACGCCGAGCGGAAAGATATTCTTCATCTCCGTGACGTCGGGTGACATTTGATCGTCGATGCGGCTCTGACTGTATTCCCGCGCAAAGTTGCAAAAATACGCAGGAAACACGCCCATGCTGGAGACGTGAAACAGGTGCTTGATGCGGGTCCGCAGACACAGCTCGAGCACGGGACGCATGCCGAGCGCGTTCGCCTCGCGTATGTCATCGTAGGGCACGACCAGGCCCACGTTGGCGGCGAGGTGATAGACCGCGTCGATCCACCGGGAGAGATCCGCGAACGCGGCGTCGCCGAGGCCAAACTGCTCCGCGCAAACGTCGCCGGGAAGCGCGCGGAGCCGCGGGGCAAAGTCATCCTCCCAGAGCTCGGCCTCCTCCAGGCCCTCGCGGATGCGTTCGAGGCCATGCGCCACGCTCTCGGCACGCACGAGGCAGTGCACGATCAGGCGCTCGTTCTGCTGCAACAGCGCGCGCAGGAAGAAGCGCCCGACGAAGCCGGTGGCCCCAGTCAACAGGACCTCTCGGAATTCGTTTGGCGGCACGGCCTCGGCCGGCGTCTCTCGCGCGAGCGCGGCGCGAACGACGCGACGCAGCGCGTCCACGTCTCTTTGGCATTGGGGCGGCAACCGGCCGATGAGCGGCGGCACCTCCAAGTCGGTGGCGCGTGGTTCGGCCATGCTGTCTGATCTTGCCATTCCAGGCACCGCCGCGGGGTCCGTCATCGTGCCGTAAGACCCTGCTACTCGGCGGCCAGTGCTCCCGGCGCGCGCCTTCCGGAGCAGGGCGCCGGCGGGAAGTGGTCCTCGGGCTGGCTCGCGAACACCGAAGGATTGCGGCGGACGCGGCGGGCAGCGACCAGGGGCGCATCCCCGGCCTCGCCGTCCTCGTCGTCGGCGTCCGCCTCGTCGTCCGTCTCGGTCCCATGGACGATGGCATGCGCCAGCGACTGGCAGGAGGCCGTGGTCATCAGCTCCAGCGCGCTCGCCTGGAAGCCGAACTCGCTCTGGATGAACGCCCCGAGCTCGGCGACGGAGATGGAGTTGAGCCCGAAGCTGGAGAGCGGCTCCTCCAGGCCGCCCTCGTCGTGGCCGCAGAGCTCGGCGACCTTGGCGGCGATCTGCGCCATCACGGCCTCGACCGTCAGCCGCTCGTCGGAGCCGACGCTGAATGCGTCCTGATTGCTCATCAGGCGGCCGGTCCGCATGTAATCGGAGGACTCCACGCTCCAGAGCAGGCGCTTGAAGAGCGCGGTGATCAGGTGGTCGCTCCCGCCCATCGTGCGGAGCGCGTGGTCGAGGTTGGCGACGGCGAAGTAGCTGCTGACCGGCGGCATGCCGGCGGCCTTCATCAGGCGGAGCACGCCGAGGTTGCGCGCGGCCATGCCGGCATCGGCGACGGCCGCAAGATTGTAGGAGAGCGCCGGCAGTCCCTGGCGGTGGCGGCAGGCGGCGAGGCCGTCGAGATAGGCGTTGGCGGCGCTGTAGTTGATCTGCCCCGGATTGCCGAAGGTGGAGGACGTGGACGACACCATGACGAAGTGATCGAGGGCGAGGCCTGCGGTGGCCCGGTGCAGATTGAGCGCGCCCCGGGCCTTGGGCGCGAACACGCGGGCCAGCGACTCCGCCGAGAGGTCCGCCAGCAGGCAGTCGTCCAGCGTGCCGGCCAGGTGGAACACGCCCTTGAGCGGCTTCTTTGTATTGGCGACGCAGCGGCGCACGTCCGCCTCCACCGCGACGTCGCCCTGGACGAGATCGATCTCGAGTCCCTTGCCTATGTCCGTAAGGGTCGTTGAGCGCCGCAGCCAGGATTCGCTCCGGCGGCGCGCGGGGTCGCGGTCCATCAGGGTAAGGTGGCGGGCGCCGGCGCTCACAAGGTAGGGCAGAAGCCGCTGGCCGAAGCCGCCGAGGCCGCCGGTCACGAGGTAGGTCGCATCCGGGTCCAGCAGCGGCCGGCGGTCGTCGATGGGGAAGCCGGGATCGGCGGACGCCGGCGGCGCCTGAAGCACCAGCTTGCCCTGGTGCTGGCCCGTCGTCATCAGGCGGAGCGCCTTCGCGTAGTCGCCGTAGGGGAAGACGGTGACCGGCAGCGGCGGCACCACGCCGCGATCGAGCAGGTCGAGGCAGGCCTGGGAAAGCTCGCGGGAGAGCAGCGGATCGTCGACCATCAGGCGGTCGAGGTCGATGGCCGCGAAGCGCAGGTTCTTGCGGAAGACGCGCAGGCCCAGCGCACTGTCGGCGTAGATGTCGACCTTGCCGATCTCGCAGTGCCAGCCGCCGGGCCGGAGTGCCTCCAGGCAGAGGGACACGTGGCGGCCGGCCAGCGAGTTCAGCACGACATCGACGCCCTGGCCGCCGGTCGCCTGCATCAGCTCCGCGTACCAATCCTCACTGTGGGAATCGAAGGCCGCCCGGACGCCGAGTTCGAGCAACCGCGCGCGCTTGCTCTCGCTGCCCGCCGTGGCGTAGACCTCCGCACCCACGTCGTTGGCAAGCGCGATGGCCGCCTGCCCGATGCCGCCCATTGCCGAATGGATGAGGACGCGCTGGCCCTTGCGGAGCCGCGCCAGGTGAACGAGGGCGTAATAGGAGGTGACGTAGACCGAGAGCGACGACGCGGCTTCCTCCATGCTGAGGCCGGCGGGCTTCGGGAAGACGCGGTGCTGGCCCACGACCGTGCGGTTGGCGATGCAGCCGCCATCGACGAAGACCACCTCGTCGCCGGGCTCCAGCCCTTCCACCGCCGTGCCGGCGCGGCGGACCACGCCGCTCGCCTCCATGCCGACCTCGCGGCCGAGCGCCGAGCGTTCGTAGGCGAGCGCCGGCAGCAGGCCGAGCGTCACCATGACATCGCGGAAGTTGAGCGCCGCCGCGGCCACCTCGATCTCGACGTGGTGCGGCCCGAGCGGCGGCGGCTCGTAGGTCTTCATCTGGAGGCCGGCGATCTGGCCCGCGTTCTCCAGGAAGAGCCGGTAGGGCGGGTGCTCGCCGGCCGGCACGGGCGGGAACTCCTGCCGATTGCTGAGCACCCGGGGCACCCAGAGCCGGCCCGCGCGCACCGCAAGCTCGCGCTCGCGCAGGTCGTGCCGCGCGAGCCACGCGAGCGTCTTCAGGTCGCCGGCGTCGCCGAGATCCACGAGGCGGAAATCGAGCTTTGCCTCGTCTGCGACCTCCGCCGCCATGCTGCGTACCGCGCCCCAGAGCGCGCTGCCGCGCGCATCGTCCGCATCCAGGATGGCCTGGCGGGTCACCACGGTGAGGCGGCATCGGCCGCTCGCTTGGTCGATCCTGTAGGGCACCAGCGACTGGATTAAGGCGACGAGGTGTGAGACGGCCCGCTCACCGGTCGGATCCTCCGGGTCCCGGTCGAAGAAGACGTCGATCGCCTGCACGTCTTCCGCATGCGGACACGCCTCGGGATCGAGGCGCTCGTCCGACGCGAGGGACTCCCAGGCAAGCGGATGGACGGAAGGATCGTCGAGCAGGCTCGCCCAGGCGGCGGCCCAGCTCTGCGGCTCGCCCAGCACCCAGCGGGGGCCCGGCAGCGCCGCGTCGCCCGGCTCGGCCGCGCTCCAGGACGGCGCCTGCAGCAGGGTCGAGCCCCGACCGGCACGCAGCGTGCGCCAGCCGGCGGCGGGCGCGATGGCCCGGCCCTCGTCGTGGGAGACCAGCGCCAGAGCGCCGGGGACCGCCACCGCCTGCCAGAAGCTCCATTCCTCGGCCGTGAACGCCTGCGCGTCGCTGTGCAGGAACAGGACCTCGGCCGCGTGCCGGCGCAGCAGGCCGCCCTCGAGCGCGGCGGGCTCGCGCGCGGTGGGATCGAGGCAGTCGAAGCGAAGCGCGGCGTCGTGCCCGTGGAAGGCGTCGAAGTGCGCCCGGGCGCCCTCCTCGTCGTCGCCGATGAGCCAGAACTCGCTCTGCGCCTCCTGCCGCGACAGGTGGTCGACACAGCGGTGGAGCACGGTCCGCTCCGGCTCCAGGGCGCCGGCAAACTCCAGCGCATGGCAGGCGCGGACGTCGCCGCCCTCGTCCTCGGGCCGCTCCAGGGCGGCGATCAGCGCGGCGGGCTCGATCTCGCCCTCGGGCAATCGCTCCGCAATCGCGCGGCCGTCGGCGACGAACTTCGGCTGCCAGGCGATGCGGTGCTTGCTGTGCGGCAGGTCGACCCGCCTCGGGTTCGAGATGAAGGAGATGTACTTTTCGATGTGAAGGACGAGGTCCCCGGTCGCGCCGTCATAGCAGCTCAAGCTGCCTGAGACCCACTCGCCCGTCTGCACGGAGTATTGGCCCTTGTCGTCGACTTCGTAGCGAATTCCGCCGGGATAGGTTACGCGACAGGTCATCCGCGGCACCGTGGGTGGGCGCAGGAACGTCACGTTCTCGGCCCGGCGCGGAATGGCAAAGAGATCTGCGCCGAGCATCAGGTCGTAGAGATACGACTGCAGTCCACCGTCGAGCAGGGCCGGAAACAGGACATAGCCCTCCCTCTGGCCGCCTCGCCACAACGCTTCGTCCATCTCGACATCGAACAGCAGGTGGTCGGTAGCCACATCGCGCCGCAGGCGGCGCATGTTCCGGAAGTTGGGGCCGTACTGGAATGTCTCGCCGAGGACCGCCTCGAAACGTTCGTAAAGTTCATCGTCCGCCCCATAGGCCAGGGGCTGGTAGCGCGAGGCGTCGATCTCGGACACGTTTGCCGGCACGTCCGGCACGTTGTCGGGCCCGATGCGCCGCACATGCCCACAGCCGTGCAGCTCGCTCTTCGCGTCGATGTCGTAAGGCTGGGTCGTTACGGTGAGGGTGAATTCGTCCGGCGAATTGGGGACCGGCTGCAGGGCCGTCTGCAGCGGCACCGGCGTCCTCGGGATCGGGCAAGGCTGCAGGAATTCCAGCATCTCTATATGGACGGGCGCACCTTCGAGAGCCTGCAGAACGAGTTCTATAAAGCCGGCGGCCGGCATGATCGGCGCGTGATGCACGCGGTGCTCCGCCAGCCACGGAAAGGCTCGTTCCGATAGCCGCGCTTCGAACGAAAGGCGGTCGCCCGGTATGCGGTGGCCGACCAGGGGCCCGTGCGCGTACTCGCTCTGATAGAGGAAGAATTCGTCATCGAGCGTCCTGTCGACGGTCTTCTGCTCGTCGCGCGGGTGCCCCGGCAGCAGGGGGACGATGGGGTCCGGCCGCGGATACTGGGCGGCGAAGTCCAGCGGGACGCCGGCCCTGAAGAGGGCGCCGAGCGCCGCGTGGAAGGCGAGGCGCGTGTCGGTCTCCCGCATCAGGGTCGGGATGGAGACGGGCGGCGATGCGGCGCCTTCCACGCACTGGGCGACGATGGGCTGGAGCGCCGAGTGAGGCGCCACCTCCAGCACCACATCGGGCCGGTGCTCGCGGATCACCGTCTCCATCGCGGCGGCGAAGCGGACAGGCTGGCGGATGTTGGACCACCAGTAGGCGCTGTCCAGCCGCTCGGCCGCCGCGCCCGTCACGGACGAGACGAACGGCACGTCAAGCTCGAAGGCGCGATCGGCGAGGAAGGCAAGCGCGTCGGATGCGCCGTCCCTGATGGCGTCCATCGCCCGGGAGTGGAAGGCGATGTTGCCTGGGATCAGGCGGTTCTGGAGGCTGCGGCGATCCAGCGCCTCCATCACCGGCTGGAGGTCTCCCTCGCGGCCGCAGATGACGGTGTTGGCCGGCGCGTTCTCGCAGGCGATCTCGACGGCGACGGGCCCGCCCTCCTCGAGGCGGAAGGGGATCCTCATCTCGTCCAGCAGCTCTTCCACGCCGGGCCGGTCGAGGCCGATGGAGAGCATGCGGCCGGACCCTGCCACGCGCTGCTGCAGGGTGGCGCGATGGAAGACCAGGCGCGTGGCATCGGCAAGCGAGAGCGCGCCGCAGGCGTAGGCCGCGGCGACTTCGCCGGAGCTGTGGCCCACCACGCAGTCGGGATAGACGCCCCAGGTCTTGAACAGCTCCACCAGCGCGCACTGGATCATGAAGATGGCGGGCTGGGCGAGCTGAACCTCGTCGAGCTCGTCCTGCGGAGCGGAGAAGCAGGCCTCGCGCAACGAGGTCGTCGCATGTTCGCGCCAGTGCTCGTCGATGGCGTCGACGGCGCGGCGGAACACGGGATGGGCATCGTAGAGCGCGCGGCCGCAGCCGGCCCACTGAGTCCCCTGCCCGGCGAACACCATCGCGAGCCGCCGCTCGCCCTCCTCCGCCGAGGCGATGGGCGCTTCCTCCTCCACGAAGGCATCCAACGCCTCACTCAATTCGGGCACGCTCCGCGCCACGAATGAGGTGCGCGCGGCGAAGTGGGTGCGGCGGCGGCTGAGATTGCCGGCGAGCGCGTAGAGATCCACCGATTGGTCGTCGAGCAGCCGGCGCAGACGCCCCGCGCTCTCGATCAGCGCCTTCGGCGTGCGCGCCGAGAGCGGGATCATGTAGCCCGCGTCAGGCGCCAGCGGCAGCGACCAAAGCCGGGGCCGCAGCGGCCGGTGCTCGCGCACCACGCAGTGCCCGTTGGCGCCGCCGAAGCCGAAGGAGTTGATCCCGACGACGACGGGGTGCTCGGGGAACGGCTCGCATTCCGTCTGCACCTCCATGGGGCAACGCGCGAAGTCGATCTCCGGATTGGGGGCCTGGAAGCTCTTGGACGTGGGCGCGAAGGTGCGCCGCCGCATCATCAGGACGACCTTGAGGAGCGCGCAGTGGAAGGCGGCGGCCTCCATGTGCCCGACGTTGCTCTTGACGCTGGAGACCCGGAGCGGGTCCGCGCGCCCGGAATCGCCGAACGCCTCGGCAATGGCGTTGCCCTCGATGCGGTCGCCGACGGCGGTTCCCGTGGCGTGGGCCTCGATGTAGTCGAAGTCGCGCGGCGAGAGGCCGGCGCGGGCCGACGCCGCGCGCATCAGCTCGACCTGAGCGTGGCGGGTGGGTGCGCTGATGAAGCGGCCGGGCGCGAGGCCCGCTGAACCGTCGGCCGTCCCGGCTGCGTTCACCGCGGTCGATTCGATCACGGCGTAGATGGGGTCGCCGTCGCGCTCGGCCGCCGCGAGCGGCTTGACGGCGAAGACGAACGAGCCTTCGGAGCGCATGTAGCCGTTGGCCCCGGCATCGAAGGAATGGCAGGTGCCGTCCGGGCTGATGATCCCCATGAGGTTGAAGCTGCTGCTCATCCGGGCACTGCCGAGATAGGTGACGGCGCCGACGAGCGCCTGGTCGCAGTCGCCGCTGCGGAGCGCGTTCATCGCCGCGTGCAGCGCGGTCACGCCGGCGGAGCAGGCCGTGCAGTAGGTCGCCGACGAGCCCATGAGGTTGAAGTGGTAGGAGACGCGGTTGGCCAGCATGGCGAGGCTGATGCCGGAGACGGAGTACTCCGTGACGCCATGTTGCGGCCGCCAGTTGGAGACGGCCGGAACCTGAGAGCCGATGAAGACCCCGGTGGGGCTGTTGCGCAGCGAATGGAGATCCCAGCCGACGTGCTCGATGGCCTCCCACGCGCAATTCAGCAGCATCCTCACCTGCGGCTCGGTCTGCCTCAATTCGTTGTGGGACATGCCGAAGAAGGCGCGGTCGAAGAGCAACTCGTCCTCGTCGCGGATCAGCCCCTCGTAAGGGCTCGCGAGGCGGCCGGGGCCCGAAAATTCTCCTATGGGGACGTGGCCCTTGCCATAACGAACGCTTATAGGCTCCCGGACGACCTCGCGCTCGCTCAGCAGGCGCCAAAAATCCGCATCCGAGCGGATGCCGCCCGGCATGCGGTGGCTGTAGCCCACGATGGCGACCCCGTCGCCGACGTTGCGAGCGTCCATGTGAACTGAACTTCGACGAGAAGGCGTGGGTGACGCCGCACCGGCGACTACCTGACGACCAGTCGGTGAAACGGAAAACCCGACTGGCCCTAGTCGATCGTGCCGCGTTTCAAGCCTTTTCGGTCGGCCTTCCTCCCCTTGGTCGACACGCGATGTTGAAATCCTATAGCCAACGGCGCGATCACCTCCAATATCGATTTCTTGGCCGCTCCATAAGTTTCGCTGATCGCTGGAGGCGTCCCTGCCTACGAGTCCACGATCTCGCCTTCGACCATGGCGATCGCCTCGATCTCGATTTCCAGCTCGGGCAGCGCGAGGCCCGTGATCTCGACGATGGTGTCGGCCGGATAGGGCGGTGTGAAGTACGTCTCGCGCAGGTCCACGATCTTGCCGAAGTTCCCCATGTCCTTCAGGTAGATGTTCACCTTGACGATCTTGGCCAAGCTGGAGCCGCCGGCCTCCAGCACCGCCGCCAGGTTCCTGAAGGTCTGCTCGGCCTGTGCGTCGAAATCGCCCGCGCCGACGACGTTGCCGTCTAGGTCGATGGCAGCCTGGCCCGAGACGAAAATCAGGTCGCCGACGCGGTAGGCCTGCGCCAGCCTGAAAGCCTCGTAGGGATCGGGGTCGGTCTTGATACGAAGGGCGTTCTCGGCCATCGGTCTTCTCCGTCGCTGGGTGATGAGGTGGCGTTGCCGAACGGCATCCTCGCCGAGGGCGCCGGTAGATGCTAGGACGCGCCGAGCCGCAACTGCAGCGCCAGCAGGAGACATGCGACATGAGCGACACTGTGCTGATCGAGCGAGGGGGCGGCATCGCCCGGGTGACCCTCAACCGGCCCGACGTGCTGAACGCGCTCAACGACGAGCTGTGCGATGCCCTGGTCGGCACGCTGGCCGCCGTGGAGCGCGACCCCGAGGTGCGCGTGATGGTGCTGCGGGGCGCCGGCGGCTACTTCATGGCGGGCGGCGACCTGCGCGCCTTCCACGCGCTGATCGAGCGTGCGCCGGAGGAGCGCAGGCGGCACTTCGAGACGATGATCGACCGGGTCCACGCGATCATCCGCATCATGCGGCGGATGCCGCAGCCGATCGTCGCCAGGATCGACGGCGCCGCCGGCGGCTTCGGGCTGAGCCTGGTGCTGGCCTGCGACCTCGCGATTGCCGCTGCTGACGCCATCTTCACCATGGCCTACTGCCGCATCGGCACTAGCCCCGACGGGTCTTCCACCTGGTTCCTGCCGCGCACGGTGGGCGCCAAGAAGGCGATGGAGCTTGCGCTCTTGGGCGAGCGCTTCGGCGCGCGGGAGGCCGAGCGGCTCGGCATCGTGAACCGGGTCGTCTCGCCGCACCGGCTTGACGAGGAGACGGACGCGATGGCGCGGCGGCTTGCCGCCGGCCCGGCGCTCGCCTACGCCAACACCAAGCGGCTCCTCCAGGCCTCGCCCCATGCCTCGCTGGAGGAGCAGCTCCAGGCGGAAGGCGAGCGCTTCGCGGACTGCGCGGCGAGCGCGGATTTCGCCGAAGGGGTGACGGCCTTCGTCGAGAAGCGCAGGCCCGCCTTCACCGGGCGCTGAGCCGTGGCCGGGCGGCTCGCGGGCAAGACCGCGCTGATCACGGCAGCAGGGCAAGGGATCGGCCACGCGACCGCCGTCGCCTTCCAGAAGGAAGGGGCCAGGCTCTGGGCGACCGACATCGACGAGGCCAGGCTCGCGGGCCTCGCCACGCTGGAGGGCGTGAGCTGCCGGGCGCTCGACGTGCGCGACGGCGATGCCGTGGCGGCGGCGGCCGCGGAGATCGGCGCGCTTGACGTGCTCTTCAACTGCGCGGGCCGCGTGCCCCACGGCGCGATCCTCGACTGCGAGGCGCAGGACTGGGCGGAGACGCTCGACCTCAACGTGACCGCGACGTACCGGATGATCCGCGCCTTCCTGCCGGCGATGCTTGCGCAGGGCGCAGGCTCGATCATCAACATGGCGTCGGTGGTCTCGACCGTGAAGGCCGCGCCCGAGCGCTGCGCCTACCACGCCAGCAAGGCCGCGGTCATCGGCCTCACCAAGTCGGTCGCGTTCGACTACGCGGCGCGCGGCATCCGCTGCAACGCGATCTGCCCCGGCGCGATCGACACCCCCTCCTTCGACGAGCGCATGAACGCGCACCCGGAGCCTGCGGCCGTACGGGCGGCCTTCATCGCGCGCCACCCGGTGGGGCGCATCGGCTCGCCCACGGAGGTCGCGGCGCTCTCCGTCTATCTGGCATCGGACGAATCTGCCTTCACCACCGGCCAGGCGCTGGTGATCGACGGCGCCTGGAGCCTATAGCCGCCGATCCTACTTTCGGACCGCCGGGCCCCTGTTGCCGGTGAGGACGGTCACCATGTTGTCGATGAGGCGCATGCCGATGCCCTCGTCGAGGGAGAGGATCGATTCCGGGTGGAACTGCACGGCGGCGATGGGGCGCGCCCGGTGCTCCAGCGCCATGACGACGCCGTCGTCGGTCTCGGCGGTGACGGCGAGCAGGTCGTCGGGGAGCGAGACGCGGCGCGCGTAGAGCGAGTGGTAGCGGCCGACGCGGAAGCGCGCAGGCAGGCCCTGGAAGAGCGCGCTCTCCTGCACCGTGACGTCGGAGGGCTTGCCGTGGACCGGCTCGTCGAGCTGGCCGAGCGTCCCGCCGAAATACTCAGCCACGGCCTGGAGGCCGAGACAGACGCCGAAGAGCGGCACGTCGTGGGCGAGCACGAGCCGGATGGTCTCGGCGGTGCCGAAGTCCTCGGGCCGGCCGGGGCCGGGCGAGAGCACGACCAGGTCGGGCGCCTCATCCTGCAGCATCCGGCGCGCGGGCTCGGGCCGGAGCGTCTCGACCTCGGCGCCGGTCTGGCGCAGGTAGTTGGCGAGCGTGTGGACGAAGGAATCCTCGTGATCGACCAGGAGCACGCGCCGCGCTGCGCCTGGCTGCACCGAAGGCGCGCGGACCGGCGCGGGCGCCGCCTCCGCGCGGACGGCCGCGAAGAGCGCCGAGGCCTTGAGGCGGCATTCCTCGTCCTCGGCCGCCGGATCGCTGTCGTAGAGCAGCGTGGCGCCGGCCCTGATCTCGGCGATACCGTCCTGCATGCGGACGGTACGCAGCGTAAGCCCGGTGTTCATCGCACCATCGAAGCCGATGCGGCCGATGGCGCCGCCGTACCAGCGCCGCGCCGAGCGCTCGTGCGCCTCGATGAAGCGGATGGCCCAGTGCTTGGGCGCGCCTGTGACCGTCACCGCCCAGGTGTGGCTGAGGAAGGCGTCCAAAGCATCGAACTCGGGCCGGAGGATGCCCTCGACGTGGTCCACCGTGTGGATCAGGCGGGAGTAAAGCTCCACCTGGCGGCGGCCGATCACCCGCACGGAGCCCGGCTCGCAGATGCGCGACTTGTCGTTGCGGTCGACGTCGGTGCACATGGTGAGCTCGGCCTCGTCCTTGGCCGAGTTGAGGAGCTTCGCGATCTGGGCGGCGTCGCCGAGCGCGTCCTTGCCGCGCGCGATGGTGCCCGAGATCGGGCAGGTCTCGACGCGGCGGCCCTCGACGCGGACGTACATCTCGGGCGAGGCCGCGACCAGGAACTCGCCGGCGCCGAGGTTCATCAGCGCGCAGTAGGGCGCAGGGTTGAGCGTGCGCAGGCGGTCGAACACGACGGACGGCGCATCGGCGCAGGCCTCGCTGAACTGCTGGCTCATCACGACCTCGAAGAGATCGCCCCGCCGGAACGCATCCCTGGCGCGCTCCACGGTGGCCGGGTACTCGCCCGCCCGGTGGTCGTTGGCCGGCGGGCTGGCACCGGAGGGCGCAGGCGCGTAGGCGTCCTCGCGCGGCACACGCGGCATGTCGCGCGTGTCGCCTGCAGGCGCCGCGAAATCGTAGCGGTGCAGCACCGCCCTCTCCGACATGTGATCGACGACCAGGATCTCATCCGGCACGAAGAGCACGAGGTCGCGCTGGTCAGCCGGGCGTTCCAGGCGCAGCTCCACCGGCTCGAACTGATGGGCCAGGTCGTAGCCGAAGGCGCCGTAGAGGCCGAAGTGCTGGTCCTCGTCGTTGCCGAAGAGGTCGATGACCGCGCGCAGAAGGCTGAAGATCGAGGGCTGCCGGCTGCGCTGCTCCTCGGGCACGATCTCCGTCGGCGGGTGGATCTGCCCGTGCAGGCGGTCGGCCTCTGCCTCCAGCGAGGCGACGGCGGCGAGCGGCTCGATGGCGGCGCGGATCGGCTCGATCAGGACCCGGCCCCTGGGCTCCAGCGCGCTCACCTCGAACGCGCGCCCGCGGCAGGTGATGGCGAGCGGCGGTGCTGCGAAGCCCAAGTCCCAGCGCGTGTAGCGGCCGGGGAACTCAAAGCAGGACGACATGAAGACGCCGGGGTAGCGGTCCAGCCGCTCGACCAGGGCCTCGGCCGCAGGCCCCACCGCGGTCTCGCGGTCGCTGCGATGGACGGTGATGCCGCCGCGGGTGCGGTAGCGGCGGTCGCTGGAGGCAACGTCGTTCATCGCGCCCTTATCCCACCTGCCGGGAGGGCCAACAAGGCCGGGCAGGCCGTAATCGAACCGAGCGTCAGCCAGGCGAACGAGCGAGGGGCACTGGTTCTCCCCGCCGGTGCCGGCGCGGGGCTCAGAGCCGGCGCAGCTCCACGACGGACTCGTAGAGAGTCCCACCGTTGGCCTTGCCGGCGCGGACGCTGGACTCGACGATGCTGCTGCCGACCCGGGTCTCGCGGGGCACGTGGATGCCGGCGACCGCGAAGCCCCGCGTTTCGGCGATGGCGGAGAGGAAGCGGTCGGTCGGGATCGGCACCCCTTGCAGGATCGAGTTGCCGATCACCACCAGGGCGGTTGCCCCCGGCCTGAGGCACCAGGACGCGCCGTCGAGGAAGCGGCCGCAGTCGTTGAAGTAGCGCGCCGCGTAGTTGGCCCAGCCGTTGCCGCCGTAGATGCCTTTGTCGGGGTTGCGCAGCCGCACCTCGCCGATGGTGGTTCGAATCGCGTCGTTTTCGATGGAAGGGTCGAGGTCGATCCGCTCCCGGTCGCGGGCATTCTGCCAGTAGGTGCCGACGTTGAGTTCCTCCAGCCGCTTCAAGTCATCCGGTGAGGAACAGAATCCGAGCCAGTAGAGGTGCGGGCGCGTGTTGCGGTTGTAGTGGTAGTTGTTGAGGTAGGGCGGCGAGGTGACGAGCAGGTCCGCGCTGCCCTCGTCGAGCGTGTCGAAGCCGTCGAAGAACGAACGTTCCAGCACCCGCCCGTCGGCGCGCTCCGGCTGGGCGCGAGCGTGCCGGTACCATGCGGAATCGTCCGCCATCTGTTGGAGCTTTGCCGCGATGGCGCCGGCCACGTCGTCGTCCTCGACATCGGGGCGCCCGACCGAGGCCTTGCGCCCCAGGCTCGGCTCGTAGGAGTAGTTGGAATAGCCCACCATGGTCGCCGCAAAGGCGAGCCGGAAGAAGTCCGCGACGGGTGCATCCAGCGCGGCCATGAAATCGAAGGCCAGCAGCACCTTGCGCTCGACGGCCGGGCTGTAGAAGGGGGCGCGCGTGCGGAAGGCGGCGGGCGGTGTCGCCTCGGGCGCGCGGCCCATGCGCGCGCCCTCCTCCATGAACGCGACGAACTCCGCGATGCTGGCCTCGAGCTGCGCGGGCTTCAGCCGGTGCGCCCCCAGCTTCGTCCGCGCGGCGAAGGCCGCGTAGGGGTTGATCTCGAAGCCGATGGCGGCATGGCCAGCGAGGTCGGCCTCGATCAGCGTGGTGCCGACGCCGGCGAAGGGGTCCAACACCACGCCCGCTCCCGGCTCCGGAAGGTGACGGGCCAGCGCATCCCGCACGAACTGCCGCGAAAAGCCCGCGATCCAGGGAACCCACCGGTGCACCGGCGCGTCCCGGTTGGCGATGAAAGCCGGATCGCGGAAGGCCCCGCGGCCCTCCCCCTGAGCGGCGGCGGCGCTCACCGGCCGCTGCAGCGCCGCCCTGCCGGCGGTCAGGGGGTGAGGATGGTCGAGCCCGTGGTCTTGCGGGCCTCCAGGTCGCGGTGCGCCTGGGCTGCGTCGGCGAGCGGGTAAGTCTGGTGAATCTCGATCTTGACCGCGCCGGAGCGCACGACGTCGAAGAGGGCGCCGGCGGATTCCTCCAGCTCCGGCCGCGTCGCGTTGTAGCCGAAGAGGGTGGGCCGCGTGATGTAGGCGCTCTTGGGCGCGAGCCGGGCGAGGTTGAGGTCGGTGATCGGGCCCGACGCGTTGCCGAAGCTGGCGAGCGTGCCCAGCCGCGCGAGACTGTTGAGCGAGCCTTCCAGCGTGTCGGCGCCGATGGAATCGTAGACCACCGGCACGCCCTGGCCGTCGGTGATCTCCATCACGCGCTCCGCGAAGTCCTCCGTCCGGTAGAGGACCGGGTGGTCGCAGCCGTGCGCGCGGGCAAGCTCCGCCTTCTCCTCCGAGCCCACGGTGCCGATCACCGTGGCGCCCAGGTGCTTGAGCCACTGGCACTGGATCAGCCCGACCCCGCCGGCGGCCGCGTGAACCAGCACGGTCTCGCCGGCCTTCACCGGGTAGGTGCGGCGGATCAGGTACTCGACGGTCATGCCCTGCAGCATCATCGCCGCGCCCTGCTCGAAGCTGATGTCGGCAGGAAGCTCGACCAGCGAGCCCGCCGGCATCACGCGGGCCTCCGAGTAGGCGCCGGGCGGCGGCGGGCTGGCGTAGGCGACACGCATGCCGGGGGCGACCTCGCTCACGCCCTCGCCCACGGCCTCGACCGTGCCCGCGCCCTCCATGCCGATGGGCCAGGGCAGCGAGGGCACAGGGTAGAGGCCGGTGCGGTGGTAGACGTCGATGTAGTTGAGGCCGATCGCCTCGTGGCGCACCATCGCCTCGCCGGGGCCGGGATCGGGCAGGCCCACGTCCTCGTAGTGCAGCACTTCGGGCCCGCCGGCCTCGTGCATCCGAACCGCCTTGACCATGTGTCTCCCTTTCCTGTCCGGGGGCGCCCGCCCGCGCCTGGCTCAGACCGGGAGCGTCGGCGGAAGCGCGCGTTCCAGCGCGAGAAGCTGGCGCTTGGTATCACAGCCGGCGCCGCCGGAGAACCCGCCGAGCGCCCCGCCTGAGCCGACGACCCGGTGGCACGGGATGACGAGGGGGATGGGGTTGGCCCCGCAGGCGCCACCAATGGCGCGGGGCGCGCTGTCGAGCGCGCGGGCGAGGTCGCCGTAGCTCCGCGTCTGGCCGTAGGGAATGGCCTGCATCGCCTGCCAGACCCGAAGACGGAAGGGCGTGCCGGAGGGCGCGAGCGGGAGCGCGAACGCGCGGCGTTCGCCGGCGAAGTATTCCGTGAGCTGGCGCGCGGCCTCCGCCAGCACGCCCGTGTCGGGACGGGGGCCGCCGCCCGCGCCGAAATCGACTGCGGCGATCGCGCCGTCTTCGGCGCTGATGGTGAGGGGGCCGACGGGGCTCTCGATGGTGCAACGGGCGGCGGTCATCGGCCTCAGCCCTCCGCCGGCGCGCGGGCGGCGGCGAGCGCGGCCTTCAGCGCCTGCGGATCGGTCACCGGCAGCGAGCAGACCGGGCCCACGCAGACGTAGGCCGTGGCCTTGCCCTCCTGCTGCCCCTTGCCGAAGGCGGGATGGCCCAAGGGCAGCGCACCCTTGGGCGCAAGCCGGGTGAGCACGCGATTGGGCAGGCTGGTCGCGAAGACGGCATCGACGAGCGCCCGGGTGCCCGCGTCGCCGGGTGCGCCGCAGACCACCACCTGCACCGCGCGGCGCAGCACCTCGCTGTTGTTGGCGAGCGTCGCCAGCGGCGAGAAGTTGCGCTCGAGCTCGCCGGAGAACGCCTTCTCCAGCGCCTCGGCCCGGTCGCGAAAGGCCGCCTCGCCGGTAAGGTGGTAGAGGCGCGCGAGCACGCCCACCATGGTGCCGTTGCCGGCAGGCGTCGCCGCGTCATGGGCGGTCTTGGTGCGGCTGATGGCGGCCTCGCCGTCGTCCGGCGCGTAGAAGTAGCCGCCCTCGGCCTCGTCCCAGTAGTGGGCGTCGAGGACCGCGACCCAGCCGCGCGCGCGCTCGACGTAGGCGCTGTCGCCGGTGGCCTCCGCCAGCAGCAGCGCGGCCCGCGCCATCTCGGCGTAGTCGTCTAGGAATTCCACGTCCTTCGAACGGCCGTGGCGGGCCGCGTGGCGCAGCCGCTCGCCGGCCGCCATCGGCCCCGCGACATAGTCGAAGGCCTCCGCCGCCGCATCGAGCCAAGTCTGCTCGCCGAAGACCAAGGCGGCGTTGGCGAGAGCCGCGATCATCAGGCCGTTCCAGTCGGCCAGCACCTTGTCGTCCCAGCCGGGGCGCTCGCGGCCCGCGCGGCGCGCCAGCAGGGTCGAGCGCATCTTGGCAAGCCGGGCCTCGTCCGGCAGCTCGTCGGTTTCCGGCGGCGACAGCCTGTTGAGGATCGTCTTGCCTTCCCAGTTGCCGCCCCGCGTGACGTCGTAGACGGCCTTGAAGTAGGCCGCGTGCGCGCCGAGCACGTCCTCGATCTCGGCCTCGTCCCAGACGTAGAACTTGCCCTCCTCGCCTTCGGAATCGGCGTCGAGCGCGCTCGCGAACGCGCCCTCGCCCGTGCGCATCTCGCGCAGGACCCAGGCCACGCTCTCGGCCGCGCGGGCGGCGAAGAGCGGCTCGCCCGTCTCCTGCCAGACGTGGCAGAGCAGGTCGAGAAGCTGGGCGTTGTCGTAGAGCATCTTCTCGAAGTGGGGGGCGAGCCAGCGCTCGTCGGTGGAGTAGCGGGCGAAGCCGCCGCCCAGGTGGTCGTAGATGCCGCCCTGGCACATGCGCTCCATGCTGAGCAGGACGGCAGTCTTCATCAATTGCGACTCGGACCTGAGATAGCTGCGCCAGAGCAGCTCCAGCATGGAACATTGCGGGAACTTGGGCGCGCCGCCGATGCCGCCATGGCGTCCGTCGACCTCGCGCAGCAAGGCGCGCGCCATGTTCTCAATTTGTACCTCGGTAATGGCCTCGCCGGGCTTGCTGCGGGCGAGTCCCTGCAGTGCTTCGACCAGCGCTGTTCTGTTTTTGTCCACCTTCTCGCGGTCGCCGCGGTAGGTCTGCTCGATCAGGCGCAGCACGTCCTTGAAGCCGGGCCGGCCGAAACGGGGCTCCAGCGGGAAGTAGGTGCCGCCCCAGAAGGGCTCGGCGTCGGGCGTCAGGAACATGGTGAGCGGCCAGCCCCCCTGCTGGCCCATCAGCGCGAGCGCGCGCTGGTAGATGGTGTCGAGGTCGGGGCGCTCCTCGCGGTCCACCTTGATGTTGACGAAGAGGCGGTTCATCAGGGCGGCCGTCTCGTCGTCCTCGAAGCTCTCGTGCGCCATCACGTGGCACCAGTGGCAGGCGGAATAGCCCACCGAGAGCAGGATCGGCTTGTCGCCCTCCTTCGCCTCGGCCAGCGCCTCCGGCCCCCAGGGGCGCCAGTGCACCGGGTTGTCGGCGTGCTGGATGAGATAGGGGCTGGTTTCCGCGCCCAAGAGGTTCTCGCTCATGGCCCTTCCCGTCTGGTTCGGGCCGCGCGTGGCAAGGGAGCGGCCTTGGATCCTGAGCATAGGGGGACGGACGCCCCGCCGCCAGCGCGCCGCGCACGCATCCTCACGGAAGGACCACGATCGCCCAGCGTTCGGGATGGTGGGCTGAAGCGGGTGACGTGCTCCGTGTTTCTGGACCGTTCATTCGGCAAATCGTAGGCTATGCCAAAACGACTATGCTGTCTGATCAGGGAGTCATGGCCATGAAGCTCCGAACGCAGATTCTGTCACTCGTTTGCTTGTCGGCCTTGTCGATGACGGGCCTCGGTCTTGCCGAAAGCGTGGCGCGTGCCGGCGAGGGGAAGACGCTCGTCGCCGAGGATCTCCGTACACGCTTGGTGGACCACACGTATTTCTCTTCCGGGGGTGAAGGAGACAATAAATGGAAGTCCTTCTTCTACTTCCAGCCGGACGGAACGGTACTCGCCAAATCATGGGGGAAGAGCTGGAGAGTTAGTGTTAAGGGGACTTGGGAAATTAGTGGGGACCTGATGTGCTCCAAGTACGAGAACAAGGACTGGGGCGAAGGTTGCTACGAATATTCCGAAAAGGGCGACGACAAGCTCCTCAGCACGGGCGTCAGCGGCACCAACAAGGGCAAGAAGTACGTGGTCAAACTCGTCGGCAAGGGGAACGTGAAGAACCTCGAGTAAGGGCCTGGCGGCGGCAAATCAGAGCCCTGGGAGGCGAGGGCCTGGGTCAGCCGACACTTCCGGCAGTTCGTACGGGTCCCGAACCGCCCTGCTGCGCCTCGCGGCCTCTCTTGCCTCTCTCAGCGCCGTGCCGGCCGTGTAGTATCGGCCCCGCTTCTCGCCGTGCGGAACGAGGAGCGCCAGATCGGCCAAGGCCTTCAGATCGCGTCCGGCAACGTGGGTGCTCTCGTCTGTCTCCTTTTGATACCTGGCGTTGGTGATCCGCATTCCCACTGCCGCATTGAAGAGCGGCACAGCCATTCTCTCGTTGAGCCTGTGGCGCTCCACGAGTGTCTCGATGCTGGAGAAGAGGGCTTCGTATTCCTCGTGGCGACGGATCACCGTATTGGCCTGCTGATAGTGGGCCTTGAGGCAAAACCGCACCCACGGCAGTGCATCGTTTGCGGGATTCCATGCCCCTTGCCCAACGTCGGCAAGCACATCGTAATAGTCCTGGGTGTTGCGACCCAGCCATTCCTCGATGCTGGAGAAGAGCGGGTGAACCAATCCCTCCCGGGCGAGCACCAATGTCTGTAGAGCCCGCGCCATCCGGCCGTTTCCGTCCTTGAAGGGATGGATCAGGGTCAGGTTAAGGTGCGCCATGGCGGCGGCGACAACGACGGACTCATAATTTTGGCCATCTAGATATTCCACCAACTCGCTTACCAAATAGTCGACCAAGTCGGAGTACGGCGCATCGTAGACGACCACGCCTGTTGCGTGGTCCACGACCTGAACGGCACCCGGTCGCCAAGTCCCTGGATGTGCGTTCAAGTCGAAACCGGTCATCATGAAATGCAGGCCCTTGAGGAATTGTTTGCTCCATTCAAAGTGGGGATCCTCCGCCGCCTGCATGATGCAGGTCATGGCGGCCCTGTAACCGCCAATCGCGCGAGAGGTTTCGGTCCTCTCGTCGAGGGCAGGCTCGTCCTCCACAGCCGCCATGGCTTCGTCCATCGTCGCGTTGTAGCCCTCGATGGCGTTCGAGCCCTGGATCGCGCGCGCGAACATGCTTCGCCGCATGACCCCGTGCCAGCGGCGGGGGTTGTGCTGGGTCTCGATCCGCAAGCGGCGTCTCTGACCCTCCAGTATCTCCAGCACCTTGTGGTCTTCTCGCGACAAGGTGGGTTCGGCGAAGATCATGTTGGATATCTCGTTTCATATCTGCGTAATGCAGATATATATCCTGCATTTCGCAGATGTCAATCCAGATGTCCTGCATGCACGCACCGGCCCCTGCAAACGGTGCAACGCCAACCGAAGGGACGGAAACCTGTTCAAGAGCCAGACTGCGGGGTATGGTCGCGCCCGTCGCCAGACCGGGCGCAGAGCCGCGAGCGAGGCCATCATGAAGGTCAAGATCGAGATCGACTGCACGCCCGAGGAGGCCAGGGCCTTCTGCGGGATGCCGGACCTGACGGCGGCGCACGCGGCCATGGCCAAGGGCCTGGAAGCGCGGATCGCCGACGCCGTCGGCAGCATCGACCCCGAGGCCCTGCTGAAGGCCTGGCTGCCGGGCGGGCTCAAGGGCTTCGAATCCATGCAGCAGGCGTTCTGGGAGGGTTTCGGCCAGGCCGGTGGCGGCGCGCCCAAGGGGAGCGGCGGAGGCGGCGGGGGATGAGCCGGGCGGACCCGCCGCTCTACTACCGGCGCCACGTCTTCTGCTGCGTCAACGAGCGCGCGCCCGGCCACCCGCGCGGCTGCTGCAGCGCGAAGGACTCGGTCAAGCTCCGGGCCCACATGAAGGCGCGCGCCAAGCAGCGCGGGCTCGCGGACGTGCGCATCAACGCGAGCCAGTGCCTGGACCGCTGCGAGTTCGGACCGACCATGGTGATCTATCCCGAAGGCGTCTGGTACGCGCCCAGGACGGTGGCAGACGTGGACGAGATCATCGAGACCCACCTCGTGGGCGGCGGCCGGGTCGAGCGGCTCATGCTGATGCCGGACCAGCCGCTCCCGGACGAGGCCGAAGACCCCGGCCGGACGGCGGCAGCCGCCTCCTGACCCGGCGCCGGCCTGCCGCAGGGTCTCGCGCGGCGCCGATCTACAGGCCATGACTGGCGAGACGATCTTCGCGCTCTCGAGCGGCGGCGGGCGGGCCGCCATCGCGGTGGTCCGGGTCTCGGGCCCCGGCGCCGGCGAGGCGCTGGCCAGGATCGGCGGCGAGGCGCTGCCGGAGCCGCGCCGGGCCACGCTCCGCCGCTTCCGCGCGCCGGGGACCAGCGAGCCCATCGACCGGGGCCTTGCCCTCTGGTTCCCGGCGCCCGGCAGCGCGACCGGCGAGGACATGGCGGAGTTCCACGTCCACGGCGGGCCTGCCGTCCTTGCCGCGCTCACAGGCGCGCTCGCAGGCATGCCCGGCCTCAGGCCGGCCGAGCCCGGCGAGTTCACCCGGCGCGCCTTCGAGGCAGGCCGCCTCGACCTCACCGAGGCCGAGGGGATCGCCGACCTGGTGGCGGCCGAGACCGAGGGCCAGCGGCGCCAGGCCCTCGCCCAGACGGAGGGCGGGCTGCACCGGCTCTACGACGGCTGGCGGGAGCGGCTGATGGCGCTCCGGGCCAACGTCGAGGCCGCCATCGATTTCTCGGACCAGGAGCTAGGCGATGACCCGATGGCGGCGGCGGCACCGGGCCTGGCTGCGCTCGCGGCGGAGATCGCGGCCCACCTCGACGACGCGCGCCGGGGCGAGCGCCTGCGCGAAGGCTTTTGCATCGCCATCGTAGGCGCGCCGAACACCGGAAAATCAAGCCTTCTCAATCGGTTAGCGGGGCGCGATGCGGCCATCGTCTCGACCCGCGCGGGCACCACGCGGGACGTCGTCGAGGTGCGCCTCGACCTCGGCGGCTGGCCCCTCACCCTTGCCGACACGGCGGGCCTGCGCGAGAGCGGGGACGAGATCGAGAGCGAAGGGGTGCGCCGCGCGATGGCGCGCGCAGCCAGCGCCGACCTTTCGCTCGTGGTCTTCGACGCCGCGCGCTGGCCCGAGGCCGATCCGCAGAGCGTCGCCCTGCTCGGCGACGCGCTCGCGGTGCTGAACAAGACCGACCTCCTCGCAGGCCCCGCCCCCGTCGCGATCGCGGGCTGTCCGGCGCGCGGCGTCTCCTGCCTCACGGGCGAGGGCATCGACGGGCTGCTCGAGGCGCTGACGGACGAGATCGCGCGGCGCTACGCGCCGGGCGGCGCCCCTGTGCTCACCCGCGCGCGGCACCGCCACGCCGTGATCGAGTGCCGCGACGCCCTGGCGCGCGCCATCGCGGGCCCGGCCGACGAGCGGCTTGCGGAGGAGCTGCGCCTTGCGGCCCGTGCGCTCGGCCGCATCACCGGGCGGGTCGACGTGGAGGCCGTGCTCGACCTCGTCTTCCGCGACTTCTGCATCGGCAAGTAGGCGCTTTACGGGCGGGCGCGGCTGGCCTATAGGGTGCGCCGTCCGCATGTGCCGGGCCGGAAGGGCGGCCGGGAGGGCGGCCATGGGCCGCGAGCGTTTCGATGTCATCGTGATCGGGGGCGGCCACGCCGGCTGCGAGGCGGCGGCGGCGGCGGCGCGCGTGGGCGCGGCGACCCTGCTCGTCACCCAGAAGCGCGAGACCATCGGCGCGATGTCCTGCAACCCCGCCATCGGGGGGCTCGCCAAGGGCACGCTCGTACGCGAGGTGGACGCGCTCGACGGGCTCATGGGCCGCGTCGCCGACGAGGCGGGCATCCAGTTCCGCGTGCTCAACCGCAGCAAGGGGCCGGCGGTGCGGGGGCCGCGCGCGCAACAGGACCGCGCGCTCTACCGCGCGGCCATGCAGGCGGCGCTCGCAGACCAGCCCGGCCTCAAGATCCGCGAGGGCACGGTGGAGGACCTCGCGCTCGAGACCGGGGCGGACGCCAGGCCCTGCGTGCGGGGCGTGGTCTTGGGGGACGGCACGCTGATCCCCGCGCCCCGGGTGGTGCTCACCACCGGCACCTTCCTGCGCGGGCTCATCCATATCGGCGCAAGGCAGATCCCGGCCGGCCGCGTGGGCGACGCGCCGGCGACGGGCCTCGCGCTCACGCTGGAGCGGCTGGGCTTTCGCCTGGGCCGGCTGAAGACCGGCACGCCGCCCCGGCTCGACGGGCGCACTATCGACTGGGCGGGGTTGCAGGCACAGGAGGGCGACCGGCCGCCGGAGCCCTTCTCGTTCCTCACAGACGCGATCGCACGAGAGCAGGTGCGCTGCCACATCACCGCCACGGGGCCGGAGGGCCACGCGCTGATCCGCCGCAACCTCGCGCGCTCGCCCATGTACTCGGGCGCGATCGAGAGCCGCGGGCCCCGCTACTGCCCCTCCATCGAGGACAAGGTGGTGCGCTTCGCGGACCGGAACTCGCACCAGATTTTCCTCGAGCCGGAGGGGCTTGACGACCACACGGTCTATCCCAACGGGATCTCGACCGCGCTGCCGGAGGACGTGCAGCGGGCGCTGGTGGCGACGATTCCGGGGCTGGAGCGGGCGGCGATGCTGCGGCCGGGCTACGCCATCGAGTACGACCACGTGGACCCGCGCGAGCTGGGCCCGGCGCTGGAGACCGCGCGGGTGGGCGGCCTCTACCTCGCGGGCCAGATCAACGGCACCACCGGCTACGAGGAAGCGGCGGCGCAAGGCGTCGTCGCCGGCATCAACGCCGCGCGGGCGGCGGCGGGAGCCACGCCGTTCACCCTCGACCGGGCGGACGGCTACATCGGCGTGCTGATCGACGACCTCGTCACGCAAGGGGTGAGCGAGCCTTACCGCATGTTCTCGTCGCGGGCCGAGTACCGGCTCAGGCTGCGGCCGGACAACGCGGACCGCAGGCTCACCCGGCGCGGGATCGACGCCGGCTGCGTAGGCGCGGAGCGGGCGCGGCGCTTCACTGCGAAGACCAGGGCGTTAGCAGCGGCCGAAGTCATGCTGGATTCGCTCGACGCCACGCCCGACGCGCTGCGCCGCCACGGGATCGCGGCCAACCGGGACGGACGGAGGCGGACGGCGCGGGAGCTGATCGGCTATCCCGACGTCTCGCTGGAGCGGTTGGGGGTGCTCTGGCCGGCGCTGGGGGGGCTCGCGCCCGAGATCGCCCAGGCGCTGGAGAACGACGCCCACTACCGGGGCTACGTGGAGCGCCAGGAGGCGGACATCGCCGCCTTCCGCCGGGACGAGGCGCTGCGGCTGCCGGGCGATCTCCGCTTCGACCGGGTGGGCGGGCTCTCCCACGAGATGCGCCAGCGTCTCTCCGCCGCGCGTCCGGCGACGCTGGGCGCGGCAGGCCGCGTGCCGGGCGTGACTCCGGCAGCGCTGACGGCGCTGCTCGCCCACGTGCGCAAGAACGCGGCGGAGGCCGGGCGCCGGTAGGGCGGATGGAGCCGGGCGAGGCCTTCCGGCGCGATGTTTCACGTGAAACACGCGAGCGGCTCGAGATCTACGAAGCCCTGCTCCGGCGCCGCCAGCGGCGCACGAATCTGGTCTCCGCCGCCTCCCTGCCCGCTCTCTGGACCCGGCACTTCCTCGATTCCGCCCAGCTCGCCCCGCTGCTCGCCGACGATGCGAGCGGCCATACAGTCGACGTCGGCAGCGGCGCCGGCTTTCCGGGCATGGTGCTCGCGATCATGGACGGCGCGCGGCGGTACTCGCTGGTCGAGGCCAACGGCAAGCGCTGCGCCTTCCTCCGCGAGGTCGCCGACGCCACGGGCACGGCGGTCTCGGTGATCGAGGGCCGACTCGAGGCGCCGGAGGTGCGAGCTGCGCTGGCGCCCGCCGGCACGATCGTGGCCCGCGCCTGCGCGCCGCTGGCCCAATTGCTAGGTCTGGTTTTCCCCGTGCTGGAACCCCATACATATTGTATATTCCCCAAGGGACGCCGCTATCGGAGCGAGTTGGACGCGGCGCGGCGGCGGTGGGACTTCCGGGCGGACATCGTCCCCAGCCGCACGGCGGCGGAGGCGCGCATATTGAGGATCAGCGATGTCGAACGCCGCAGCCCTTGAGACGGGCGGAGCGAAGGCGCAAGCCCCGCCGGCGCCTGCGGACCGGCCCCGCATCATCGCGGTCGCGAACCAGAAGGGCGGCGTCGGCAAGACCACCACCGCCATCAACCTCGGCACGGCGCTCGCCGCCGCCGGGCACCCGGTGCTGCTGCTGGATCTCGACCCGCAGGGAAACGCCAGCACCGGCCTCGGCATCCCGCAGGCAGACCGCGTGCCCGGCAGCTACGGGCTGCTCCAGGGCGCGCCCTTCGCCGAAATCCTGCGCAGGACGCCGGTGCCGGGGTTCTCCGTCATTCCGGCGACCCGCGACCTCGCCGCCGCCGAGATCGAGCTGTCGCAGAGCCCCCGCCCCCAGCACTGCCTGAAGCAGGCGCTGGCGCCGGCGCTCAGCGGGAGCGGCGTGCAGGGCGGCGGGCCGGCGTACGTGCTGATCGACTGCCCGCCCTCGCTCGGGATGCTGACGGTGAACGCGCTGGTCGCGGCCGATTCGGTGCTGGTGCCGCTGCAGTGCGAGTTTCTGGCCCTGGAGGGGCTGAGCCAGGTGCTCAGCATTGTCGACCGCGTGCGCACCGCCTTCAATCCCGCGCTTCGGGTGCAGGGCGTCGTGCTCACCATGTACGACAAGCGCAACAACCTCTCCGCCCAGGTGCGGGACGACGTGCGCACCCACCTCGGCAACGCGGTGTACGAGACCATCATCCCGCGCAACGTGCGGGTCTCCGAGGCGCCGTCCTACGGTGTGCCGGTCCTGCTTCACGATTTCCGCTGCCCCGGCGCGCAGGCCTACGCCCACCTCGCGGGCGAGCTGCTGCGGCGCGAGCGAACCCAGACGGAGAGCGCAGCATGACGACGGATGCGAGCGGCCAGACGCGCCAGCGCGGCCTCGGCAAGGGGCTTGCCGCCCTTCTCGGCGAAAGCATGGAGCCGGCTGCGGCCGGCGCGCGGCCGGGCGCGCTGCTCTCCATCCCCATCGAGCACTTAGCACCGCACCCGGGCCAGCCGCGCCAGCACTTCGACGAGGCCGAGATCGAGAGCCTCGCCGCCTCGATCCGCGAGAAGGGGGTGGTCCAGCCCCTGGTGGTTCGCCCCGCCCCCGGCGGCGAGGACGGCGCGCCTTACCAGATCGTGGCCGGCGAGCGGCGCTGGCGGGCGGCGCAGAAGGCCGGCATCCACGAGCTGCCGGCGGTGGTGCGCGAGCTGGACGATTCCGAGAGCATCGAGATCGCGCTGGTCGAGAACCTGCAGCGCCGCGACCTCAACCCGCTGGAGGAAGCCACCGCCTACCGCCGCCTGATCCGCGAGTTCGACCACCGCCAGGAGGACGTGGCGAGCGCGCTCGGCAAGTCCCGCAGCCACGTGGCCAACACGGTGCGCCTGCTCGACCTGCCGGAGCCGGTGCAGGCGCTGGTGGGGGGCGGCACGCTGAGCGCGGGCCACGGCCGCGCACTGTTGGCGGCCGCCGACCCGGCGGCGCTGGCGGAGACGGTGGTGCGCTTGCGGCTCACCGTGCGCCAGACCGAGGCGCTGGTGCGCCGCGCGGGCGAGGCCCGCAACCAGCGAGCCAGGCCGCGTGCGGCCGACCCCAACATCAAGGCTTTGCAGGACGATCTCAGCCGCGCGCTCGGCCTCAAGGTCACGCTCGACCCCGCTGCGCGCGGCGACGGCGGCCGCCTCACCATCGCCTACCAGGCACCGGAGCAGCTCGACGCGCTCGTCAACCGCCTGCGCGCAAGTCCGCCACCCCGCCCGCCCCTCAAGGCGGTTTAGGGACTTTAAGGTAATATTAGTAGTTATATCAATGTGTTAGATGTATTCCACAAATTTAGATGCCAAAGCAACAACATTTTGCGTTCTGGAGCTGACCCTGCGCCCGAATATTTCCATTAGCATGCTAATGTTTCGCGGGGCTTGTCGGGTGCGGCCCGGAGAGAGGTGGGGGAACGCGCGACCCCGGCGTGTGGAATGTCCCGTGTATCCCGCTTAATTCCACCCAATTCCGCCATGAATCAGTCTGATCCAGTGGAACAGACCGACCGTGCGAGAGGGGCCGTCCGGAGAGTGGGATTCCTCATGCCATCTGCGCGACGCATCCTGCTTATGCCGGTGAATCTCGCTGAGTTTCGTCAACAATATTTCGCCACGGTGGGACGGCCAACCCTGCGGAAGACGGGCCGCATGGACAAAGCGACGATCAATTGAGAAATGCTGTAAAGATGTTCAAGTGTTCAGAAAACATCAATTCTGCACGACATATACTCGATTGTTGTACACTGCACACTATTTATATTCTCCATTCATCTCTCATGGTCCAATCACGTTGCGTGGCCGTTTGTGCTCTCGATATTACACCACAAATTGCCAACACGGATCGCATGGGGCCTGGCAGCCCTGCTGGGGTTCTCGCTCCTGATAGCACCCATCAGCGACGCCTTTGGGCACAGCGGGGGCACGAATGCGGCGGGCTGCCACACCAATCGGAAAACCGGCGACTACCACTGCCACCGAAGCAGCTCCCTCGCGCCGGGACAGCCAACTTGGTGCCACGTGGTCGGCGGAGAGCAGCGGTGCGGCTACGCGCTCTCGACGTGCGGCGACCTAGTGGACACGTTCGGGGGCTATTGCGCCAGGAAATAGCCTGGCGAACCTCGCAAGCCCGCTACACACACCCCGAGAATCATTTGGCTCAGCCCGAGACGGCCTTTCGGCGATCCGTCTGATCTTAGCGCGAGTCTCTCGATGTCGCGCTCGCAAGACCCTGCGGGCTTGCGAGACTCTTTGTGTCGCGCTCGCGACCCTGCGGGCGCGAGCGACTATGTATTCATCGAGGCGAAGAAGTCCTCGTTGGTCTTGGTCGCCTTGAGCTTGTCGACCAGGAACTCCATCGCGTCCACGGTGCCCATCGGCGAGAGGATGCGGCGCAGCACCCACATCTTGGCGAGCGTCGCGCGGTCGACCAGCAGCTCCTCCTTGCGCGTGCCGGAGCGCGCGATGTCCATGCTGGGCCAGGTGCGCTTGTCGGCGAGCTTGCGGTCCAGGATGATCTCCGAGTTGCCGGTGCCCTTGAACTCCTCGAAGATCACCTCGTCCATGCGGGACCCCGTGTCGATCAGCGCGGTCGCGATGATCGTGAGCGAGCCGCCGTGCTCGATGTTCCGCGCGGCGCCGAAGAAGCGCTTGGGCCGCTGCAGGGCGTTCGCGTCCACGCCGCCGGTCAGCACCTTGCCCGACGACGGCACCACCGTGTTGTAGGCCCGCGCGAGCCGGGTGATCGAATCCAGCAGGATCACCACGTCCCGCTTGTGCTCCACCAGCCGCTTCGCCTTCTCGATCACCATCTCCGCCACCTGCACGTGGCGGGACGCCGGCTCGTCGAAGGTGGAGCTCACCACCTCGCCCTTCACCGAGCGGTCCATGTCGGTGACCTCCTCGGGCCGTTCGTCCACCAGCAGCACGATGAGATAGGCCTCGGGGTGGTTCTCCTCGATCGAGTGCGCGATGTTCTGCAGCATCATGGTCTTGCCGGTGCGCGGCGGGGCCACGATCAGCGCCCGCTGGCCCTTGCCGAGCGGCGCCACGATGTCGAGGATGCGGCTGGTGGTGTCCTTCCGCGTCGGGTCGGCGACCTCCATGCTGAAGCGCTGCTCGGGGTAGAGCGGCGTGAGGTTGTCGAAGTTGACCTTGTGGCGGAGGTTCTCGGGCGGGTCGAAGTTGATGTTGTTGAGCTTGAGCAGGGCGAAGTAGCGCTCGCCGTCGCGGGGCGCGCGGATCTGGCCTTCCAGCGTGTCGCCGGTGCGCAACCCGAAGCGGCGGATCTGGCTCGGGCTCACGTAGATGTCGTCGGGGCCCGGCAGGTAGTTGGCCTCCGGCGAGCGCAGGAAGCCGAAGCCGTCCTGCAGCGTCTCCAGAACGCCCGAGCCGAAGATCGCCTGATCGTTCTCCGCAAGCTGGCGGAGGATCGCGAACATCAGGTCCTGCCGGCGCATCGAGTTCGCGTTCTCGATCTCGAGCTCTTCGGCGTAGTCGATCAGTTGGGTCGGGGTCTGGGTCTTGAGCTCTTGCAGATGCATGACGGGAGCTGCCGTTGTGGAAGGAGAACCGCACCGCCGGACGGCGGCACGCGAAGGGCGCAAACCTGGTGACGGCGGCAAGCGGCTTTATGCGAGAGGATGCGCCGACGGCGGGCAGGAAGCCCGCCCGCTGCGGCGGACGTGCACGCTAGCCTATCGGCTGCCGTTCCGCCGTGTCAAACGAAGATTCGATGGCATTATGCCGGGTGGTCATGGCGTCCGGGCGTCGTGCGGATCGGCATGCCTGAACTGCTTGGCGAGCGCCAGCCCCTGGCGCTGGTAGGAGGAGCCGATGCCGCGCCCGTAGAGTTCCGCCGGCCGCTCGGTCAGCGGCTCGAAGAGGAGCCGGCCGATGGTCTGGCCGTCCTCGATCATGAACGGCACGTCGTGGGAGCGGACCTCGAGCACCGCGCGCGTGCCGCCGCCGCCGGCCTCGTCGTGGCCGAAGCCCGGATCGAAGAAGCCCGCGTAGTGCGCTCGGAACTCGCCCACCAGCGTGTCGTAGGCCACCATCTCGGCCGCGTGGTCCGGCGGAATGCGCACGGATTCCTTCGACGCCAGGATGTAGAAATCGTCCGGATTGAGGATGACGCCGCCGGTTGCGGGCCGCGCGATCGGCTCCCAGAAATCGCGCGCCGCGTAGCGGCCGACCTCGTCGAGGTCGATGAGGTCGGTATGGCGCTTCGCCTTCCAGCCCACGAGGCCGCCGTCGCCCAGCAGGTCGACGGAGAGCGGCAACCCGCCGGCGAAGCCGCCGCGGGCGATCTCGCCCTCGACCAGGCGGCGTTCGGCATGGAGGCGCTCGAGCGCGCCCTCCGAATAGCCGGGATCGCCCCGCTTGAAGCGGACCTGGTTGAGCCTGCTGCCCGCGCGAACCACGACACTGAAGGTGCGGGGCGAGACCTCGGCATAGAGCGGGCCCCGGTAGCCGGGCTGCACGCGGTCGAACTCGTGCGCCTCGTCGGCGATCAGCCGGGTGAAGATGTCGAGCCGGCCGGTGGAACTCTTGGGGTTGGCGTGGGCCGCGACGTCGGGGGCGAGTGCCAACCCCTCCATGAGCGGCACGATGTAGACGCAGCCGCGCTCCAGCACCGCGCCCGGCCCGAGATCGATCGCGTGCATGCCGAGGCTTGCGATCTTCGCGCTGACGCTCTCGCGCCCCGGCAGGAAGCTCGCGCGCACGCGGTACGCCTTGGGCCCCAGCCTGAGATCGAGGCTCGCCGGCTGGATCTGCGCGGCGCTGATCGGCTCGTCCGCGCTGACCGCACCCGCCTCGATCAACGCCGTGATCGCCGTGCTCGACAGGACGCCCGCTCGCTCAGTCATCCCTTGCGCTCTCCGCCGGCTCAGAAGGGCTTCACGATAACCAGAATCACGATGCCGATCATGGCGAGCGTCGGCACCTCGTTCATCCTGCGGAAGAAGCGCTCGCTGTGCCGGTTGCGGTCGGCGGCGAAGTCGCGGCGCCAGCGCGCGAGCAGCCCGTGGTAGGCGGCGAGCAGGGCCACCAGGGCGAGCTTGGGATAGACCCAGATGTCGCCCGACCAGTCGATCACGCCGGGGTGCGCGAGCAGCGCGCCGCCGAAGGCGAAGGTCGCCACCATGGCGGGGTTGATGATGATCCTGAGCAGGCGGCGCTCCATGACCTTCAGCGCCTCCGAGAGCTCGGAGCCGGGCTCGGCGCGGGCGTGATAGACGTAGAGCCGGGGGAGGTAGAGCATCCCCGCCATCCAGGCGATCACCGCGATCACGTGGAGCGCGCGGAGCCAGGCGTAGAGGTCGCCCGCCATCAGCGGGTCGCCAGCGGGCAGCAGCGGTGAGGGGCCGGGCAGAGCCGGTCGCCCTCGCCGGAGGCGAGGCCGCCATCGCGTTCAAGCGCCCCGCGCACGAGATCGGCCAGGGCCGCGATGAACGAGGGGTGGGTGCCGAGCGCGGGCACCCGGTGGTAGGCGGGGACGCCCGCCGCCCGGGCATGGTCGCGGTAGGTGACGTCCAGCTCCACCAGGGTCTCGCTGTGCTCGGAGACGAAAGCGATAGGCACGATTACGACGGGGACCCGGTCGCGGCCGGCACGGTCGATCTCGTCTGCGATGGAGGGCTCCAGCCACGCCATCGGCCCCACCTTGCTCTGATAGCAGACGCGCCAGTCGAGCCCGTCGCGATCCAGTCGGGCGACGATTTGCCGCGCGGTCTCCTCCACCTGCCACTGGTAGGGATCGCCGCGGGCGACCACCTTCCTGGGCAGGCCGTGGGCGGAGAAGAGGAGGCGGGGCTTGCCTGCCTCGGCCGCCGTTGCCAACAGCGGCTCGATCAGCGCCGCGTGGGCCTGGATCAGCCCGTCCGCGCGGGGGTAGCAGCAGACGGCCTGCGTCGGCGCGGCGATGCCGGCGCTCTCCGCCGCCTTGCGCCAGGCCGCCAGCGAAGACGCCGTGGTCGTGGTCGAGAACTGGGGGTAGAGGGGCAGCAGCACGACGCGGTCCGGCCGGAAGGCGGCGACCTTGTGCGCCGCCGCCTCGCTCATGGGGTGCCAGTAGCGCATGGCGACGGTGACGGCCGCCTCGCCGCAATCCTCCAGGGCGCGGGCCAGCGCGGTCGCCTGCGCCTCGGTCTCGGCAAGCAGGGGTGAGCGGCCGCCGATGGTGCGATAGATGTCCCGCGCCTCTGGCCCGCGCCGGCGCGCGATCAACCAGGCGATCAGGCGGCGGAGGGGCGCGGGCGCCCGGATGATCGCCGGATCGCGGAAGAGGTTGAGAAGGAAGGGCTCGACGGCATCGAGGGAGTCCGGTCCACCGAGGTTGAAGAGGACCACCGCAAGGCGGCTCATCGCGCGTCCCCGCCCGGCCAGGACTGCACGATGTCGGCAAGCGCTGCGACGTGATCCGGTGGGGTCCGGGGCAGGACGCCCTCGCCGAGGTTGAACACGAAGGGCCCGTGAGCGAGCGCGTCCAGGATGGCGCGCGCGGCATGGTGCAACGCATCGCCGCCTGCCACCAGCGCTGCCGGGTCGAGGTTGCCCTGCACCGTGCAATGCGGCTGCAGGTGCGCGGCTGCCCAGCCTGACGGCACCGTGCTGTCGATGGAGACGGCGTCCACGCCGGTCTCTCCCACGAAGCGCTCAAGGGCGAGGCCTGCGCCGCGCGGATAGCCGATCACCGGGGCTCCGGGGTGGGCTGCCTTCACGGCGCTCACGATCCGCGCCACGGGCACGATGCACCAGCGCCGGAACGCGCTTTCGGGCAGGGCGCCGGCCCAGCTATCGAAGACCTGGACCGCATCGGCGCCGGCGTCGAGCTGGGCGATCAGGTGGTCCGCGACCGCCTCCTGAAGCGTCGCGATCAGCCGGGCGAAGCTCTCAGGCTCGCGGTAGGCCCAGCCCTTCACGGCCAGGAAATCCCTACTCCTGCCGCCACCCACCATGTAGGTTGCGAGCGTCCAGGGCGCCCCGGCAAAGCCCAGGACGGTGGCGCGAGCGGGCGCTGCCGCAGAGACCTGCGTCATGGCCTCGTAGACCGGCGCCAGATGCCGCCGCTGGCGTGCCGGATCGAAGACCGGCAGAGCATCTCCTTCGCGAACCGGCTCCAGGCGTGGGCCTTCGCCCTCCTCGAACCGGAGC
Source organism: Rhodospirillales bacterium (assembly GCA_028818855.1). Taxonomy (GTDB): domain Bacteria; phylum Pseudomonadota; class Alphaproteobacteria; order UBA828; family UBA828; genus WTGU01. Next base: position 38,080 of record JAPPMY010000124.1, read on the forward strand.
GTCACCCCGAGCGCTTCGGCCACCACCAGGATGTCGGAGAAGAGGATCACGCCGTCGAGGCTGAAGCGCTTCAAAGGCTGGAGGCTGGCTTCCGTCGCCAGCGCCGGGTCGTAGCAGAGGTCGAGGAAGGAGCCGGCCTTGGCCCTGAGCGCGCGGTACTCCGGCAGGTAGCGCCCCGCCTGGCGCATGAGCCAGAGCGGCGGGGGCTGGCGCACCTCCCCCCGAAGCGCCGCGAGGAGCGGCTTGTCGTTTGGGTTCCCGGTCACGAATCGGCTCTTTTCCCCGGCTTCGCCAGACTATCTTCAATTAACCTCTTATTGATAAGGATGGTTGATGTTGGGAGCCGGGAGGAGGGGATTCTCGCGTTCATCCCGTGCGTGGGCCGGCGCGCGGAGCAGGTGTGTAGGACGGAGCGGCGATGGTGGAAAAACGGCCAATTGGCGCTTCCGCGAGGCGGTCCGCCAGGGCGGAAAAGCGCGAACAACGTGGAACGACGGGGGCGGCGGGAATGACTCCACCGTTATCCCCGCTATGCCGAACATGCGGATTGGTCGATCCTACAAGCTGGGAATAAGCTGTAGGGTACGGCCTGCGGCCGCGTTGCCCACGGCTTTTCCAGATGCAAGCGTTGAAAAGCGCGCGGCCGCGCAATCGGGAGCCTGAGCGGAACAATGCGGAGCTTCCACCTGCACCTGGTCTCCGACGCCACCGGCGAGACCTGCATCACCATTGCGCGTGCGGCGGCGGCGCAGTTCCAGGGCGTGGATGCGGTCGAGCATCTATGGTCGCTGGTGCGCACCGAGAGCCAGCTCCGCCGCGTTCTCGCCCATGTCGAAGGCGAGCCCGGGGTCGTGATGTTCACCCTGGTCGACCCGCAGCTCCGCGCCCTCCTCCTCGAGGAGTGCGGGCGCATCGACGTTCCCTGCATCCCGCTTCTCGACACGGCGATCGCGGCTTTGAGCGGCTTTCTCGGCGTGGAGAGCCGCAACCAGCCCGGCCGCCAGCATGTCATGGACGCGGCCTATCTCAAGCGCATCGAGGCGATGAACTACGCGCTCGGCCACGACGACGGCCGCTCGCCTGCGACGCTCGGCGAGGCGGACATCGTTCTCGTCGGCGTGTCGCGAACGTCGAAGACGCCCACCTGCTTCTACCTCGCCAACCGCGGCCTCAAGGCCGCGAACGTGCCGTTCGTCCCCGCCTGCCCGCTGCCGCCGGAGCTTGAGTCGCTCAAGGGTGCGTTGGTCGTCGGCCTCACCTGCCACCCGGAACAGCTCATCGACGTGCGCCGCAGCCGCATGCGCATGATCGGCGACGTCGGCGAGACCGGCTACGTTGATCCGCTGCAGGTCGAGGAGGAGGTGAGGCAGGCGCGGCGGCTCTTCGCCACGTGCGGATGGCCGGTGATCGACGTGACCCGGCGTTCGATCGAGGAAACCGCCGCCGCCATCCTGCAGTTGCACGACCGGCGCGCGCAGGCCGGCTGAGCGGTTGGCGGGGAGCGGGAAGCGTATATGCTGCGGCGCACCCGAGACGAGATGGGCGAGGAAGCCGGACGCATGGCAGTCGGCGAGGCGAATCCGGCCGCTCACGGAGAGGTCGGCGAGAGACGCCTGGTGCTCGCCTCCCAGGCGGTGGTGCGGGCGTCGATGCTGCGCGCGGCCGGGCTCTCCTTCACCGTGCAGCCGGCGCGGGTGGATGAGGGCGCAGTCAAGGGCGCCATGCGGGGCGAGGACGCCGACGGGCGCGAGACCGCGCGCATGCTCGCCGGCCTCAAGGCGCGGCGGGTGAGCGCGGGCGCGCCCGGCGCCTTCGTCATCGGCGCCGACCAGCTTCTCGTCTGCGGCGGGCAGTGGTTCGACAAGCCGGTGGACGTGGACGACGCGCGCGGGCAGTTGAGGAGGCTCAGGGGTCGCAGCCACACGCTGGTCACGGCAGTCTGCGTGGCCCGCGACGACGCCGAGATCTGGGGCGACGTGGCGTGTCCGGAACTCACGATGCGGCCCTTCTCGGACGCCTTCCTGGAGCGCTACCTGGAGCGCGCAGGGGACGGCATCCTCGCCTGCGTCGGCGGTTACGAGGCGGAGGGCCTGGGCGCGCAGCTCCTGGCCGAGATCAGGGGCGACTGGTTCTCGGTTCTCGGCCTGCCGCTCATGCCGCTTCTCGCCTTCCTCCGCGAGCACGGGCTCGTGGAGATATGATGCTCACCGGCGCGGCGCGGCTGGCGGGTGTCATGGGCTGGCCGGTCGCGCACTCGCGCTCGCCCCGCATCCACGGCTACTGGCTCGAGGAGAAGGGGATCGACGGCGCCTACGTGCCGCTCGCGGTCCGGCCGGAGGCCTTGGGCACGGCGCTCGCAGGGTTGCGGGCTCTCGGCTTTCGCGGCTGCAACCTGACCGCGCCGCACAAGGAGGCCGCGCTCGCGCACATGGCCTCGCTGTCGCAGACCGCGCGCCGCATCGGCGCCGTGAACACCGTGACCGTGGGCGATGACGGCGCGCTCCACGGCGACAACACCGATGGCTTCGGTTTCGTGAGCCACCTCCGCCAGGAAGCGCCGGACTGGGCGCCCGCGTTGCCGGTGGCGATGCTGGGCGCCGGCGGGGCGGCGCGTGCCGTGGTGGATGCGCTCGCCGCCGCAGGGGTTGCGGAGATCCGCATTGCCAACCGCTCGCCCGCGCGTGCGGCGGCGCTGGCCGGGGCGGCCGGCGACATCGTCCGCCCCTGCCCCTGGGAAGAGCGGGAGGCCGCGCTCGAAAGCTGCGGCCTGCTGGTCAACACGACGAACCTCGGCCAGGTGGGCAAGGCTCCGCTCGACCTCGATCTCGGGCGGCTGCCGGCCGCTGCGGTGGTCTACGATCTCGTCTACGCGCCGCTGGAGACGGCGCTGCTTCGGGCGGCGCGGGCGCGGGGCAACACGACGGTGGACGGCCTCGGCATGCTGATCCATCAGGCAAGGCCGGGCTTCGCCGCTTGGTTCGGCGCCGAGGCCGAGGCGACAGCGGCGCTCCGCACCTTCGCCGCAGACGGGCTCTGACGGGCGCGGGCCGTGGTCGTCCTTGGGCTCACCGGCTCGATCGGCATGGGCAAGACGACCGTGGCGGGCGCCCTCAAGGCCTGCGGCGCTGCAGTCTACGATGCCGATGCGGCGGTCCACCGGCTGCTCGCGGCCGGCGGGGCAGCGGTGACGCCGGTGCTCGCGCGCTTTCCCGATGCCGGGACGGGCGAGGGTGCCGCGCGGGCGGTCGACCGGGGCACGCTCGGCGCCAAGGTCTTCGCGGACGCTGATGCGCTGGCCGAGCTGGAGGCGATCCTCCACCCCCTGGTCCGTGCTGGCGAGCGGCGCTTCCTCGCGGCCGGGCAGCGCCGGGGTTGCCGCCTCGCCGTCCTCGACATGCCGCTCCTCTTCGAGACCGGGGGCGAGGCCAGATGCGACGCCACCCTGGTGGTCTCCGCCCCTGCCGCGGTGCAGCGGGCGCGGGTGCTGGGCCGCGCCAGGATGACCGAGGAGCGGCTGGCTGCCATCCTCGCGCGCCAGATGCCCGATGCCGAGAAGCGCCGGCGGGCGGACTTCGTGATCCGAACTGGCCTCGACAGGCGGGTATCGCGGCTCGCGGCCCGGCGGGTCGCGGCGCGGCTTGCCGCCGCGCGGGGCACGCGCTGGCCTTCGTGCTGGGCGGGGGCGCTGATGCAGGATGGAGAAGGTCGCCATGCGTGAGGTCGTGCTCGATACCGAGACCACCGGCCTCGACCCCTCGGCCGGGCACAGGATCGTCGAGGTCGGCGCGGTCGAGCTGGTCAACCACATCCCGTCCGGCCGGCGCTTCCAGCGCTACCTCGACCCCGAGCGCGACATGCCGGAAGGCGCCGAGCGCGTGCACGGGCTCACCAGCGACTTCCTCGCGAAGCAGAACCGCTTCGCCGACGAGGCCGACGCGATCCTCGAATTCATCGGCGATGCGAAGCTCGTCATGCACAATGCGCCCTTCGACCTGGGCTTCCTCAACGCCGAGCTGGAGCGCATCGAGAGGCCCCCCATCCCGGCGGAGCGGGCGGTGGACACGCTGGTCATCGCACGCCGGAAGTACCCCGGCGCGCCGGCCAGCCTGGATGCGCTCTGCAAGCGCTTCGGGATCGACCGCTCCGCGCGAGAGAAGCACGGCGCCCTGCTCGACGCCGAGCTGCTCACCGACGTCTACCTGGAGCTCACCGGCGGCCGCCAGCCGGCGCTGGGTCTGCAGCAGGCGGCGCCCGCGGCGGTCGCCGCGCCGGCAGCCGGGTCCGCCCGAGAACGGACGCCCCGCGCGCACGCGCCGACCGACGCCGAGGCCGCGGCGCACGCCGCCTTCGTCGCCACCCTGAAGGACCCGATCTGGCACGGGTGAATAGCGCCCGTCCGGTCAACGCAAGAGGGATGCGGCTAACTCTTCGACAGAGAGCGACGTGGTGTGCCCACCTGTGGAAGGCGCTCGTGCGCCAACACCACAGGGACATGATGCCGGTCATTCGCCCCCACGTGCCGCCTGACGGTGTCGTATTCGATGTTGGCGCGCACGCCGGGCACTTCACCAAACTTTTCGCCGGAATGTGTCCCCAGGGTCACGTCCATGCTTTTGAGCCGGGCACCTATGCTCTTTCCGTGCTTTACAAGATGAGAGCGGTCAGGCGGCTTTCCAACGTCACCATCCATCCTATCGGCCTTGGCGACGCTAACGACACGGCCACGCTCGCCGTGCCGCTCAAGCAGTCTGGCAGTGTGGGTTTTGGCCTCAGCTTCATCGGAGACCGAGCCGCGACGGTCCGGCCGACGATGGCGGAGTCCGTCACCGTGCGTAGGCTGGACGATGTCGTCGAGGAGCGCGGTATCTCGCGTGTCGACTTCATCAAGGTGGATATCGAGGGATCGGAGCTGCGGATGTTGCTTGGCGCTGAGCGCACGCTGCGACGGTTCAGGCCAACGCTCCTGCTCGAGGTCGTGGATGACTACCTGACCCGTCGCGGCGATAGTTCCGAAGAGCTAGCGCGTTACCTGAAGGATCTCGACTATGCGCCCAGGAGCGGTTGGAGCGCTTTTGGGCCGCCTGGCGACATCCTGTTCCTTCCCAGAAGTTCTGCGGAGGTCTGAACCCACTGCGGGCCGGTCAGCCGATGCGCGCCATGACGCCGCCGTCCACCGGGAGCGCCACGCCGGTGATGAAGCGGCCGGCGTCGGAGGCGAGGAAGAGCGAGGCCTGGGCCACGTCCCAGGCGCTGCCCATGCCACCCCGGAGCGGGGTCCAGGTGTCGCGGGTGGCGGCGATCTCCTCGCGCGGGCGGCCGTAGCGGCGGGCTTGCGTGTCCACCGCCATGGGCGTGTCCATGTAGCCGGGCAGGATGGCATTCACGCGCACGCCGTCCGGCGCGCAATCGAGCGCGAGCTGGCGGGAGAAGGCGATCATGCCGGCCTTGCTGGTCTTGTAGGTGACGGACTTGTAGTCGACCACGGCCGCGATCGACGAGATGTTGGTGATGACGCCGCTGCCCTGGCCGCGCATGACCGGGACGACGTGCTTGCAGGCCATCACCGTGCCGCGCAGGTTGATCGCCATGACCCGGTCGAAGCTCTCCTCGTCGAGGTCCGCAAGCGGGGAATCGCCGCCGGTGTAGGCGACGCCCACGTTGTTCTGCAGCACGTCGATGCGCCCGTGGCGGGCGACGACGGCCTCGACCGCCGCGAGCAGCGCCGCCTCCTCGGTCACGTCTACGACCATCGCCTCGGCGCTGCCGCCGTCCTTCTCGATCATGGCGGCGGTTTCGCGCGCAGACGCGCGGTCCCGGTCGAGCGCCACCACGTGCGCGCCGGCACGGGCGAAGAGCACGCAGGTGGCCCGGCCGTTGCCGATCACGGGCCCCGGCGTCTGGCCGGCGCCGGCCACGATGGCGACCCGGCCGCTGAGGCTGAGCGTCGGGCTTTGCCAGGGTGCCGCGCTCGCGGCGGGGGTGTCCTCGGTCATGGCGATGCTCGGGGCGCGGTGGCGGAGTTAGGGCGGGCAGGCTCCGCGCACGCCTGCGGCTTGTCAAGGCGAACGCCGCGTGAGAGCGTGCGCCGCGCCGGCCACGCCGCGATGCGCCAACCCACCCGGAGCAGACACCCATGAAGATCGGCGTCACCATCTTCGCCACGGACTATTCCATTGCGCTCACCGAGCTCGCGCCAGCGCTGGAGGAACGGGGGTTCGACGCGCTCTTCGTGCCCGAGCACACCCACATCCCCACCAGCCGGCGCTCGCCCTGGCGGGGCGGGGCGGAGCTGCCGCCGGAGTACTCCCACACGCTCGATCCCTTCGTGAGCCTGGCGGCGGCCGCGGCGGTGACGAGCACGATCCGGCTCGGTACGGGGATCTGCCTGGTCACCGAGCGCGACCCCATCGTCACCGCCAAGGCGGTAGCGAGCCTCGACCTGGTCTCCGGCGGGCGCTTCGATTTCGGCATCGGTGCCGGCTGGAACGCCGAGGAGATGGAACACCACGGCACGCGTTTCGAGACCCGCTTTCGCCTCATGGAGGACCGGGTCAAGGCGATGCAGGCGATCTGGGCCGAGGACGAGGCTGCCTACGCGGGCGAGTTCACCGCCTTCGAGCCGAGCTGGTCCTGGCCCAAGCCGGTGCAGAAGCCGCACCCGCCGATCCTGCTGGGCGGCGAGACGGTGCACACCATGCGGCGCGTGATGGACTTCTGCTCAGGCTGGTTCCCGCGCGGCGCGATGCTGCCCGATCCGGCCGAGGGCATGGCGAGGCTGAGCGCCGCGGCCGAGGACGCAGGCCGCGACCCGGCCACGGTCTCCGCCACGGTCTTCGGCGCACCGGCCGAGGCCAGATACTTGGACGCCTGCCGCACGGCCGGGATGGACCGCGCCCTGTTGCTGCTGCCCTCCGAAGGGCGCGACGGGGTGATGCCGCTGGTCGATCGCTACGCTGCGCTCATCGGCTGAGCGGCCGCCGGCCGAGGTGCGCCGGCGTCATCGAACGGAAGGCCTCGCGCGCGGCATCGGCACCAAGCGCACCCCAGAGCGCGCCGCCCAGCACGGCGCCGAGCGGGCCCCAGGGCTTCTGCTGCGCGAGCGGCTGCGGGGCCCCGCGCCGGCCCCGGACGCGAACCTTGAAGGATTCGGCCGGCGCGGGCATGGGAAACTGCGTGGTCTTCAGGCTGTAGCCGGCGCGGTCGAGGTCGAGATTGACCTCGTTCAGGATGGTCGCCATGGTGGCGGCGATCTGCACCTCGGCGAAGCCGTTGCCGAGGCAGCGATGGGGGCCTAAGCCGAAGGGCGCATAGACGTAGGGCTGCTTGTGCTCCGCCCGCTCGGGCGTGTAGCGGTCGATATCGAAGCGCTCCGGCTTGGGGAAATACTCCGGCAGGTAGTGCGGCACGGCGGTGGCGATGATCAGCCGCTCGCCTGCGGGGATGCGATGGCCCGCGAACTCGAAGGAGTTGGCGGCGGTGCGGATGAGCATCGGGGTCACCGGATACATCCGCATGGTTTCCATGGCCGCGCGGTGCGTGGCGTCCATCTCGCGCAACGCCTGCTCCGCCGGCATGTCGCCCTCAAGCAGGGCGTCGGCCTCCTCCCGCACGCGCTCCAGCACGTCCGGGTTGCGCAGCAGCGCGTAGAGCATGAAGGCGGTGGTGCCCGCCACCGTGTCCAGCGCCGCGACGAAGGGGCCCATCGCCGCGATCTTGAGGTCCGCCTCGGGGAAGAACTTCGGGTCGGCCTCGTGCATGTCCAGCAGGTCGTCGATCAGGTCCGGCTCCGCGCCGTGCCGCTCCCGCATCGTGCCGGAATGGCGCTCGATCACCTCGTGGTAGAGCTTTTCCACGCGCGCCGAGGCGCGGCGGAAGCGCGGCGACCAGCGCACGTAGGAGCCGGGGACCAGGGTGGCCGAGAGCAGCCCGTGGACGTAGCGGACGAGGTCGTCGTTGTAGGGGCGGGGCGAGACGCCGGCGACCAGCGTGCCGACCTGGTCGGTGACGATCCGCTGCAGCGCCGGCACCGCGGCCATCGGCCTGCCCTGCGGCCACGCCGCGATCTCCCGGCGGGCGATGTCGACGAGGCCGTCGATGTGCTCCACGGCGTACTCGCGCGAATAGCCCCGTCGCAGCGTGCGGCGGAACGCCGCATGGTCGGGCCCGTCGGCGCTCAGCGTCGAGCGGGCCGCGCCGAACCAGGCGTTGAAGCCGCTCCAGAAGTCGAACGAGCGGACGTGCTTCGTGCCCTCCCGCGCGAGGAAGCGGTTGGCCTCCATCCCGGCCAGGACGGTGAAGCGGCGGTTGAACAGCCGCATGCCGTAGACCGGCCCGTGCTCCAGGTAGCTGTCGGTCATGAAGGCGCGGATGTCGCGCGCCATGTCGAAGACGCTGCCCACGACCGGCAGGCCGCGCGCCATCGGTATCGTCGAGGTGGCCATCTCCCAGCCCTCTGCGGTCGTGCCCCCGCCCGCCGGTGTCGCGTCCCCGGGCGGGCCGTGAGGTGCCGCCGCCTGCTCCTATCATGGGGATGACAGCGGGCGAATTCCAGCCTTTCCGCTATGCCGCCCTGCTCCGGCGGCATGCCGTGAAATTTGGTCCGGCAGCGGACTGGTGGGCAGGCGTTCGCGCATGGTATAGCCGCGCGCCGTAGACACGTGGAGCCGGACGATGGAAGTGAGCAGCGAGCGGTGCGGCGATGTCCTGGTCGCAGGGGTGAGCGGGCGGATCGATCCGAAGAGCGCGGGCACGCTCGAGGCGACGATCACCAAGGCGCTCCAGAATGGCGACCGGGCCGTGATCCTGGACTTCGAGCAGCTCACCTATATCGGCAACGTCGGCCTCCGCGCGCTTCGAATCACCGCCAGGATCCTTCGAGACCGTGAGGTCAGCCTGGCCATCTGCGCGCCGCAGGGGGTCGTCGCCGCGGTCTTCGCGGGCAGCGGAGCGGACAGGCTCATCAAGGTCTACCCGAGCAGGGCTGCCGCCCTCGAGGCTCTGAAAGACTGAGAGGGACGAGGACGGCCGAAATTCAATCCCCGTAACATGCTCATCGCGCATAGTTGATTGTCTGCAGGGTTGGCACGGGCCGCGATCGTTCGTATCGTTCCCCCGCGCCGCGGACAGGGGCCGGACGCGGGGACGCGTTCTCCGACGAAGGCCACCGGCGGCGCCCGCTCTTCAAGGGGGCAGAGCGTGGACGCGGCACGCATCGTTATCGAGGTTCTGCAGTATTACGGCTACGTCGGGCTCGCCGTCGCGGCCGCATTCCTGCTCTACGGCATCGAGCGGGTGGATGTCCGTGCGCGGCGTGTCTACGCGTTCCGCCCGCTCCTGATCCCCGGCTGCATCGTGCTCTGGCCGCTGGTCATCTGGCGCTGGATCGAAGCCGAGCGGCAGCGGGGCTGAGGGCGCTCGCATGCTGCGTCGGCACCGCACCGCCCACGCCTACATGTGGAAGGCGCTCGCGATCTTCCTGCCCGCGATGCTGATCGCGGCGCTCGCCATTCGCCAGCACGGGCCGACGGAGAAGCCCGCCGTGCAGCTCGAGAAGCCCGCGGCCGAGGTCGAGGCGCCCGCGCCCAAGTCGGACGAGCAGGGGGGCGGCTGAGCGATGAGCGTGCGCTACGCGCCGGTCGGCTGGAACCGCAACAAGATCTTCTACGACGTGGTGCTGCTGGCGGCCGTCGTCGCCTTCATCCTTCTCTACATCAAGATCGCGCCGGGCTTCCAGGACGTCACCAGACCGACCAGTGGCGCAATTCTTCGGGCGCAGGCCTTCGGCACGTGCGCCTTCCTGATGCTCACGTTCATTCTCTGCATCGGGCCGCTCGCACGGCTGGATACGCGCTTCCTGCCGCTGCTCTACAACCGCCGCCACTTCGGCGTGATCACCTGCGCAGTGGCCTTCACGCACGCGAGCACCATCGTCAGCATCTATTACTCGTTCAGTCCGCTGAACAAATACGTTGCCGTGCTGGCGAGCAACACGAGCTACGACCGGTTCCTCGGGTTCCCTTTCGAGACCTTCGGCATCTTCGCGCTCTTCCTGCTGCTGGTGCTGGCGGCGACGAGTCACGACTTCTGGCTCAGGTTCCTGACGCCGCCGATCTGGAAGGCGATCCATGTCTCGATCTATGTCGCCTATGCGGCGATCGTCTGCCACATCGTGCTCGGCTCGCTGCAGTCGAAGCAAAGCCCGCTGCTGGCCGCCGTCGTGGGCCTCAGCGTGATCGCGGTCGCCGGCCTGCACCTGGTCGCCGGGCGCATCGAGCGGCAGAAGGACCGCGACACCGCCGAGAGCGCGTCCGAGAGCGCCGCCGAGGCGCCCTGGGTCGTGGCCGGCCAGGTGGACGATATCGCCGACGGGCGCGGCATCGTGGTGGCGCTGGAGGACGGCGAGCGCGTCGCGGTCTTTCGCTACGGCGACAGGCTGTCAGCGCTCGCCAACGTCTGCGCCCACCAGAGCGGCCCGCTCGGCGAAGGGCGCATCGTGGACGGCTACGTGACCTGCCCGTGGCACGGCTTCCAGTACCGGCCCAGTGACGGCTGCTCGCCGCCCCCCTTCACCGAGAAGGCCGCCACCTACCGTCTCAAGCTCGACGGCAGGCGGATCCTGCTCGACCCCCGGCCCAACGAGCCCGGCACCCATGTCGAGCCCGTTCGCATCACTCCTGCGAGCGAGACGGAGGCGTAACATGGCAGGCCGCGCACCCGATTCCGGCTTCTTCGTGGGCTACCTGAACACGGTTCCGCGCCCGCTCGCGGTCTTCCTCGTGGTGGTGGCCGCCCTGCTGATCGGCAGCATGGCGGGCCTCGGCTACGCGCTCGGCACCAACGCGAACGATCCCGGCGACGGCACGTTCGCGCGCAAGCTCGGCAAGCAGGAGATGACGGGGGTCCTGCTGGAGAAGCCCTATCCGATCCTCCGTGTGCGCCCGGACGCCAAGAACCCCGAGGCGCGCACGGTCATGCTCACGGTGCCCGGCAAGCGCAGCGTCAAGCGCCGCGGCCGCAAGCTCTTCGATCAGCTCGTCGACGTGAAGGGCTTCATGTTCCAGCGCGGCGACATCGACATGCTGCAGATCCAGGGCAAGAACTCCCTGAAAGCCGTCGAGGTCGCCGAAGGTGAGCCGCCGCCCGAATTCACGCCGGTGCCGGCGGAGCCCCTCGGCCGCTGGCGCCTCATCGGCGAGATCTGCGACAGCAAGTGCCATCTGGGCGCCATGCGGCCCGGCGACGGGCTCGCGCACAAGGCCTGCGCCAACCTCTGCATCTCCTCCGGCGCGCCGCCGATCTTCGTGACGCAGGAGGAAGGCGCGATCGCCGGCGAGACCTTCCTGCTGATGGCCGACGAGGCGGGCGGGCCGCTCCCCGACCACTTCGGCGACTACGTGGCGGTCCTCATCCAGCTCGAAGGCGAGGTCGAGCGTCTCGACGACCTCCTGGTCTTCAAGGTCGACATCGACAAGGCCAAGGTGTTCTGAGCGATGCGCAACGTCGCCTGGATCGTCGTCGGCGCGATCGTGACCGCCGGCCTCGGCTACGCCTCCTGGTGGGTCTATCTGGAGGTGCAGCAGCAGATTCGCGGCACGCTCATCTCCGGCTTCGGCATCTTCGCGGGCGTCATGGGCGCCTTCGCTCTGCTGTGTGTCGCCCACACCGTCTCCAGGCAAGCCAAGCGCCTGCTGGGCAGACGCGGAATATCCCTGGCCGACGCAGACGAGTGAGGGGGCGCGTGACCATCGAGAGGACGCCGCGCACGCGCCGCGCGGTGGCGGAGGGTTGGGGCCGATGAACAAGATCGCGATCAAGACGCTCGACGAATTGGCAGACCGCGAGCCTGCCTACGCGCTGGTCGGCGACGTCGATCTCTGCGTCGTGCGCTACGACGACAACGTTTCGGTCTTCTACGGCCGCTGCCTGCATCGGGGCGCGCTCATGGCGGACGGCTACGTCGACGGCGAAAACCTGATCTGCGGCGTCCACGACTGGGACTACCGGCTCGACACCGGCGTCAGCGAATACAACAACGAGGAAATCCTGCCCAAGTTCACCTCGTGGATCGAGGACGGCCAGATCCTGGTGGACGCCGACGAGATCGGCGCGTGGGAGGAGGAGCACCCGCAGCCCTTCAGGCGGGACGAGTATCTCGGCCTCTACGCCGACACTCACCCCGCACCTGAGGAGCCCCACGTCGGGCTCATCCAGGGCTATGCGAAGGACGGGCTCAGCAAGACCGGCCATCACGGCGTCGTCGTGGCCATGGGCGTGCCGCGCCAGGACCTGCCGAGCTGGGACGACATCCAGTTCATCACCGCGCAGCTCCACCGCATGCCGCACCTGGACGACGAGCCGGTGGGCACCGAGGTGGTGATCGGGCCGGGCGCGCAGAAGCCGCTCACGCTCGAGATTCCGCTCCTGGTCTCGGACATGAGCTTCGGCGCGCTCTCCGAGCCCGCCAAGGTCTCGCTCGCGCGCGGCGCGGAGCTCTCCGGCACCGGCATCTGCTCGGGCGAGGGCGGCATGCTGCCGGAGGAGCAGCAAGCCTGCAGCCGCTACTTCTACGAGTATGCCTCCGGCCGCTTCGGCTTCTCCTGGGACAAGCTCGACACCGTGCAGGCCTTCCACTTCAAGGGCGGCCAGGGGGCCAAGACCGGCACCGGAGGCCACCTGCCGGGGCACAAGGTGACGGGCAAGATCGCCGAGGTGCGGGGCCTGCCGGAAGGCTCGCCCGCGGTCTCGCCGCCGCGCTTCCCGGACTGGGCGGACTGGCGCCAGGTGCGGGACTTCGCCGACGAGGTGCGCAGCCATACCGGCGGCATCCCCATCGGCTACAAGCTCTCGGCCCAGCACGTCGAGAAGGACATCGACGCCGCGCTCAAGGTGGGGGTCGACTACATCATCCTGGATGGCCGGGGCGGCGGCACCGGGGCGGCGCCGCTCATCTTCCGCGACAACATCTCGGTGCCGACGATCCCGGCGCTGGCCCGCGCGCGGCGCCATCTCGACACGAGCGAGCGGGGCGACGTGACGCTGGTGATCACGGGCGGCCTGCGCAAGCCCGCCGATTTCGCCAAGGCGCTGGCGCTCGGCGCCGATGCGGTCGCGCTTTCCAACGCGGCGATCCAGGCGATCGGCTGCCTTGGCATGCGCGCCTGCCACACCAACAACTGCCCGGTGGGCATCGCGACGCAGAAGCCGCATCTCGCCGCGCGGATCGAGGTCGAGAAGTCCGCCCGTCGCCTCGCCAACTTCTTCGAGGCAAGCGTCGAGCTGATGAAGATCATGGCGCGCGCCTGCGGGCATTCGCACCTGAATCAGCTCGCGCTCGACGACCTCGTGACCTGGAAGGAGGACATGGCGCGTCTCTCCGGCGTCGCCTATGGCGGGGTGGGCGGCTGAGCGAGGCCGGCGCCGGGCTACATGCCCTTCACGAACGTCCTGTTGGCCTCCGGGATCTCGGGCACGGTGCCGAGGTAGGCGTGGCGTGACATGTCGGGCGAGTACCGGCTCGCCGGCGGGCGGCGGCCCAGCGCCTCCGCCATGCTGCGGACATGGTGAGGGGCCGCGCCGCAGCAGACCCCAAGGTAGCCCACCCCCAGATCCCGCGCCGCCTTGGTGAACTCCGCGATCTCGTAACGGTTGCACGCCAGGTTGTCGAGCGCGGTGGGGAAGGCGCGTCCCTCCGGCAGGCAGGCGCAGTCCGCATCGCTCATCGAGAGGAAGGTCGGCTCGTTGGCGCTAGTGCGGTAGGCCACCGGCAGCGCCGAGACGTGGCAGCTCACCGCCTCGCGGATGGAGCGCAGCAGCGGCAGCATGGTCGCAGGCCCGCGCACGCAGTTGAGCCCGACCACGGCGGCGCCCGCGTCTTCCAGGCGCTTGCACGCCTCGGCAGGGGTCAGGCCTTCCCGGGTGAGCGGCTCGCGGAAGATGGCGAGGTTGATCACCGCAGGCAGCCCCGCCTCGTTGATGGCGTCGAGCGCGAGCAGGGCCTCGCTGACGTAGGAGATGGTCTCGGCGACGATGAAGTCCACGCCTTCGTCGACGGCCCAGCCCACCTGCTCGTCGAACATGGCGCGAACCATCCGCGCGGACTCCGGCTCGCCGTCCACGTAGACGTTGGAGTTGCACACGTTGCCGGCGACCAGCGCGTCGCCTTCCTGCGCCACGGTCCGCGCGAGGCGGATCGCGGTGCGGTTCATCTCTTCGAGCGCGCCCTCCTTGCCGATCAGCCGAAGCTTCTCCCGATGAGCGTAGTAGGTGAACGCGAGCATGACGTCGGAGCCCGCGCGCAGGAAGTCGCGGTGCAGCCGTATCACCGCGTCGGGGTGTTCGAGCACCGCCTCGGGCACGTAGGGGCCGGCGGTCACGTAGCCGGCGCGCTCCAGCTCGAACAGGTAGCCCTCGGCGCAGATGACCGGCCCCGCCTCAAGGCGTTCGAGAAGGCCCGTGGTGGCGGTCGCTGAAGGGTCGATCATAAGGAACACTCCTCGCTCGCGCGGGCCGTCAGGCCGGCGCGGCTCGACAAATGGGGCGGGGATAGCCGGCGCTACAGGTTCTTCGAGAAATCCTTGTATGCGGACGGGACCTTGTCGGACGTGCCGTAGAAGGCGTGCGTCGACATGTCGGGCGAATACCTGCTCGCGGGCGGGCGGCGGCCCAGCGCCTCGGCCACGGCGCGGATGTGATGCGGCCCCGCGCCGCAGCAGACTCCGAGATAGTTCACACCGAGCGCGTGCGCGGCCCTGGCGAATTCCTCGATCTCGTAGCGGTTGACCGTGAAGGGATCGAGCGCCACGGGGAAGGGGCGCCCGTCGGGCAGGCACGCGCAGCCGGGATCCTCGAGCGACTGGAAGGAGGGCTGCTCCTCGGTGGTGCGGTAGGCCACCGGCAGCGCCGCGACGTGGCAGCTCACCGCATCGCGCATGGGGCCGAGCAGCGGCAGCATGGTGGCAGGTCCGCGCGTGCAGTTGAGCCCGACCACGTCGGCGCCGCCATCCTCCAGGCGCTTCGCCGCCTCGGCCATGCTCAATCCGTCCCGCGTGATCGGCTCGCGGTGCACGGCGAGGTTGATGACGGCCGGCATGCCTGCGGCCTTGATCGCCTCCAGCGCGAGCAGGGCCTCGCTCACGAAGGAGATGGTCTCGGCGACGATGAAGTCCACGCCCTCGTCGACGGCCCAGCCCACCTGCTCGTCGAACATGGCGCGAACCATCCGCGCGGACTCCGGGTCGCCGTCGATGAAGACGTTGGAATTACATACATTTCCGGCGACCAGCGCGTCGCCCTCCAGCGCTGCCTCCCGCGCGAGGCGGAGCGCGGTGCGGTTGATCTCCTCCAGCGCGTCCTCCTTGCCGATCAGGCGGAGCTTCTCCCGGTGGGCGTAGTAGGTGAACGCGAGCATGACGTCGGAGCCTGCGTGCAGGAAGTCGCGGTGCAGCCGCGCCACCGTGTCCGGGTGTTCGAGCACGGCTTCCGGCACGTAGGCGCCGGCGGAGAGATAGCCGCGGCGCTCGATCTCGAACAGGTAGCCCTCGGCGCAGATGACCGGCCCTGCCGCCAGCCGCTCCAGCAGGCCCGGTCCGCCAGCCACGGTGGCGTCAGTCATGGGGCAGCCCTCCCTCTCCCTATCCGCCGGCGTGGCCGGGGTGCAGCGGCGAATCCTTCACCCGCCACAGAAACCGCCGCAAGATATCGCCGTAGCCGGTGAACAGGAAGCCGCCGTTCTCCGCGAGCACCCGCTCCCGCTCAGCGCGGTAGACGCGGGGCAGCTCGTACCACGCGATGCCGGGGCGCTCGTGGTGGAGGGCGTGGAAGTTGTTGCTGAGGAAGAGCAGCCGCATCAGCGGCCCGGCCTCCACGATGACCGTGCGCCGGGCCTGCTCCGCCGCCGGGCGGTGCTCGGTGTAGGAGCGAAGCAGGATGAGCGCGGTGCCCGGATAGACGTAGAGCATCACATAGGCCCAGAGCGGGATGCCGCAGACCCAGAGCACCCAGAGCAGCACCGCGGCCGTCAGCACGGCGTGCGCCGCCCATATGCGCACGCATCCCGGCTCGTTGCGCAGGAGCCGGGCGCCTTCCTCCCGCCAGAAGGCGAGGATCGTGAGCGCCGGCCCGAGCAGCAGCCGGCCGGCCAGCGTGTTGTGCACCCGCAGAAGGGCCCGCCGGCCAGGCCCCAGCCGGCGCCAGCGGCCGGGCTCCACGTAGAAGCTCTCGGTGTCGGCCAGCGGGTCGGTGAGCTGCGGCGTGGCGTGGTGGCTGAGATGGCGGCTGCGGTAGAGGGGATAGGGCAGCCAGAGCGCGACCGGCAACATGGCGAGCGCCGCGTTGACCCCGGGCCGGCGCGTCGGGTGCCCGTGGATCACCTCGTGCTGCAGGCCGCCGTGCCAGCCGATCAGCCAGCCGCCGAGCGGCAGGACCAGCCACCAGGGCAGCGCGTGGTGGTGCCAGGTGAGCAGGAACCACCCGCCGTAGACCGCTGCCGCCACGAGCCAGGTCGGCCCCTCGACACGTCGCCAGAGGGCAGGGAGGTCCGCTCGTGCGAGGGGGTGGTCGGTGCACTGCAACGCATTGACCCGGCTGTGACGGCAGCAATGCGCCACACTGCGGCCCGCCCGGCGATGAGACAACGTGCGAATTCGCGCGTTCTGTCAGAATCCTCCCTATAAGTCCCCAATTGGTGATTTAACCGCGCTATGGTTAAGTATATCTCGCATCGGCAGGAGAACCTGCATGGACAGGCGTGACACGGCGCAACGCTTCCGCGAGCGACTGTTCGAGGCCATGGCGAACGCGCGGGTCAACCGCTCGACCCTCGCTGCGCGGATCGGCATCGATCGCTCCACCCTCTCGCAGCTCCTGTCGCCGGAGGCCGACCGCCTGCCGCGCGCCGACACCGCCGCCGCAATCGCCTCGGCCCTCCAGGTGAGCCTCGACTGGCTGCTCGGCCTCAGTCAGCAGCCGAAGCTCGGCGCCGACATCCTGCTGGAATCGGTAGAAGTGCGGGCGAGTGCCGGCGAGCCGGCGGACGAGAGCCTGGCTGCCTGGTACACCGAGGCGGCCGGCTACAAGATCCGCCACGTGCCGGCGACCCTGCCGGACCTGATGAAGACCGAGGAGGTGCTGGACTACGAGTATCGCGATTTCGCTGCGCGATCCGCCGACCGGGCCATCGCCGCCTCCCACGGCCGCCTTGCCTACGTGCGGCTGCCGGAGACGGACATCGAGATCTGCCAGTCGCGCCAGTCCCTTGAATCGTTCGCGCGCGCCGAGGGCATCTGGCGCGATCTCTCGCTCCCGGCCAGGCAGGCGCAGCTGGATCACATGATCGGGCTGGTCGACGAGCTCTACCCCACACTCCGCATCTTCTTCTTCGACGGACTCACCCACTTCTCCGTGCCCTACACGGTGTTTGGGCCGCAGCGGGCGGCGGTCTACGTCGGCCAGATGTTCTTCGCCTTCAACACGCTGGAGCACATCCGCGTGCTCACGCGGCACTTCGACGCCCTGGTGCGGGCCTCGACCGCGCCGGCCCACGTGGCGGGCGATTTTCTGCGCGAACTGCGGCGTGAGCTTAACGAGAGCGCCTAGACTCGCCGGCCGGCCCGGTCGGCGCCGCGTGGACCATGGCCCTGCGGAGAATTCCGGGTAAAGATCGAGGCCGGAAACGCTCCATCGGCTCGGCTCCAAGAACGGGAAAGGTCAACACCATGCCACGCATCGTACGCTTCGCGAGACACGGCGGCCCCGAAGTCCTCGAGGTTCGCGAGGAGCCGCTCCAGGAGCCGGGGGAGGGCGAGGTCCGCCTCAAGATCGAGGCGATCGGCCTCAACCGGGCCGAGATCATGTTCCGGAGCGGCGCCTACATCGCGAACCCCACCTTCCCGTCGCGCATCGGGATCGAGGCAAGCGGCACGATCGATGCCGTGGGGCCGGGCGTCTCCGGCTTCTCCGTCGGCGAGCGCGCCGGCGCCGTTCCCTTCAACTCGTGGGACCAGTGGGGAAACTGGACCAGCGATTCGGTCAACAGGTACGGCCTCTACGGCGAGAGCGCGGTGGTGCCCGCGTTCGCCGTCGCCCGCAATCCCGACAACATATCGGCGGTCGAGGCCGGTGCGATCTGGTGCCAGTACGGCACCGCGTGGGGCGGGCTCGTGGACCACGCGAACGTCTCCTCCGACGACATCGTGCTGGTCACGGCTGCGAGCAGCAGCGCCGCGCTCGCCGGGCTGCAGATCGCGAAGAACGCCGGCGCCACGGTGATTGCCGCGACGCGCAGGTCGGACAAGGCGGAGTTCCTTCTGGGCGCCGGCGCCGATCACGTCATCGCCACCGAGGAGGAGGACCTCGAGACCCGGGTGAAGGCGATCACCGCCGGCCAGGGCTTCACCATCGCCTACGACCCGGTGGGCGGCGCCTTCATCGGCGATCTCGTCGCAGCAGCGCAGCCCTACGGGCTGATCGTCAACTACGGCAACCTCCGCACCGAGCCCATCGACATCCCGGTTCTGCCGATGCTGGCCAAGCGGCTCTTCTTCAAGTTCCACAGCCTCTACGACACGATGCGCCTGGCGGAGAAGCGCGCCGCCTGCTTCGCCTTCGTGCACGACCAGGTGGCGTCCGGCGCGCTCAAGGTGATCGTCGACCGGACCTTCCCGCTCGAGCAGATCGTCGACGCGCACCGCTACATGGAGTCCAACGTGCAGCGGGGGAAGGTCGTCGTCACGACCTGAGCGTTTCGGCCTCCGGCCCGCGCCGCCTCACTCGGCGAGAAGACGGCGCGCGATGATGAGGCGCATGATCTCGTTGGTGCCTTCGAGGATCTGGTGGACGCGCAGATCCCTGAGGTGGCGCTCGACCGGGAAATCCATAAGGTAGCCGTAGCCGCCGAGCAACTGGAGCGCCTGGTTGCAGACCTCGAAGCCCGCATCCGTGGCGAAGCGCTTGGCCATGGCGATCGTGGCGGTGGCGCCGTCCTCTCGCGCATCGAGCGCGGCGGCGGCCCGGTGGATCATCAGGCGGGCGGCCTCGAGGTTCGTCGCCATGTCGGCGAGCGTGAACTGCAGCGCCTGGAAGTCGGCGAGCCTGCGGCCGAACTGCTGGCGCTGGAGCAGGTGGTCGCGTGCGATCTCCAGGCTCGCCTGGGCGGCGCCGAGCGAGCAGGCGCCGATGTTGATGCGCCCGCCGTCGAGGCCCGCCATGGCGATCCTGAAGCCCTGCCCTTCCGCGCCGACGAGGTTCGCTGCCGGCACGCGGCAATCCTCGAAGATCACCATCGACGTCGGCTGGCTGTGCCAGCCGAGCTTCTTCTCCTGAGCGCCGAAGGTGAGCCCCGGCGTATCCCGCTCCACCGCGATGCACGAGATGCCGCCCGGCCCCGGCCCGCCGGTGCGCACCATGCAGACGTAGACATCGGCAGAGCCGCCGCCGGAGATGAAGGCCTTGGTGCCGTTCAGCACGTAGTGATCGCCGTCAAGCTGCGCGCTGGTTCTGAGCGAGGCGGCATCGGACCCTGACCCCGGCTCGGTCAGGCAATAGCTCGCGAAGTGCTCCATGCTGGCGAGCTGCGGCAGGAAGCGTCGGCGCTGCGCGTCTCCGCCGAAGCGGTCGATCATCCAGGACGCCATGTTGTGGATCGAGATGTAGGCCGCGGTCGAGGCGCAGCCCCGCGCCAGCCCCTCGAAGATCAACGCAGCGTCGAGCCGGGTGAGGTTCGATCCGCCGACGTCGTCGCCGACATAGATGCCGCCGAAGCCCAATGCGGCGGCCTTGCGCAGGGTGTCGACGGGGAAGGTGCAGTCCCGATCCCACTGGGCCGCGAAGGGGGCGAGCTCGTTCTCGGCGAAGCTCTGCGCGAGCTCGCGGAACGCCTGCTGTTCTTCCGAAAGGGTGAAATCCATGATCCGCCTAACTTAGCGAGCGCCGCCCACGCTCGGCGAGACGAAAAAGCAACGGCGCCGCAATCACGATCAAGATGATGCGCGCGATATGGTGAGTGGAGACGAAGGCGGCGGCGCTCCCCATGGTGAGCGCGATCAGGCTCATCTCGGCCAGTCCGCCGGGTGCGAAGGCGAGGAACAGGACCGGGCCGGATTGATCAGTCGCGGCGGAAAGACCATAGGCCGCGCCGGCCGTGACCAGCACCATCAACACCGCGACCAGGACGGCCAGCAGGACGATGCGGCGCAGCTCGTTGAAGGCCATGCCGACGAAGCGCGCGCCGATGGCGGCGCCGAGCACCACCTGGGCGGCGGCGATCAGCTCGCCCGGCGGGTGCGCGGAGACCAACCCGCTCAGATGCAGGGCCGCGCTCAGCACCAGCGGCCCCACAAGCTGGGCTGCCGGCACGCGCAGCGCCTTGGCCGCCGGGTAGCCGACGAGCGCACACGCGACCAGCGCGAGGAGATCGATCCAGGACGCCGCCGCCGGGCCGGCCGGGACCGGGAGGCCGACCGGAGCCACCCCCTCCACCAGCCGGAAGTAGAACGCGATCAGGAAGACGGCGACGAGGATGCGCGTGCCGTGGGTGAGCGAGATCGTGCGCCCGTTGCCGCCCAGGGTCTCGCCCAGCACCATCATCTCGCTCAAGCCGCCCGGCATGGAGGCGAAGTAGGCGGTCACCCGGTCGTAGCCGCCGAGCCTGCGGAAGGCGACATAGGCCATGCCGGCCGCCAGTGCCGTGGAAAGCACCACGCCCGAGAGGCCGACGTACCACTCTGCGATCCGGTCGAAGAGGTCGATGGTGAACTGGCTGCCCAGCAGCACGCCGAGGATCGCGATCATGGCGTTGCGCACCTGGGCGGGGACGGCCAGCGGCGCGCCCGCGAGCGCCGCCCCCGTCGCCGCCGTCATGGCGCCCAGCATCCAGGGGAGCGGAAGCGCCAGCGCGAAGAAGACCGCCCCGCCGACCGCGCCAAGGCCGATGGAGAGGGCGAAGCGCAGCGCGGCGACGCGGAGCCGCGCAGCCCGGAAGCCGTCGACGAACAGGGTTGCCGAGGGTTTCACGATGCGCGGGCGGCGCATCCTCAGGGGGTGAACTGCTCGCTGAGGATACGCTCGGTCAGGCTGTGCTCGGGGTCGAAGAGGAGGTGGATCGCCGTCGCGTGATCGACTGCGACCTCGACCGACGCCACGTCGCGCACCTCGGTGTAGTCGGCGACCGCGCTGACCGGGCGCTTGTCGTGCTCCAGCACGTCGAGCCGCACCGTCGCCTCGTGCAACAGCAGGGCGCCCCGCCAGCGCCTGGGCCGGAACGCGCTGATCGGCGTGAGTGCGAGGATGTTGGCGCCGAGCGGGATGATGGGCCCGTGGGCCGAGAGGTTGTAGGCGGTGCTGCCGGCGGGCGTCGCCACCAGCACGCCGTCGCAGATCAGCTCCGGCACGCGCACGACGCCGTCCACGCTGATTCTGACCTTGGCGGCCTGGCGGGTCTCGCGCAGCATCGAGACCTCGTTGATGGCGAGCGCCTCCTGCGTCTCCCCGTGGATCGTCTCGGCCCGCATGCTGAGCGGGTGGAGGATGGTGCTGTGCGCCTGCTCCAGGCGCGCAGGCAGGTCGTCCTTGGAGAATTCGTTCATCAGGAAGCCGACCGTGCCCCGGCTCATGCCGTAGACCGGCTTGCCCTGGCTTAGCAGGCGGTGCTGCGTCTCCAGCATGAAGCCGTCGCCGCCGAGCGCGATGATGACGTCGGCCTCGTCGGGTTCCACCAGGGGATAGCGGGCGGCGACGTCGGCGAGCGCGGCCTGGGCCTCGGCGGCAGTCGACGCGACGGCGGCCATCCTCCGGTAGCGCATGGAATCCCCCGATGGGTTGCGCCGGCGGCGGCGCGATGCGGAAAGCGAGCCGGGCGGCGGCGGTTCAGCCGCCGGTCACGTTCATGTGGCGGCCGACCGCAGGCCGTGTGTGGCGGCGGTCGATGATGAAGTCGTGGCCCTTGGGCTTGCGCCCGATCGCCTCGTGGATCGCCGCGACCACGGCTTCGTCGCTCTCGCTCCGGCGGAGCGGCGTGCGCAGGTCAGCCGCGTCCTCTTGCCCTAAGCACATGTAGAGCGTGCCCGTGCAGGTGAGACGCACCCGGTTGCAGGATTCGCAGAAGTTGTGGGTGAGCGGCGTGATAAAGCCCAGGCGCTGGCCGGTCTCGCGCACGGTCACGTAGCGGGCCGGACCGCCCGTGCGGTGGTCGCTTTCCTCCAGGGTCCAGCGCTTGCGGAGCTTCGCGCGCACCAGGGAGAGCGGCAGGTACTGCTCGGTGCGGTCGCCGTCGATCTCGCCGAGCGGCATCGTCTCGATGAAGGTGAGGTCGTGGCCTTCGTCCCCGCACCAGGCGACGAGGTCTTCGATCTCGTCCTCGTTCACGCCGCGCAGGGCCACGGTGTTGATCTTGATCCTGAGCCCGGCGGCGCGGGCCGCGTCGATGCCCGCCATCACCTGTTCGAGCCGCCCCCAGCGGGTGATCTCGGTGAACTTGTCAGGGTCGCGGGTGTCGAGGGAGATGTTCACCCGGCGCACGCCTGCGGCATAGAGCCGCTCCGCATGGCGCGGAAGCTGGCTGCCGTTGGTGGTGAGCGTCAGCTCGTCGAGCGCGCCGCTGCTCAGGTGCCGGCCCAGGCTCTCGAAGAGGCCGATGACGCCCTTGCGCACCAGCGGCTCGCCGCCGGTGATGCGGAGCTTGCGCACGCCGAGCCGCACGAAGGCGCTGCACAGGCGATCAAGCTCCTCCAGCGTCAGCAGCTCCGCCTTGGGGAGGAAGCTCATGTGCTCCGACATGCAGTAGACGCAACGGAAGTCGCAGCGGTCGGTGACCGAGACCCGCAGGTAGGTGACGTGGCGCTCGAATGGGTCGATCAGCATGGCTTGCACTCCGCGGGCACGCGGCGGTTCTTCCACCGCGCGCCACGCTGCATCTTACGCGAGGGCGCCCGAATTCTCCCGGAGAATCTGGGTACGATCCGCTCGGCGTCAAGCGGCCCGCTCGCGCAGGCTGGGCTGCGGCTGCTACAGTCCGCCAGCCAAGGGCCAAGCTGTGGAGCGCCGACGATGTCGCAGTCTCTCGTCCCGGTCATCGACATTGCTCCCTTTCTCGCGGGCGGGCGCGCCGACAGGGCGCGGGTCGCCGCCGAGGTGGATGACGCCTGCCGCGAGATCGGTTTCCTCGTGATCTCGGGCCACGGCGTGGCACAGGCGCAGATCGACGACATGCGCCGGGTGACCCGTGCCTTCTTCGACCTGCCGCACTGGGAGAAGCTCAGGGTCAAGATGCCGCCGGACCGCTACCGCGGGCTGATGACCGTCGGCAGCGAGGATACCGCCTACAGCATGGACGAGGAGGAGAACGCGCCGGACTGGCGCGAGAGCTTCGTCATCGGCCCGCACGACCACGACTACGACGAGTATCACTACGGGCCTGCGGGCTGGCGTTTCTTCGCCGCGAACCTCTGGCCCGACCGGCCCCATGAGATGCGGCCGCTGTGGGAGGCCTACTACCGGGAGATGGAGCGGCTCGCGGGCGACCTGATGCGGATTTTCGCCTGCGCGCTCGGCCTGCCGGAGACCTTCTTCGCCGACAAGATCGACCGGCACATTACCAACTTCATCGCCTCCTACTATCCGCCGCAGACGACACCGCCGCTCCCGGGCCAGCTCCGCTGCGGCGCCCACGCGGACTACGGCAGCCTCACCATCGTCTCCTCCGACACGCCCGTGGGCGGGCTGCAGGTGCTGGGCAGGGACGGCACGTGGTCCGACGTGCCCTGCATCCCCGGCACCTTCGTGATCAATCTCGGCGACCTGATGGCGGAGTGGACCAACGACCGCTGGCGCTCGACGCTCCACCGGGTGGTCAATCCGCCCCGCGAGGAGGCCGACAGCAGCCGGCTCTCGCTGCTGTTCTTTCACCAGCCCAACTACGACGCCCTGATCGAGTGCCTGCCGAGCTGCACCGACGCAGCCAACCCGCCACGTTACGAGCCCGTCACGTCCGGCGCCCACGTCGCGCGCAAGATCGATCTCAGCCGCCGCCCGCTTCTCGAAGACGCGAAAGCGGCCGCGGGTTAAAGCGTATCCGTTTTTGCCGGATACGCTTTAACAATTTTTCGCTCACGGCAGCCGGCCTGCGGCCGGCGCCTCCGCGAGGGCGCCGCAGGAGCGGCGGGCCGCAGTCGCGGCCTGTCGCGCGTCCGTCAAAAACGGACGCGCTCTAGCGCCGGCGCCATCCGCTCTTGACTCGACGGGCCTGAGGCCGCGAATTCGGGCCGCCCGCGGGGCGGGCGAGGGATGCGTTGGCGAGAGGAGGCAGCCGTGGCCGACAACGGAGGGCAAGGCGCCCGCGATCAGGTAGCAGACGCGCTGGCAGGGCTCGAGCGCGACGGAATCCAGCACGTCCGGTTCGAGCTGCCGGACATGCACGGCTCCGCACGTTCCAAGCAGGTGCCGATCGAGCAGTTCGCGGCCTCGGCGCGAGGCGGCCTGAACATGTATGGCGGCATCGTCGCCCTCGACACCGCCTCCCACGTGATTCCGGGGACCCTCTACAACGAGGAGGTCAAGTACAAGGACCAGACGCTGCGCCCCGACCTTTCGACCCTCGCGACGGTGCCGTGGCTGGATGGCATGGCGAAGGTCATCTGCGATACCGAGTGGGAGGACGGCACGCCGCTCCACGCGGCGCCCCGCAACGTCGCCCGGCGCCTGCTGGAGAGGGCCGCAGCGCTCGGCTTCGGCATCCAGAGCGCCCACGAGTACGAGTTCTACGTGCTCGACAGCGAGACTCACCAACCGCTCTTCGGCGGCGTCCACATCTTCAACAACCTGCGCAACGACCACATTGCCGCGATCCGCGAGGTGGTCGACGGCCTGCGCGCCGCCGGCATTCCCATGCTGACGGCCAACGCCGAGTACGCGCCCTCCCAGTACGAGCTGGTCTACAGCCACGCCGAGGGACTGGCCGGCATCGACAACGCGTTCACCTTTAAGAACGGGGTGAAGGAGATCGTCCAGCACGCAGGGCTCACCGCGACCTTCATGGGCAAGCCGTCCGCGGCCTCGGCGGGCTCCGGTTGCCACTACCACATCAGCCTGCACGAGACCGAGAGCGGGCGGAGCGTCTTCCACGACCCCGAGAACCCGAATGAATTCACACCGGCGCTCAGGCACTTCGTGCAGGGCATTATCGATCACGGCGCCGCCTGCATGGCGCTCTTCAACCCGACGCCCAACTGCTACCGCCGGCTCACGCCCCACACCTTCGCGCCGTCGAACGTGAGCTGGGGCGAGGAGGACCGGAGCGCGATGGTGCGCATCAAGCAGCCGGGAGCACCGGGGATGCACGTGGAGATGCGGGCGTCCTCGGCCATCAGCAATCCCTACCTCTGCGCCGCCGGCACGCTCGCCTGCGGCCTTCTCGGGCTGAGCGAGAAGCGCGACCTCGTCGCGCAGTCCGCAGGGCCCAGCGAGGACGACCCGAGTCTGCCCCCCTTCCCCGCCAACCTGGAGGCAGCGCTTGCCGCGCTGGAGGCGGATCAGGCGATGGTGGACCTGCTGGGCGAGGAGTTCGTCACCGTCTTCACCACGATGAAGCGCGCCGAGCTCGCCCGCTTCAACGCCTACGTCACCCAATGGGAGCGGGACGAGTACATCGAGCTTTACTGAGGTACGGTCCGCGCGGGAAGCGCGCGGCGCGTGGCATTTTGCGGCCGTCGCTACTATCATCGTTCCGATACCGAATTCGCCTCGCGGTGGAGGTTCGTCGCGCCGGAGATATTTCGAGTGACTGCTCGGTCCGGGGCGCTCGCGTCGCGGGTACTCGTGCGCATTGTCCGAGCCCTGCGCCGAGTCAGAGGAATGAAGCCATGTACGATTTGAAACAGCTCGAGCCTCAGGAGAAGCAACGGCTTTACGAGAAGTTTTCGGAAGAGTTCAGGACCACCCCGATCGGCGAATACAGCCTGGACCTTCAGCACATTCTCAATCTGTTTCGCGGGGCTCCGAACAAGGTGAAGTACGGGCTGGTCTGCACGAAGGATCACAGGGAATGGATGCTCGTCATGATGCCGAGCAAGCGGGGAGAGCCGGTCAGACGATTGGAAAACAAGGTGTTTCATCGCCTGGAGGACGCCGAATGGGAAGTCTTCAACCTGCGGTGGAAGGCCCACTTCGGTGATTGATCCGGGCTCGTGACGGAGCGCGACAGGTGTACGCGCAAGGCGAAAGGATCGGCGAACCATGCTGAAGATCACTGGCTATAGTGACGAAATCAGCGTGCGCCCCGGAGAAACCATCAGTTTCATGATTAGCTGCGAGATGTCGAGCTACCAGGCCGACATCGTCCGACTCATCTGTGGCGACACCAATCCCGAAGGCCCCGGATACAAGGAAGAGCTGGTCGAAACATCGGTCAGCAAGAGCTACCAGGGAAGACATCAGGAGATTCATGCCGGATCCTACGCAGTTGTCGCGCACAACACTGTGCTGGATCGTATGGAGAGCTTCTCCGTTCAAGCCATGATCTGGCCGACGACTCCGGCGAAGGGCGAGCAGGGATTGTTGGGCAAGTGGGATGAGACCAGGAAGAGCGGGTTTGCCCTGGTCGTCGATGAGAACGGCTCGGTCGCGCTGCGCCTGGGAGACGGCAACGGCAACGTCGACGTGGTGAGTTCCGGCAAGCGGCTGATCGAGCGGAAATGGTATTTCGTAGGCGCGAGCTACGATGCGCAAAGCAAGCGCGTATGCGTCTATCAGGAACCGCTTCTGGCCCACGCGGGAGTCGACGATCGCGGCGTTGTGAGCGAGCAAGCGCGGGCAGGCTTCGCGCCTGCCGGCAGCCCCTTGATCATGGCGGGCAAGCTCGTTTCCCATGCCACTGACAAGGTGCTCGTGAGCGGCCATTACAACGGCAAGTTAGACAGCCCCAGGCTGGCAAATCGTTCGCTCGACCGCGCCGAAATGGAGCAACTGAGGCTGGAGCCCTTTCCCGATCACGTGAGGGACGCCGTCGTCGCGGCATGGGACTTCTCCCGCGACATCACCTCGATCCGAATAACGGACATGTCCAGCAATCGTCTCGATGGCGTCATCGTCAATCTGCCGGCGCGCGCGATGACGGGCCACAACTGGACAGGCGAGGAAATGTGCTGGCGGCACGCGCCCGAGCAGTACGGCGCGATCCACTTTCACGACGACGACCTCTACGACGCCGGCTGGGATGTCGACTTCACGTTCACCGTTCCCGGCGACTTGCGGAGCGGCCTCTACGCCGCGCGCCTGCGCTCCGGCGACGAGGAAGCCTACGTTCCCTTTGCCGTACTGCCGAAGCCGGGTGAGGAAGCCAAGGTCGCGTTCCTGCTCCCGACATTCGATTACATGGCCTACGCCAACGAGCACATGATGTTCAATGCGCCCGCCGGGGAGTTGTGGACCGGCCAGCTCATGGCGCTGCAGCCGGTGCACCTCTTTCTCAACGAGCATCGAGAATACGGCCTCTCGCTGTACGACAGTCATTCCGACGGCAGCGGTGTCTGCTACTCGTCCCGGCTTCGCCCCATGCTCAACATGCGTCCCAAGGTTCAGACGCAGTGGTCCGGCTTCCACGGCTCGAAGCTTCGCGAATTCAACCAGGACACGTTCGTGATCGACTGGCTCGAAGCCATGAACCAGGAATTCGACGTGATCACGGACGAGGACCTTCACAAGGGCGGGCTGGATCTTCTCAGGCCCTATCGGGTGATCCTCACCGGCGGCCATCCGGAGTACTACACCAAACGGATGTGGGACGCCGTCTACGATTACACCCAGCAGGGCGGCCGGCTCATGTATTTGGGTGGCAACGGCTTTTTCTGGCGCTGTGCCGGCCACACGGAGCTTCCAGGGGTTCTGGAGGTGCGCCGCAACGAGAACGGCACCCGCACGTGGGAGGGGCGCCCCGGCGAGTTCTATCACAGCTTCACCGGGGAGTTCGGAGGCGTGTGGCGGAGCCAGGGAAACACGGCACCGCAGGCCATCGCGGGGGTCGGGTTTACCGCCGTCGGCTTCGATCGCTCGTCGTACTACCGGCGGACCGAGGAAAGCTTCGATCCGCGCGCGGCATTCATCTTCGAGGGGATCGGCGACAACGAACTGATCGGCGACTTCGGCTATCACGGCGGAGGCGCTGCGGGCAACGAAATCGACCGGGCCGACCAGCGCCTGGGAACGCCGCCCCACGCCCTCGTGTTGGCGTCGTCGGAGAACCACGGAAAACTCTATTTGCTGGTGGTCGAGGAAATTCTGATGTCGTCCCCGTCGACGACCGGGCTCGACAACGAATTGGTGCGCGCCGATATCGTCTTTTACGAAACGCCCAACGGCGGGGCCGTCTTCTCGGTCGGCTCCATCGCCTTCATCAGCAGCCTTCCGTGGAACGGCTACGACAATAATGTCTCGCGCATGGTGGGCAATGTGCTCGAGCGCTTTGCCGACCCCACGCCGTTTCCCGAGCCGGGTTAGCGGAAGTGCGGGAGGACGTGGTCGGCATAGGCCGCGACGATCTGCTCCTCGCCGCCGTTGGTGAGGTAGATGTTGAACTGGGTGACGCCGGCGGCTTCCAGCGCCCGGATCTTCTCGACGTGGGCTCCGGCCGGGCCGATCACGCAGAAATCCTCGGTGATTTCAGGCGTGACGTAGGCGCTGTTGTCTGAGTCCAGCGCCGTGTGCTGGCGGTAGTCGTAGCCCTCGTCGGCGCCGACGCCTTCGCGCCGGGCGATGTAAGCGGTGAGGCTCTCCGGCACCAGGTCGGTGCCTGCGCCGTGGTGCTTGACGATATCGGCCACGTGGTTGCCCACCAGCGCGGGGAACCACTTGGTCTGCGCGATCCCGGCCTCGCGGTCGCCGACCCAGACGGGCGCGCAGGCCATGACGCGGTAGTCCGCCATGTCGCGGCCCTCCGCCCGGCCGGCGGCCCGCGCCTGGTCGCCCATCCACCGGCAGAGGCCCACATCGGCAAGCTGCACGATCAGCCCGTCGCCGACGCGGCCCGCCGCCGCCAGCGCGCGGGGTCCGTAGGCCGCGACCCAGACCGGCATCTCGTAGCCGCCGGTCCAGTCGAACCGGACCGGCTCCGGCGCGCCCTCGTAGGAGACCGCCTCGCCCCGCACCAGCGCCTTCATGGCGCGGCAGAACTCCTCGAGACGGGCGACCGTCGCCGGCCGCTTGCCGATCACGCGCACGGCGCTGTCGCCGCGGCCGACGCCCATGTCGAAGCGGCCCTCGGACTGCACCGCCATCGCCGCGAAGAGGCTCGCCGCCACCGACCATTCGCGGGTCATCGGGTTGGTGACGCAGGGGCCGAAGCGCAGACGCCGGGTGTTCTCGATGGCCACCGCCATCTGTGGGTAGAGGTCCCGCCACAGCACGTGGCTGTCGAAGAACCAGGCGTAGTCGAAGCCGGCGGCCTCCGCCTGCCGGCATATGGCCACGACCCGATCCTTGGGGAGGTCGCCGCGAAAGGTGATGCCGAATTCCATGGCTGTCCCCGTTACCCGGCTTCCGGCCAGATCTTCACGCCCGCGTGCCTGAAGCCCGTCGCCTTCGACATGTTGAGGCGGATGAGCAGCGGGGTGAGCGCCTCGATGCAGCGCGCGCTCTCGGCCGGCCCGCAGTTGTAGGCGCGGGCGCCGATCGTCTCGATCAGGTCCATCACCGCACGCTTCGCCTCGAGGTCGTCGCCGCAGACGAGGATGTCGCAGTTGATGGACTGGTCGAGTGCGGCGAGCACATGGGCGGAGACGTTGTGGAGCGCGCCCACCACGGCGACGCCCTCGCCCAGCATGGCCTGCGCCGCCTCGGTCGCCGAGCCCTCGGGCGGCATGTCGGCCTTGCGCGGGTTGCCGTCCGCGAGCGGCACGGCCATGTCGACCAGGATCTTTCCCTGCAGCGCCTGCGTGAGCGCGGCCAGCGTCGGCCGGTGCGCGCCCCACGGCACCGCCAGCACCACGATCCGCTCGGCCCGCGCGACCGCGTCGGCGTTGGCGGCGCCTTCGATCGTGCCCTCAGCGCCGGGCACGCCGGCCCGGAGGTCGGCCGCGATGTCGGCGGCGCGGGCGGCATCGCGCGAGCCCACGACGACGTCGATGCCGGCGAGCGCGCAGCG
This sequence comes from Rhodospirillales bacterium, assembly GCA_028818855.1. Lineage (GTDB taxonomy): Bacteria > Pseudomonadota > Alphaproteobacteria > UBA828 > UBA828 > WTGU01. The sequence goes on from JAPPMY010000124.1 coordinate 68,201, forward strand.
CTGCGCCAGGCCGCGCCCCTGCGGGCCGGTGCCTCCGATCAAGGCGATTGCCATGCAGCTCTCCCGCTTGTCTCCGTGCCGCCGCTACGTGTCGTAGGCGACGAGGGACGTGATCGGCAGGTCGAGGCGAGAGCGCCCGCCGAGGAAGCTCAGCTCGATGATGAAGGCCGCCGCCACCACCTCTGCGCCCACCTGGCGGAGCAGCGCATGCGCCGCGGCCGCCGTGCCGCCGGTCGCGAGCAGGTCGTCGAGGAGGACGACCCGCTGGCCAGGCGCCACGGCGTCGGCCTGCACCTCGACCTGGTCGGTGCCGTATTCCAGCGCATACTCGTGCGCCACGGTCTCGCCCGGCAGCTTGCCTTTCTTGCGCACCATGATGAAGCCGCAGCCGAGCGCGTGCGCCAGCGGCGCCGCCACCAGAAAGCCGCGCGATTCGATCCCGGCAAGCAGGTCGGGCTTGTGCTCGTGCACCACGTCGGCGAGGCGGTGCACCGTCTCGCTCCACGCCGGCCCGTGGGCAAGCAGGGTCGAGAGATCGTAGAAGAGGATGCCGGGCTTGGGGAAGTCGGGAATCGCGCGAATGTGGTCACGCAGGTCGATGGCGGACATGGCAGCCCCCGATCAACGCAGGGCGGCTTCGTCCTCTGCGCTCACTCGGCGCCGGTGGCGTCCTTGAGATAGGCGATCAGGTTCTGACGGTCCTTCTCTTTCCGGACCCCCTTGAACGCCATCTTGTTCTTGGGAATGTAGCCCTTGGGATCGGCGATATAGGCGTCGATGGTCTCCTCGTCCCAGACGATCGCCGCATCCTTCATCGCGTTCGAGTATTTCTTGAAGCCTTCGGCCGTGCCCGACGTGCGCCCGAAGACGCCGTAGAGGTTGGGGCCGACCTTGTGCTTGCCGCCTTCCTTGACGGTGTGGCAGACCTTGCACTTCTTGAAGACCTTCTTGCCCTTCTTCACATCGGCGGCGATGGCGGAGGCGCTCGCCGCCATCATGGCGGTGGCGAGGGCCATGGCGAGGACGTGTCGTGCGCGCACGGGCATCTCCTTGGATCTGGTCGCCGGTCAGCCGGCGAACGCGCGAACATAGGCCGGGTTCGCACCTTCGATCAAGAATGCGCTGAAGCCGGCGGCGCGTCGCTTCGGGTGGCGGCGCGCCGCCGCCGGGCGGTTACTGGACCCGGTACTCCTCGTCGAGGAAGAAGCGGCTGTCGTATTCCTCGACGCCGAGGTGGCACTCGGCGCAGAACACGACGTTCTTCGCGCCCTTTCCGCCGGTGGTGCCGATCAACTTGCCGTTCGGCATGATCAGCGTGTAGCGCCAGTCCCCGGTGTCGGCGTCGAAGCCGGCCTCCATCTTCTCCATCAGGAAGAGCGGCCCGGCGCCCACGTTGCCGTTGGGCCTGACCACGAAGCTGTCCTTGGCGAGCACGGTTCCGGCGGGCGCCGGCCCGGCCTCCTCGAACATGCTGTAATTGTCGGCGCCGACGTCGTTGGCGTAGTTATTGACGTAGCGGGCGCCGTGGGTATCGGAGACGTAGGGCTGGGCCGCGACGTTCCTCCAGTTCCGGTAGGACGCGGCCCACTGGTTGCCCGACTTCGCGTAGCCCTCCGCCATCGCCGCACTGATGCAGGCGTAGGCGTCTCTCGCCTCGTCTGCGGTCAGCTCGACCTCCTCGGCGGCCGCGCAGGGGTTGCACGGGTTGCAGGCGCCGCAGGGCCCACACGGATTGCATGGCGCGCAGGGGTTGCAGGGATTTGCGGCCGCGCAGGGATCGCACGGGTTGGCCGCCGCGCAGGGGTTGTACGGCCCGCACGGATTGCAGGGGCCGCACGGGGCGCAGGCAGCCGCACACGGGTTGCAGGGGCTGCAAGGCCCGCACGGCGCACATGCGGCGGCGCAGGGATTGCAGGGATTACACGGGCCGCAGGGGCTGCAGGGCCCGCACGGGTCGCAGGCGGCGGCGCATGGGTTGCAGGGTCCGCAGGGGTTGCATGGATTGCACGCTGCCGCGAGGCGCGGAACGACGCAGTCGGAGGCGGCCGCAGCACCGGCCGCGCACGGGTTGCACGCACCGCAGGGGCCGCAGGCGCCGGCGCACGGATTACACGGGTTGCACGGTCCGCAGGGGCCGCATGCGGCGGCACAGGGGTTGCAGGCGCCGCAGGGACCGCAGGCCCCCGCACACGGATTGCACGGCCCACAGGGGCCGCAGGTCCCGGCGCACGGGTTACAGGGGCTGCAAGGTCCGCACGGCCCGCATGCGCCGGCGCACGGGTTGCAGGGCTCGCAAGGGTTGCACGAGGCGAAGAGGAGCACCCCCGGATCCTGATGCTGCGGAGTGGCGGCCGGGCTCTCGCCGGACGATGTGCCGGCCGTTGCGTGGCCGCCGGTCGCGACCGCGAGCCCGATGACCACGGGGACCACCGTTCCGGCAAGCAGGGGTTTCGAGCGTGGCATGTCGGGCCTCCCTTGATGACCGATTTCGTTGCGAATTGTCGGCGAGCGCATGGTGCCGGGCAAATTTCTTCCGCTCAAATTTTTGTGACTCCTCCAGCGGGCGGCTCGCGCATAGATTCCAGGGATGATCCTCGCCAGAGCCCTGCTCGCACTCTGTTTCGCGCTCTCCGGCGCTGCCCTTGCGGGCGCCGCCCATGCCGGCACCGTAGCGTCACCGGATGTGGTCGAGGTTCCCGCCGGCCCCTTCATCGCGGGCTCCGACGCGGCCGAGCGGGAGTACGGCTACCAGCTCGACGAGGCGGCCTACGGTCACTCGATCACGCGGGAGCGCGGCTGGTACGACCGCGAGCGCCCGCGCGGGCCGAAGTCGCTGGATCGCTTCTTCATCACGCGCATGCTCGTCACCAACGCCCAGTACCGGGCGTTCGTGAACGCCACCGGCCACCGCGTGCCCGATGTCGACCCCGAGACCTGGCGCGGCTACCGGCTGGTGCACCCCTACGAGCGCACCCGCCGGCACGCGTGGACGGAGGGAGAGCCGCCGCCCGGGCGCGAGGACCATCCGGTGGTGATGGTGTCCCACGACGACGCCAACGCCTTTGCGGCCTGGCTCTCGGCCGAGACCGGGCACGCCTGGCGGCTGCCCACCGCGCTCGAATGGGAGAAGGCCGCGCGCGGACCCGACGGCCTCATCTTCCCCTGGGGCGACACGTACGACCCGGCGCTGCTCAACAGCCACGACGCCGGCCCCTTCGATACACTGCCGGTCGGTAGCTTTCCCGCCGGCGCGAGCCCCTACGGCATGCTGGATGCGGCGGGACAGGTCTTCGAGTGGACCGCCTCGCCCGGCAATCCCGGGCGCTTCCTGGTCAAGGGAGGCTCGTGGGACGACAGCGGCTGCGGCGTGTGCCGCCCTGCGGCGCGCCACGCCCGGCCCGCGGACATCAAGCACATTCTCGTGGGCTTCCGCCTCGTCCGCGATCCGGGCGAGGGGGAGTAGCGGGCGGAGGCGCGGGGGCGGCCGGCGGTCTGGCAAGCGCCGGTCCGCGGCACTATCCTTTGCCGGCGGCATGGCCGGCGAACGAGCGGTGGGGCGGCAGGATGGCCCAGGCCACGGCGAAGAAGAACCAGCGGCAGGAGGAGACCCGCAACCTCGACATGGCGACGCAGCCGGCGAAGCGGCTGCGCATGATGCTCGCCGCCGGCGAGGAGGTGCGCGAGGTCGAGCGGGTGCTCGGGCGGACCGGCGACAGCGTGGTGAGCGAGCTGCTTCGCGGGCACGAGACATTCTACGAGTGGGATCACTACCCGAAGGGCGACGTCTTCGACGGGCAGAGCAACTCCCAGTACTTCTACCATGCCCATCCCGGCGGCTTCAGGGACACGGAGCACGGGCACTTCCACACCTTCGTGCGCGCCAAGGGATTGCCGCGCGGAATGAAGCCCGCGCGCCGCAAGATGCGCGACAAGTGGCCGACGGGGGACGACGCGCTGACCCACGTCATCGCCATCTCCATGGGATCGAAGGGTCAGCCGCTCAGGCTCTTCACCACCAACCGCTGGGTCACCGGCGAGACCTGGTATCGCGGCGACGATGTCGCCAAGGTGATCGGCCTCTTCGGCATCGACCACGCGCGCCCCTCGTGGCCGACCAACCGCTGGGTCGGCGCCATGGTGCGGCTGTTCTGGCCGCAGATCATCCTGCTGCTCAAGGCGCGGGATCAGGTGATCGAGAGCTGGACGCCTCAGAACGGGGGCAGGGACACGCTCGAGGACCGCAACCTCGAGGTGGTCTCGCAGGCCGAGGTCGACATCGAGGGTCAGATCGCGGCGGTCAGGGCCGCCCTCGATGCGCGGGAGGCCAAGGCCGCCGATTGAGGCGCGCTTGCCGGCGGTCCGCCAGCCCGTATTGCAACGGACCCGAACGCAAGAACGCCGCCTCTCGCGAGGCGGCGCCCTCGGTTTAGGTCGTAACTGCTTCCGAGCTTACTCGGCAGCGCACGGGTCGCAAGGATTGCACGCCGCGCACGGGTCACATGGGTTGCATGCCGCGCACGGGTTACAGGCCGCGCAGGGGTTGCACGGATCATCGTGAGAATCGGCGACGACGATCGGCTGATCGTCGGCGGATACGGCCGACGGCGCGAGAGCGGCGCCGGCCGCCATGGTGACGATGCTCACGGCGACCACGGTTTCCTTTATCATCCTCGGTATCTCCTCCTCGCAGGCGCGTTGTTGGTTGCTTCGGATTGGAGGTTTCGCAACACCGTTCCGGTGAGTCGCGCTACGCGAAACCCATGTCATTCTGGTGTATATCGGCGGCGCGGCAAAGCGATTTCGCCCCGTTGACGGTAATGTGAACGCGCGGGACCACCGATGAGCGGCACCGACAGGGAGGAATTGGCGCGCTTGGCGGCTGAGGCTCGGCGTCTCGCGCTGGAGGCCGGGCGGTGCATCATGGCCTTCTACCGCGACGGCACGCCGGTCGAGACCAAGGACGACCGGTCGCCCATAACCGAGGCGGACAGGGCGGCAGACCGGCTCATCGTCGCGGGCCTACGCGCCGCCGACCCGCGCATCCCCGTCGTCTCGGAGGAGAGTTGGGACGCCCGAAACGCCGCGCTGCCCGCCGGCCGGCGCTTCTGGCTCGTGGACCCTCTCGACGGGACCAGGGAGTTCATCGGGCGCACCGGCGAGTTCACGGTCAATATCGCGCTGATCGAGGCGGGCCGCCCGGTGCTCGGCGTGCTCCACGCGCCGGTCCGGGATGAAACCTATGTCGCCGACGGGCAGGGCGGCGCTGTGCGTTTCGTGGGCGCTGCGCCGCCGCAGGCGATCCGCGCGCGGCAGGTGCCCGCGGCGGGCCCCGCAGTGATCGCCAGCCGGTCGCATCGCGACGCCGAAACCGATGCCTACATCGCAGCGCTGAGCCCGGCGCGGACCGCAAGCGCCGGCAGCGCCCTCAAGTTCGGCCTGCTTGCGCGAGGCGAGGCCGATCTCTACCCGCGCTTCGGCCGCACCATGGAGTGGGACACCGCGGCGGGCCAGGCGATCCTCGAGGCGGCAGGCGGCCATGTGCGGGATCTGGACGGGAGCCCGCTTCGCTATGGCAAGGCGGGGTTCGCCAACCCGCCCTTCGTCGCCCGCGGGGCGGACTAGAGCCGATGGCGCGCTCAGGCACGCCGACCGCCCCCCCGTGTCTTGCGCCGACGCAAGCCGTCATCGCCGAGGCCGCGGGGGTGATCCTTGAGGGCGGACTGGTCGGGCTGCCCACCGACACGGTCTACGGCCTCGCCGCCGATGCGACCTCTGACGATGCCGTGGCCGGCGTGTTTCGCGCCAAGGGCCGCCCGCCTGAGAAGCCGCTCATCGCCCTGGTCGCCACGCGGGCGATGGCGGCGGCCTGCGCGGACTTTTCTGCGCCCGCGCGTGCGCTTGCCCGGGAATTCTGGCCCGGCCCGTTGACCCTCGTGTTGCCACGCGCCGCGCGCTCCCCGCTCTCGCCGCTGGTTCACCGGGGGGCGCCCGGCGTGTCGCTTCGTATCCCCGGCAACGAGACGGCGCGTGCGGTGGTGGAGGCTGCCGCGCGGCCGCTGACGGCGCCGAGCGCGAACCCCTCCGGTGCGCCGAGCCCGCTCACTGCGGCCGAGGTCGCAGCGGGTCTCGGGGCGCACGTGGCGCTGGTGATCGACGGCGGACTGGCCGACGGCAGCCTTGCCTCGACGCTCCTCGATCTCACCGGCGCGACCCCGCGCCTGCTGCGGCCGGGCGTCGTGACGGCCGAGGCGGTCGAGCGGGTGATCGGCCCCATCGATCGCGGGGTCTGAGCGCGCAGGCTGGAGCCTATCCGTCTAGGACGGATAGGCTCCAGCGATTTGTCGCTCACGGCAGCCGGCCTCCGGCCGGCGCCTCCGCGAGGGCGCCGCAGGAGCG
>JAPPMY010000220.1 GCA_028818855.1 Rhodospirillales bacterium
TTCGTCGCCGAGGCGCGCAGCCAGGAGAGCACCTGGGACGTCTATGTCGGCCAGACCCCGTTCGTGGAAATGACCTCGATGATCAAGGCCGACGTTATCGAGCCGTGGGATCCCTACATCCCCCAAGAGGTCATCGACGACATGATCCCGGCGATCCGGGACGAGTGCACCATCGACGGCAAGCTCTACGGCTGGCCTTTCCTGCTCGACGTGATCGGCATGGGCTGGCACTCGGGCATCACCGATGAAGCAGGCGTCGGCGAGACGCCGCCCGCCACCTGGGACGAGTATCTCGCCAATGCGCACGCCATCGTAGACAGCGGGGCTGCGCCCTTCGGCGCGACCTTCGACGCCCACGGCTGGCGCTCGCTCGCGCCCATGACTCACAGCCTGAACAGCGACGTCTACACCGAGGACGGCCTCTTCGACTTCACCCACGATGCGGCGGTCGAAGCGCTCATCCTGATGAAGAAGATCATGGACGTCTCGCACCCCGACATCCTGCTCGCGGGCGCGACCGACGGCGGCGTCAACGGCACGCCGGACGAGGTCGCCTTTGCCGCCCAGCGCGTGGGCTATTACACCAAGTATTTCAATGCACCGCTGCGTTTTGCTCAGTACTGGGATGAGCCTGGGGCGCTGAAGATGGCCGGGCTGCCGAAGTTCGCCGGCGGCGAGGGCTCGACCGTGTTCTGGACCACCGGCTGCGCGCTCTTCAAGCACGGCAGGAACAAGGAGCAGGTGGCCGAGTACATCCGCGCGCTGACCTACGACCGGCAGATCTGGCAGGATTCGATCGCCGGCACCGAGACTGCGCACCCGGGGCAGTTGCCGCCCTACAAGTCGATCTACGCCGAGTGGGAGGCCAACCCGCCCGAGTGGATGCTGCCCTTCGTGGGACTGGTCCGGGGCCAGCTCGAGCGGGCCAAGGCGATCACCAACCACCTGATCGGCCTGCACCAGTTCATCATCGGCCAGGCGACCTGGGAGACCTATCTCAAGGGCGAGGAGCCCGATCCGCGAGTCGCCCTGCAGAACACCAGGGATGCGGTGCTCGCCGAGCTCGAGCGCATGTAGCGACGCCTTTCGCCCGGGGGATGGAGCGCGGCGGGCGCTCCCTCCCCCGGTGCGTCGCGTACCGGCATTGACACAATCGCTCGCCCCACCCGCGGCGCACCCGCGCGGGCAAGCCTGACGCCGCGCGCAGCCCCATGGCGCAGCGCTACAACGCGGCCAAGGCGCTCCGGGACCTCAATACCTGGGTCCTGCTGGCGCCCGCGATCATTTTCTTCGTCGGCTATCAGGTCTACCCGATCATCCGGGTGATCTGGATCAGCTTCACCGACTTCGAGTTCCTGACCAACGAGCCGGCGAACTGGATCGGCGTCGACAACTACATCGAGGCGTTCAACGACCCCTTGATGTGGACCAGCCTGTGGCGGGCGGCGCTGTTCACGATGATGTTCCTGCCGGGGACCATCATCTTCCCTCTGCTGCTCGCGATCCTGGTGGACCGGGTCCGGGAGCCGGGGCTCGCGACCTTCTACCGCGTGGTGCTGCTGATCCCGGCGATCATCCCGTCCACGCTCGTCTTCGTGCTGTGGAAGTGGATGTACAACTACCAGGTCGGCCCGATCAACTTCGTCCTGGTGGAAGTGCTGGAGATCTTCACCTTCCACAACGCGCCGCAGTGGCTGGGCGGCACCCCGCTCACGTTGCCGTCTATCGCGATCATGGAAATCTGGTGGGGCCTCGGCTACCACACCATCTTCTTCCTCGCAGGGCTCGCCGTCATTCCCAAGGACCTCAACGAAGCGGCACGGCTCGACGGCGCCAACGAATGGCAGCTCTTCTGGCACGTGACGATGCCGAGGCTCGCGCCGATCATGATGATCCTGGTGGTGCTGCGCTTCGGCACCTCGATGGCGGTGATCGACGAGTACCTGATCTTCGGCGGCTTCAACCGCGCCTCGCCGACCTATACGTGGACCATCTTCATGTACGACCAGGCCTTCAAGATCGGTTTGTGGCGCCAGGGCTTCGCCGCGGCGATCGGCATGATCGGGTCGGTGGTGATGATGTTCTTCGTCGTCATCCTGATCTACATCTTCAAGCCGCGGGACTGAGGACGCCATGGTTGCAGACGCCGCCGCTCCCGCCCCGCTCCGCCGACGCCGCAGAAAGTCGTGGCTCCAGCGCAACCGCAACGGGCTCGTCCGTCACGGGGTAATCTGGATCTTCGTGTGGATCATCCTGCTGCCGCTGGCCTGGGTCCTGCTGCTCTCGGTCAAGTCGCTGCCGGATTCCATGCGGGGCCAGCTCTGGCCACGCAAGTTCGACCTCTCCCACTACGGCTACGTCTTCGACAAGATCGAGACGCTGCCCACCAACCTCTTCAACAGCATCTACGTGACCGGCGCGACGGTGCTCATCACCACCGCCTGCGCGGTGCTCGCGGGCTATGCGCTGGTCCACGTGAAGCCGCGCGGCACCGGGATCATCGTCACGGTGTTCCTGGTCTCGCTCTACTTCCCGATCCGTGTGGTCTCGATCATCTCGATCTACGAGATCCAGAGCGCGCTCGACCTGATCAACAGCACGAGCGGGCTGATCCTGCCCTACATCACGCTCAACCTCGCGATCAGCGTGCTCATCATGCGCGCGGTGTTCCAGCTCGTGCCGCACGAGCTGATCGAGGCGGCGCGGATGGACGGCGCCGGCCACTGGCGCACGCTCTGGATGGTCTGCCTGCCGCTGGTGCGAAACGGGCTCGTCGTGGTCTTCATCGTCAACTTCGTCACGGCCTGGGGCGAGTTCCTGCTGGGCACGACGCTGACCAACGACCAGGAGGTGCGCACCATGCCCGTCGTGCTGGCCGCGGCCCAGGGCGGCATGGGCCAATGGGCCTGGCCGCGCATCGCTGCGGTCTACGTCGTGGTCGTGGCGCCCGGCATCATCGCCTTCACCTTCGCCCAGCGGCTCTTCTTCAAGGGCCTGATGGAGGGCGTGACGAAGGGCTGAGCCAGCCACTGAGTGGCGGGAAAGCAACATTTGGGGAGGAGTGGTGATGGCCCGAAAGGTGCTTCGCAGCCGAAGCTGGTTCGACGATCCGCTCGATCCCGGCATGACTGCGCTCTATATCGAGCGCTACATGAACTTCGGCCTGACCCGTGAAGAGCTGCAGTCCGGCAAGCCCATCGTCGGCATCGCGCAGACAGGGTCCGACCTCTCGCCATGCAACCGCATCCACCAGAGCCTGGCGGAACGCATGCGCGCCGGCATCCGCGAGGCAGGCGGCATCCCGCTCGAGTTCCCGGTTCACCCGATTCAGGAGAGCGGCCGGCGGCCGACGGCCGCCATCGACCGCAATCTCGCCTACCTCGGCCTCGTGGAGATCCTGCACGGCTATCCCATCGACGGCGTCATCCTGACGACGGGCTGCGACAAGACCACGCCGGCGATGATCATGGCGGCAGCGACGGCAAACCTGCCTGCGATCTCGCTCAACGGCGGGCCGATGCTGAACGGCTGGTGGGAGGGCCGCCGCGCCGGTTCAGGCACCATCCTCTGGGAAGCCCGCCGCCTGCTCGCCGCCGGGGAAATCACCGACGAGAAGTTCATCGAGATGGTGGCCTCGTCGGCGCCGAGCCCCGGCCACTGCAACACCATGGGCACGGCGTCCACCATGAACTCGCTGGCGGAAGCGCTCGGCATGTCGCTGCCGGGCTCGGCCACGCCGCCCGCACCGAACAAGGAGCGTGCCCAGTACGCCTACGAGACCGGCCGGCGAATCGTCTCCATGATCCACGAGGATCTCACGCCGGCGAAGGTCCTGACCCGCGCCGCCTTCGAGAACGCCATCGCGCTCAACAGCGCGATCGGCGGTTCCACCAACGCGCCCATCCATATCAACGCGATCGCACGTCACATCGGCGTCGAACTCACGTTGGACGACTGGCAGGCGGTGGGCTACGACGTGCCGCTGCTGGTCAACTGCCAGCCGGCGGGCGACTACCTGGCGGAGGACTATCACCGCGCCGGCGGCGTGCCAGCCGTCATGGGAGAACTGCTGCGCGCAGGCAAGCTGAATGGCGATGCCCTCACAGTGAACGACAGAACGGTGGCGGAGAACGTCGCCGGCGCGGCGCCAGCGGACGAGGATGTCATCCGCCCGTTCGCGAGGCCGCTAAAGGAACGGGCCGGCTTCGTGGTGATGGGCGGCAACCTCTTCAGCGCCGCGATCATGAAGACGAGCGTGATCTCCGACAGCTTTCGCGCCCGTTTTCTCGAGGCTGCCGACGACCCGGACGCGTTCGAGGGGCGGGCCATCGTCTTCGACGGCCCGGAGGACTACCGGGCCCGGATCGACGACCCGGCGCTCGGGATCGACGCGACCTGCATCCTGGTGATGCGCGGCACGGGGCCGGTCGGATACCCCGGATCGGCGGAAGTCGTGAACATGCAGCCGCCGGCGGAACTCATCCGAGCGGGCATCCATGAGCTGCCGACCATCGGCGACGGCCGCCAGTCCGGCACCTCCGGCAGCCCCTCGATCCTGAACGCCAGCCCTGAAAGCGCCGTCGGCGGCAACCTTGCGATCCTGGAGACCGGCGACCGGCTCAGGGTCGACCTCCGCCGCCGGCGGGTGGACATCCTGCTGCCCGAAGAAACCCTGGCGGCCCGCCGCGCCGCCCACACGCCCGCCGAACTCGAACACCACACGCCCTGGGAGGAACTCTACCGCGCTCACGTCGGGCAGCTCGCCGACGGCGGCTGCCTGGAATTCGCGACCCGCTATCGCTCCGTGACGGCGACGCTGCCCCGGCACTCCCATTAGCCAGGGCCGCGACCCTGGCGGGAACGCCGGTCAAATCCGGGGCAGGTCGGCGCCGCCCGTCACGTTCAGGTTGGCGCCGGTGATGAAGCTTCCGGCATCCGAGCACAGCAGGAGGGCGGCGCCCACGAGATCCTCCGGCAGTCCGGCCCGGCCCATCGGGCTCGCCCGCTCGATCGTCGCCTGCCAGTCGGCCTCGGTGTGCTTCAGGAAGCGGTTGCGATCCGTATCGATGAGGCCCGGGGAGAGGTTGTTGATGGTGACCCCCGATTTCTCGTATCCGCGGTTCAAATTCATGACCAGGTTGTACTGGGCGCTCTTCAGGCCGGCATAGACCGCGAGTTCGATCATCGGGGCGGCCTGCTGCACGCTGCCGATGGTCAAGACGCGGCCCCAGCCGCGTTCCGCCATCGGGGGCAGCGCGCGCTGGAGGAGCTGAATGGGCATGCGGTAATTCATCCGGCATTGGAGATCGATCTGCTCGATCGTGACATCCTCGAAGGCGCAGGGAATCTGGATGTTGGCGTTGCTCACGAGGATATCGACGCGGCCCAGGGCCGCGACCGCCCGGTCGAACGCGTCGACTACGGCGCCGTCGACTGACAGGTCGCCCTCGATCGCGAAGGCTTGGACCCGGTGGGATCTCGCCTCGGCGACCAGCTCGCTCGCCGCATCCGGAAAGCCGACCTCGGCATCGAACGCCGACGTGTGATTGATCGCCACGTCGGCGCCGTGCTCGGCCAACGCCAGCGCGATGGCGCGGCCGATCCCCCGGCTCGCGCCCGTGACGAATGCGGTTCGACCCGAGACGTCGAAACGGTCTTTCAACGTTCCCTCCCCTTCTCGGCTCCAGGACCGGCTTCAGTATGCCACACCGCCCGCGCCGTCGATCGACGAGCCGGCCACGCTGCCGACGGCTGCTTCCGGCGCCGCGCCCGGTCAGTGCCCTGTCGGGGCGATGCTATACTGCTGCCGTTGCGGGGATTCGATGCCGGGCTTCCCGGCGAGAGGGTCAGGGATGCGATCGCTTGATCTCGCCATCATCGGAAACTGCACCTATGCGGGCCTGCTCGACTCGCGGGCACGGCTGGTCTGGGCGTGCATGCCCCGCTTCGACGGCAACCCGGTATTCTGCGATCTGCTGCAGCCCATCGAGCCCATCGGTTTCTACGAGGTCGAGCTTGACGGCCTCGACAGCAGTGAGCAGCGCTACCTGCCGAATACGGCGATCGTCGAGACGACGCTGCGCAGCAAGTCCGGCGATGCGCTCAAGATCCAGGACTTCGCACCCCGCTTCAAGCGGCACGGCCGCCTCGCCCGCCCCTTGACCATGATACGGCGGCTGATACCGCTCTCCGGCAACCCGCATGTCCGCATAAGGCTGCGGCCGGCCGGCAACTACGGCGCCGAGCGGCCGACCGTCACACGCGGCAGCAATCACCTGCGTTACGTCCTGCCCGACCACGTCCTGCGGCTCACCACCAACGTGCCGGTTTCCTTCGTGCTCGAGGAGACGGCGTTCCTGCTGAACCGCCCGCTCGACCTCATTCTCGGCCCCGACGACTCCATCGAGCGGGACATTGCGGAGCTGTGCCGGGAGTTCTTCGAAAGGACGGAGGACTATTGGCGGGAATGGGTCCGTTACCTCGCGCTGCCGTTCGAGTGGCAGAGCCAGGTGATCCGGGCGGCGATCACGCTCAAGCTGTGCGAGGTCGAAGAGACCGGCGCCATGGTGGCCGCCATCACCACGTCCATACCCGAGGCGAACGGAACCTCCCGCACCTGGGATTACCGCTTTTGCTGGCTGCGCGATTCCTATTTCGTCGTCCGCGCCTTCAATCGCCTGGGCATCACCCGCACCATGGAGGAGTATCTCAACTACATCCTGAACATCGTCGCCGCGAGCCCCGACGGCACGCTCCAGCCGGTGTTCGGCATCAACATGGAGACCCAGCTCACGGAGCGCGAGATCGATACGCTGCGGGGCTATCGCGAGCACCAGCCGGTGCGGGCCGGCAATCTCGCCCATGTCCAGACCCAGAACGACGTGTACGGCAACGTCATCCTCGCCTGCGCACAGGTGTTCTTCGACGAGCGAATCGATCTGCAGGGAGACGAGAGCCTGTTCCGCGTGCTGGAACGGGTCGGCGAGGCGGCATTCCGGCTCCACGACAAGGAGGACGCGGGGCTGTGGGAGCTTCGCGGCACCGAGCGCATCCACACGTTCTCGGTGCTCATGTGCTGGGCGGCCTGCGATCGCCTCGCGACCATCGCCCGCCGACTCCAGCTCGAGGAGCGCGCGGCGCTGTGGGGGGCGCGCGCCGAAACGATCAGGGAGTGCATCGAGCGCGAGGCCTGGAACGAGGAAAAGCAGAGCTACGTGAGCGCATTCGGAGGCAGCGAAATCGACGCGGCGCTGCTGCTCATGCACGAGATTTCGTATTGCAGCGCCTGGTATCCGCGTTTCAGCGGCACAGTGGCAGCGGTCGAGCGCGAGCTGCGGCGCGGCGACCACGTGTTCAGATACGTCGAAACGGACGATTTCGGGGCGCCGGAGAACGCCTTCAACGTCTGCACGTTCTGGTACATCGACGCCATCGCGGCCCTCGGCAGGCGGGACGAGGCGCGGCGGCTGTTCGAGAACATGCTCGCCTCGTGCAACGCGATGGGCCTTCTCTCGGAAGACCTCGACCCGAGGACGGGAGAGCTGTGGGGGAATTTCCCGCAGACCTACAGCATGGTCGGCTTGATCACCTCGGCGCTCAAGCTCTCCCGGCCGTGGGAGGATGCGTTCTGATGGTATGATTCCGGCGCCCGTCCCCGCCGGGTTTCCGTCGTGGGCACAAGCCCGATGATTCCAATCGTGGGATAGCGCGACACCCATGACGAATCGCATCGTCGTCGTTTCCAACCGGGTCGCCCCGGTCAACGAGGGCAAGACCGCTGCGGGCGGCCTGGCCGTGGCGGTGCTCGCGGCGCTCAGGCGCTCGGGTGGCATCTGGTTCGGCTGGAGCGGCGAGGTGGTCGCCCGACCCGACGACACCGTGCGGGTGACCGAGAGCGGACGGCTTGCCCGCGCCACGGTGGATCTCAGCGAACGCGACTACGAGGAGTATTACAACCGCTTCGCCAACGCCACGCTCTGGCCGCTCTTTCATTACCGCGTCGATCTCGTCAACTTCGACCGCGTGAACTACGCGGGCTATCGGCGCGTCAACGCCGGGTTCGCTCGCAGGCTCTCCGGCCTGCTGCGGCCGGACGACCTGATCTGGATCCACGATTACCACCTGATTCCGCTTGGCCAGGCGTTGCGCCGGCTCGGAATACGGAACCGCCTGGGCCTCTTCCTGCACACACCCCTGCCGCCCCGGGATCTGCTGGCGACGCTGCCGGTGCACAAGGAACTCATGCGTTGCTTCTCCTTCTTCGACCTTGTGGGCTTCCAGACGGAGACGGACCGCGGTCATCTTCTTGACTACCTGATTCGCGAGGCGGGGGCACGGGCGGAGGAGCGGGAGGGAGGCGCGGTTGTTCGCGCGTTCCGCAGGGCGTTCAGGGTCGAGACCCATGCGATCGGCATCGATACCCGCTATGTCGAGCGCAACGCCGCCCTGGCCGAGAGCAGCCGGGAGTCCGAGCGCCTTCGGGTCAGCCTCGCCGGCCGCCGCCTTATCATCGGCGTGGACCGGCTCGACTACTCGAAGGGGCTGGTACAGCGCTTCGACGCGTTCGCGCATCTTCTGCGCGCCCACCCCCGCCACCTCAACCGCGTCTCCCTGATGCAGGTGGCACCCCCCAGCCGGGGCGGAATCGCTGAATATTCGGAGATCCGGCGTGCTCTCGAGACGCTCGCCGGGCACGTGAACGGCGAGTTCGCGGACGTCGACTGGGTGCCGATCCGCTACCTGAACAAGAGCTTCAGCCGGCGCGCGCTCTTCGGTTTCCTGCGCCAGGCGCGGGTCGGTCTGGTCACGCCCCTGCGCGATGGCATGAACCTCGTCGCCATGGAGTATCTGGCCTCCCAGCGGCCCGACGATCCGGGCGTTCTCGTGCTCTCGCGCTTCGCCGGCGCGGCCGAGTATCTGCCGGACGCGCTGATCGTGAATCCCTACGACGTGGAGGGCGTCGCCAAGACCATCCACGCGGCGCTCGCGATGCCTTCTGACGAGCGGAGGGAACGCTGGCAGAGATCGATGGACGTTCTCCGGTCGAACAGCGTGGAAGCCTGGTTCGAGCGGTTCGTCACCCGGCTCTCCGAGGCGTAGGCCGGCCCCACCCTGGGTTCAACCGGATGCCCGCGTGGCGGCGGCCACCCGCTTCAGCCAGTCCAGCAGCTCGCCCACCGTATCGACCTGCGCCGCCGCCTGCGTGGCCGCGCCTTGGCCCACGCGGATGCTCACGCCGCCCCGCGCGTTGACGACCCGGAATCCGTCCTCGTCCGTGATATCGTCGCCGCAGAAGACCGGCGTCCGCCCGAGAAACGGCGCTTCGCCCATGAACGCCTCTATGGCCGTGCCCTTGGTGGGCCCGCACGGTCTGATTTCGAGCACGGACTTGCCTTCGACCACCTGCCAGCCCCGAGGGGCGTGCTCGAGGGCGGCAGTCACGACATCCCTGCAGTCGTCCCGCAGCGCCGGGGAAAGGCGATAATGCAGGGCGACGGTGTATGTCTTGTCCTCGACGAGGACACCCGGACGCTCCGCCGCGAACGCGGCCAGCAGCGCCCGGACGGCACGCAAGTCGTGCCGCTGCAAGGGGGGGCGGACAACCCCGCCGTCCGCCCTGCGCCGCTCGAGCCCGTGCAATCCGGCAACGGCCGAGACGGCAGAGCCCAGGAAACCGTCGATCTGCTCGATGGGGCGGCCCGATACGATCGCGACGGCACCGCCCAGCGCCTCGCGCAACGCGACCAACAGCGAAGGCAGGCAATCCGGGACGACGACGGCCTCCGGCGTCGGCGCGATATCGACGACACAGCCGTCAAAGTCGAGAAACAACGCCCAATCCGGGCACGGCTGGGGCAGAGTCCTGGAGTTCACGGCAACCCTCACCCAAGGTCCCACGCGTCTCGCGACACCGCCATTCTCGACGGCCGGCTCCGCGGAGTCGACTGGTCCCGCCGCGCGACGATGCAAGAAATGGGTGGGATCGCTCAAAACCGGGATTGGTGCCGCAGGAGAGATTCGAACTCCCGACCCATGCATTACGAA